>DAHVTI010000052.1 GCA_027324255.1 Bryobacterales bacterium | reverse complement strand
GGCGATTGTGGAACCGGTCTTCGGTCAGACCAAGGAGCGGCGCGGCTTCCGGCAGTTCAGTTTCCGCGGCAAGGATAACGTCGGAGCCGAATGGAAACTGATTTGCCTGACTCACAATCTGCCCAAGCTGTTTCGCTCCGGTTGGTCGCCGCAAACCGCCTGAAAAGCGGCAGGGAATCGCTCTGGGGCCATTCAAAACGACGCGTCGTGACGCCGTTCACCCGAAAGCCACCAGCCGGACCCTACCCACTGGCCACTCACCTATTCCGGCTGGGCCTCTCAGTGCGCTGGGAAAGTCCTAGCTCCGACAGACTCCTAGGCGCGGGTCTTGCCCTTCAAGGCTTCGAAGCCGGAGATAATGTCGAGCAGTTCGGAGGTGACCGCCGCCTGGCGGGACTGGTGGAACTCGGAGGTGAGCGCCTTCAGGCGGTCCTCGATGTTGCGCTCCGCCACCTGCATGCTGGCGAGGCGGGCGGCGTTTTCGCTGGCCAGCGATTCGGCGGCGGCTCGATACATTGAGACGAACAGGTACTCGCGCAGCAGGGCGTGAAGCAGTTGCTCCGTGTCCAGGAAGTACGTGGGCAGCACGCGCGTGGGCCAGCGGCGGGCCTGCAGGCCGCGGATCCACTCCGCATCCACGGGCAGCAGGCGCAGGCCGCGCGGCCGGTAGAAGACGCCGGTGACGAGGCGGCAGTGGAACAGGACCACCATGCCAATGCCGCGGCCGCGCCACTCTTCGACGCGGGCCAGCAGGTCGTGCACGGCCGGTCCGATGCCACTGACGGAGCCGGGCACAGGCAGGACGGCCTCCGGCGCGCGGCCCTCGTTTTCCAATTGCGCGGCCGCGCGCACGCCGACGGCCGCCACGGCCTGGTCCGGATGACGCCGGGCGAGCCGGGAAAGGGCGCGCGCGGCGTGCGTGACGATGGCATCGTTCAGCGTGCCGCACATGCCCTGGTCGGAGCCGAAGACGATGGCGCCGAGACGGCCCGCCGGCGCCGGGCGCGCGGCGGGGAACGGCTCGGGCAGGCCGCGGAGCACGATCTGGAGGCCCATTTCGACGGTGCGGTTGTACTCGGCGACGGCGTGGGCGGCGCGCTCGTACTGGCGGATGTTGAGGCCAGCCAGCACCTTCATGGTCTTCACCAGCGACTGCAATTCGCGGGTGACGTGAATGGTCCGCTTCAGGCTTTCGAGGGCTTCCACGCGTCCACCGCCTTTCGGGCCGCTTCGACCAGCGCCTGGCGGGAGTCGGCATCGAGGTCCGCGCCGCCGTCGACGAGTTCGTAGATGCGCGGCAATTCAACGGGCAGCAGCCGGCGGATGCCGGCGGAGATGGCGGCCACGCCTTCGGGCGGCAGGTCGTCGAACAGGCCGCTGGTGGCGGCCAGCAGGATGGCGATCTGCTCGGCGGCGGGCAGGGGATCGTAAAGCGGCTGCTTGAGGGCTTCGCGCACGGCGCGGCCGCGGGCCAGCGTGCGGCGCGTGTGCTCGTCGATCCGCGTGCCGAAGCGCGAGAAGACCTCCAGCTCCTCGAACTGCGAGTAGGAGAGCTTCAGGTCGGCGGCCACGGCGCGGTAGGCCGGCAGTTGCGTTTTGCCGCCGACGCGGGAGACCGAGGTGCCCACGTCGACGGCCGGCAGCACGCCTTTCTGGAACAGCGTGGGCGTGAGGTAGATCTGGCCGTCGGTGATGGAGATGAGGTTGGTGGGGATGTAGGCGGCGAGGTTCTGTTCTTCCGTCTCGATGATGGGCAGCGCGGTGAGCGAGCCGCCGCCGAGCTCCGGGCGGAGGTGGGTGGAGCGCTCCAGCAGGCGCGAGTGGATGTAGAAGATGTCGCCGGGGAAGCTCTCGCGGCCGGGCGGGCGGCGCAGCAGGAGCGACAGTTCGCGGTAGGCGCGGGCGTGCTGGCTGAGGTCGTCGAAGACGACCAGCGCGTCGAGGCCTTTGCGCATGAAGTATTCGCCCATGGCCATGGCGGCGTAGGGCGCGATGAAGAGCTGGCCGGGGGGCGCGTCGCCGGGGGCGAAGAGGACGATGGAGTAAGCGGCGGCGCCGTGCTGGCGGAGATCAGCCACCACCTTGGCTACCGAGGAGCTGCGCTGGCCGATGGCGCAGTAGATGCAGATCATCCGCTGGCCCTTCTGGTTGATGATGCAGTCCACGGCGAGGCCGGTCTTGCCGGTCTGCCGGTCGCCGAGAATGAGCTCGCGCTGGCCGCGGCCGATGGGGATGAGCGCATCGACGACCTTGGCGCCGGTGCTCATGGGCACGGTGACGGGGGCGCGGTCGATGATGGCCGGGGCGGGGGATTCGATGGTGGCGCGGGCGGTGGTGCGGACGGGGCCCGCGTTGTCCAGGGGCCGGCCTGCCGGGTCCACCACGCGGCCGAGCAGGGCTTCGCCCACCGGCACGTCGAGGACGCGGTGGGTGCGGCGGGCCAGGGCGCCGGAGCCGAGGCCCGGGCCTTCGTCCAACAGGATGATGCCCACTTCGTCGGGCTCCAGGTTGAAGGCCATGCCCAGCAGGTCTCCGGGGAAGCGGACCAGCTCTTCGGAGCGCACGCCCGGCAGGCCGCGCACGCGGGCGACGCCGTGGCCGACGGAAGTGACTTCGCCGTACTCCTCGGCGCGCAGCGCGGCGCGGGGAGCGCGCGAGATCCTGGCGGCGGCCTCCAACGTCTGCTCGAGCACAGTATGCAGGCTGCCTTCGCTTTTCATGCGGCACCCGCTTTAGACTCGAAATCGGCGGCGTGATCGAGCGCCGCGACGAGGTCCTCCTGGACGGCCTCCAGGTAGCTTTCCGAGTTCCAGCCGATGCGCCAGCCGTTGCCGCGCATCTCGAGGCCGAGGCCGAGGCTGGCGGCGCGCTCGAAGCGCAGCCGGACCGGAGTCTGCAGGTGATCCTCCATGGCTTGGCGGATGCGGATTCTGGTCTCCTCCGGCACGTCGAAGGCGGCGCGCACCAGCAGGTCGCCCTGAGAGAGGCTGCGGCGGGCGTCGTCACCGAGAGTGCGGATGTTTTCGAGGAAGACGCGGACGGCGCACTCCTGGAGGTCGAGACCGGTGAGGTCCACAAGGGTGCGCCTGGTGAGGTCCACCACTTCGGCGGCGACGCGGCGGCGGAAGTCCATCAGCAGAGTGCCGCGCTCGCGGTCGAGTTCCTGGCGCCACTGGGCTTCGAGCGCGCGGACGCCGTCGCGCGCCTTGTCCATCATCTCCGCGTATTGCTTTTCGGCTTCGAGCCGGGCCTGGGCGAGCATGGCGGCGTGCTGCTGCTCGAAGTCCTGCAAGCGCGCCTGGTATGCGGCCAATTGCTCCCCGGCCTCCTTTTCGCGGGCGGCGGCACCGGCGAGGCTGGCGGCGATGCGCTGCTCCCGGGCGTCGATGGCGTCGAGAATCCGCCGGTAGAGAAAGCGCTTCAGCAGCCACACCAGCAACAGAAAGTTGACGATTTGCGCGGCCACGGTCAAGCCGTCGATGAGCATGGTCTTCCTCCCTGCGCGGGCCGGACGGGCGCCTAGCCTCCGCCCCCGGCCGCGGCCGCGGCGATGGTGTGGTTCCAGAACGGGTTGGCGAAGATCAGGATGATCGAGATCACCAGGCAATAGATGGCGATGGATTCGATCATGGCCAGCCCGATGAAAAGCGTGCGGCTGATGGAGCCGGCTTCGTCCGGCTGCTGGGCGATGGCGCTGAGCGCCTGCTGGAGCGCCTTGGCTTCGCCCAGCGCCGGGGCGACGGAGCCGAAGGTCATACAGAGTGCTGAACTGCCGATGGAGACGAGTCCGATCCACGTGGTGCTATCCATGAGCTGGCCCTCCTGAAGGTGTTCGATCCGCGTCATTGGCCGCCACTTCCGGGCCGGACTGGCGGCGGAGCCCCGCGGCGATGTAGACCATCGCGAGAATGGAAAAGATATAAGCCTGAATGAGGCCGATGAGAAGACCCAACACCTGCATGGTGACGGGAACGAAGAACGGGGTGATGGAAAGCAGCAGCGCCACGAGCAGGGATCCGCTCATGATGTTGCCGAAGAGACGTGCCGCCAGGGCCACGGTGCGTGTGAATTCGCTCATCAGGTGAATGGGCGCCAGCAGGAAGTTGGGCGTCAGGTAGTGGTGCAGGTAGCCTTTGAGCCCGGAACGGCGGATGCCGAAGATCGGCACGCTGACGGCGACGCAGACGGCGAGCGCGGTGGTGGTGGAGAGCGAGCCGGTGGGGGGATGCCAGCCGGGCACGACCTCCAGCGTGTTGGAGACGGCGATGAACAGGAACAGGGTGCCGACGAAGGGGATGCATTCGGCGCCGTTGTCCTGGCCGCTGATTTCGCGCACCTGGCCGCGGATGGTGAGGACGACGGCCTCCAGCACGTTCTGCCAGCGGCCGCCGGGGGCGCCGGGCCGGATGTGGCGCGTGCCCAGCCAAGCGGCGGCGGCCAGCAGCAGCATCAGTGCCCAGGTGTAGACGATGGTGGCATTGAGGTTGAAAAGGCCCCAGCGCAGGAGAACCAGGTGGTCGGGCGTGATCTCCATGGTCAGGCGGCTCCTTTACCGGCGGGCAGGTGCGGTAGCCAGTGCGTGCAAACGGCGCGCGCCACCACGAAGCCGGCCAGGCAGACGGCGGCGCGCTGCCACTCGCGGTCCATGACGAACAGGAAGCCGGCGATGACGGCGGCGGTGCGGGCCCAGAAGCTGGCCACGATGAGCAGGGCGGGGTGCCGGGCGGCGGCCAGCGCGCGGACCGTGAACCACAGCCCGCCATAGAAGAAGAGCCCGAGGCCGAAGCCCGCGAGGAGAATCAGGGGCAGCACAATGAGCTGGACGTTCATTGGCGGTCCTCCTGCTCCTCGCGGATGCGGTGCCAGGCGTTGGCGCAGCCGGCGGCGAGGCCGGCGAAGAGTAGCATGACGGTCCACGAAAGGCGGCTCGGCCATTTGCGGTCGATCCAGGCGCCCACGGCGATGCCGGCGAGCATCGGCACCACCACCGTCCAGCCGATGAGGCCGACCAGCGAGACGGCGCTCCAGAAACTGTGGGGCCGTTGCTTCCCGCGGCGGATGAGGCGGGCTTCGCGGGCGGCGACCCGGGCGATGAACCGCCGGGTGGAGGAGGGCGCTCGCGCATCGGGCAACGGACGATCCTCAGGCATGGCGCACCGCCTCTTTCTCCACGCTGAGCAACTGCCGCACCAGCTCGGCTTCCAGCTTGGCTTCAAAGACGCGCGCGGCCCGCTCCCTCTCGTGCAGGCCGCGGAAGTGGCTCTCCACGGTTTCGCGCAGCGCGCCGAGGGAAGCGCCGCGGGCCGCATTGCGCACCGAAACGGACACCTCCGGCCCGCACTTCACCAGGATGCCGTCGTCCACGGCCACGTAACCGGCTTGGCCGGCGGGAGTTTCGTAGATGAGAATGCCCGGCACCAGGGCCGTGACGAAATCGACGTGCCGCGGCAGGACGCAGAACCAGCCGCTTTCGGTCTCGGCCTTCACCTTGGCCGCCTTTTCGCTCAGCACGAGTTCGGCCGGCGCCCAGATCCTGAGGTTCATGGCTTACGGGCCTCGTCGATGGATCCGATCATGTAGAGCGACTGTTCGGGATACGCGGCGAACTCGTCGTTGAGGATGCGCTCGCAGCCGCTGAGCGCGTCCTCGAGCGGGACGAGGCGGCCGCGGTGCCCGGTGAACTGTTCGGTGACGAAGCAGGGCTGCGTGAGGAAGCGCTCCAGGCGGCGCGCGCGGTAGACGGTGCGGCGGTCTTCCTGCGAGAGCTCCTCGATGCCCAGCATGGCGATGATGTCCTTCAGCTCCTCGTAGCCGGCGAGGGTCTTGCGGATGGCCTGGGCGGTGCGGTAGTGGCGCTCGCCGGCGATCTGCGGGTTCACCATCTTGGAGCCGGAGCGCAGGGGGTCGATGGCCGGATAGAGGCCTTCGGCGGCGCGTTTGCGGGAGAGCACGATGGAGGCGGAGAGGTGGGAGAAGGTGTGGACGGCGGAGGGGTCGGCGAAGTCGTCGGCCGGGACATAGACGGCCTGCACGGAGGTGATGGCGCCGCCGGCGGTGTTGCAGATGCGTTCTTCCAGGCCGGCGAGCTCGGTGCCGAGCGTGGGCTGGTAGCCGAGCCGCGAAGGCAGTTGGCCCATCAGGCCGGAGACCTCGGAGCCGGCCTGGATGAAGCGGAAGATGTTGTCGATGAGCAGCAGGACGTCCTGGTGGAGGTCGTCGCGGAAGTACTCGGCCATGGTGAGCGCGGAGTGGCCGACGCGGAAGCGGGTGCCGGGCGGGTCGTTCATCTGACCGAAGACGAGCACGGTCTTGTCGAGCACGCCGGCCGTCTTGATCTCGCGGTAGAGCTCTTCGCCTTCGCGGCAGCGCTCGCCGATGCCGCAGAAGACGCTGACGCCGCGGTGGTGGCCGATGACGTTGTGGATCAACTCCATGATGAGGACGGTCTTGCCGACGCCGGCGCCGCCGAACAGGCCGCTCTTGCCGCCGCGTTCGAGCGGCGCGAGGACGTCGATGGCCTTGATGCCGGTGGCGAAGATCTCGGAGGTGGTGGAGCGCCGGGTGAGCGGCACGGGCGGCGCGTGGATGGAGCGCCACTCTCCGCCGGTGACGGGCTCCAGGCGGTCGATCGCCTCGCCGAAGACGTTGAAGAGGCGGCCGAGGACGCGCTCGCCGACGGGAATGGAGAGGCTGCGGCCCGTGTCGGCGACGGGATGGCCGCGGGCCAGGCCCTGCGTGGAGGTCAGGGCGATGCCGCGGCAGGTATTGGCATCGAGATGGGCCACCACCTCGATCACCGCTTTGGCGCCGTCGCCGGTTTCGAGCAGGTGGAAGAGGGGCGGGATCCGCTGTGGGAAGCAGGCGTCGATGACACTGCCCCGCACCGCGGTGATCGTCCCTGCATTAGCGTCCGAGGCGGTCATCCACCCTCCTCTGGGGCGCGGTTACGACGGCGTCTGCGGCTCCGTTTCCAGGCGCCGGCGGATCTCCGCGATCACTTTCTTCTTGGCGGCACAGATGTGATGGGACCAGCCGAGCAGGCGGCAGTGCACGGCCGCCGTCTCCCGGCAGGAGCACAGGAGATCGTCCTCCCACGCCAGCCGCTCGGCTGGAGGCAACGAGGAGAGAACGGTGGCGATGACGCCGAGAGTCCCCGCGAAGAACTCGTCCGCGGGCCGCCGGGTGAGCCACTCCGACAGCCGCCCGCAGGCGGGGGTATTCGATTGCACACCGCGCCTGCCGGCCGCCGTCAGGATGTGGCGGCACACGGCGCGCGACGGCGGACCAACGGCCCAGGCCACCTCGACCAGCGGCACGACGAACAGCAGCATGGCCGTGCTCTGTTCGTAGCCGAGCTGTTCGAGCGCGTCCAGGATCGCCGGCTCGTGGATATTGACGGATTCCTCCAGGCGGTGCCGCTTCTCCTGAAACTCAGCGCGCCGGAAGGCCTTGTCGCACAACTCGACGTCGAGCTCGTGGAAGTACTCTGCTTCGCCCCGAAGATGAAGTGCCTGCTGCCGCATAATCCCCCCTTGCGGCTTAGTGCCTGTCCGATGCCCGGCCCCTCAACCGGAACTGAAACCAACCCTTCCTTCGGTGCCGTCCCGCGGGCTGAATCACGCTCAACCTGGCGGCGGCATCCGGGGCCGGATTCCGAACATCTCGCCAGCTTCATGATAGCACTTAATCAGATGAGCGGGTCTGAATATAAAGGCGAAGCGCGGCGAGTAGCCGCCCAGACAGCGGGGAGTTTCCGAGCGCCGGCCGAATCGCCGCGGATCTTGATCCACTCCACCGGAATCCGCGGCCGCGGCGGATTCACTGCCTGGATTGTGCCCAGGCCAGAGAGGGTGTTACTGTCAGCGCTGGAAAGGAGACGTCCAGGATGAAGGCCAAGGTCCGCAACGTTATCTTCACGCTGTGCGGCGCGGCCGGGCTGTTGCTGAAGGGCCAATACCGCGGTCCGTTCCGGGAAGCTATCCGCGGCTACTGCGGGAATTTCGCGGTTTCATTCGCCGTGTATTTCCTGCTGGCGAACGTCCCGCTCTGCCGCAAGAAGGGCCGGCTGCCGCTGGCCGGATGCGCGCTGGCCGTGGTGAGCCTCTTCGAGGCCACGGACGGCTTCGGCCTGATGGCCAATACCTACGATCCGCTGGATTATGCGGCCAACGCGGCGGGCATCGCGCTGGCGGTGTGGGTGGACGCGG
>DAHVTI010000017.1 GCA_027324255.1 Bryobacterales bacterium | reverse complement strand
GCGATTCCCACATTCCCACAGCCTCGGCGATGGCGATACGTGGACTCTCACAACGCAAAAACGAAAGGAGCCTTGCCTGGACCCTACCTCACTCCTCCAGGCTCATTCTTGGATGAGAATATGCTCTGACCGGGTCATCTTTTTGAAATCTGCCCCCTCGCTTGGATAGCGGACGCAATTTCGCCCGGCGTTCCCCTGCCTCTCGCGCGGGAGGCATTACGGGCTGTATCCGGCGCTGTGCAGAGGCGCGCTGAAGTCACTTTCCCTTCACAAGCCGGTACTCCGCGGGCTTGCCGGGCGTGAAGCGGACTTCGTAGCTCTTGCCGTCGCGGAACACGATGCGTGCCGCGGCGGGATCACGGTCGAGCGGTTCCACCGCGCGCACCGGATCCCGGGCGCCGGCCGGAGCGGGCGCCAGCACGTAGAGCAGGTAGACGGTCTTGCCTTGCGCGCGATAGATGGCCACGGGCGCCGGCCGCACGGCGCTGATTCCTTTTGTCAGCCAACCCTGCACGGGATCCTGCTGGCCTTGGACGATTCGCACAGCCAGGCCCGTGTCGGGTCTTGCCAACACGGTCAGGTTCGCCTCGCCCGGGTTCTGCGTCAACACGCGCAGGGCGTCCGCCCTCACCGGACAGTCGAAATGGAACAGCGCCTGATAGGCATGCTCCTTGCCGTCCACGGCCGTGAGCCTGTCCATCATCACCCAGAAATCGGGCTTGATGAACAGAACGGCGCGCGTATGCTGCACGCCCCGGCCGACGCTTGCGCCGAAGGCCTCGTCATAGGTAGCCTCGACGTAGTCGGAGTCCTTGCCCGCGGCCCATACATGCGGCAGCGGCTGCTGCACAACGTACTCCATGCGGCTGCGCGCCCCGCGCCGGCGCTGCGGCTCGCCATCCACCAGAACGACGTTGTGGGCTGGAGAATCGATGAAATAGGAGCGCCACTTGGAGCGCTCGTAGGTGTAGTTGCCCGGATCGACCAGAAAGCTCTTGCCGTAGGCTTCCAGCAGGATCTGCAGCTTGTCCTCGTGCTGGTGCCCGTAGCCGAACGGGCCGCCGTCGAACCATAGCCAGCGTGCATTGGGATCCCAGCCGGAGCGTTGGACGAAATAGCCCGCGTAGGGGAACGCGTGGCTGGCATCTGCCGGCGGCCTGCCCTTTATGCCGTCGCTGCCGTACCAGAGGAAGTCCGGCCGGCCGGGGAAAAGCTGCGCCGCGTCGCGCAGCGCGGCGCGCACGTCGAAGTAGCCGCCATCCTGGACGCCGGGCAGCCGGCGGGACGGGGTGGCGCCGTAGACGTCGAAGTCGTACATCTTTTCCAGTCGCTTCAGGAAATCGCCCGGCAACGCGACGTCGTTGAGCCGCGCGATGCGGTACACCTGCAGGAAATTGTTGAGGCTCACATGGTGGTACCCGCTGGCCAGTTCGATCTGCACTCCATCGGGATACACCTGGTTGTCGAGTTCGGCGTAGATCCAACCGGCAGCGGTATCCCGCCAGTTTGCCGCGTCCTTGAATTCCGGGAAGAGCACGCCCACGTGGAAGAGCCCATTGCCTTCCATCGCCAGCCAGTTGCCGGTGGTGTGGAATGCCATCAGATGGCGGGCATGATCGACATAGGCGCCGAGGAAGGCGAGCAGCGCTTCATCGGTCATCGCCGCGGACCGCAGGAAGCGGAACCAGAGCTCGGGCCAGACCTGCGCCGCGCGGATGCCGGTCTCGATGGTGCGCCACGCCGAGCGCGGCACGTTGCCGGCGGTTTCGGGCAGGGGGCAATCGCGCACCCAGGCGGTCATCTGGGCGACGAACTCGCGCGCGTACTTCTCATCGCCCGTGTCCCGGTAGCCGCGTGAAAGCGCCAGCCACTCGGCGTGCCGGTTGAGCTGCCAGGTCCATTCATTGTTCGGCGCGAGGCCGGCATCGGCCGGCTTGTCGAAGGCCCAGCCGATGCGCGGGCCAAACTGGTGCGCGATCCCGATGCTGCTGAACTGATGGCGAAGCGCGCGCTCTGCCGCTTCGGTGTCCGGCGGGGTAGACCTTTCGGAGAGCCTGTAGACGGGGCGCGAGCGGTGGCGGAAGTACTCCGCCAGTTGATGGGGCGAGGAGATGGCTCGCAGTTCCGGCCTGCCGCGGTCCAACGAGGCGAGGAGGTCCGCGGGCGAGACGGCAAGCCCGGCCGGAGCGCAGGCGATCCAGGCTGCGAGAGCGAACGGGAAGCGGGTCATGGGAATTCGACGCCTATGTTATCAGGGGGATGAGCAGCGGGGAACGGCCGGCAACGATGTGGCTCCCCGGCCGCGGCGTCCGGTGTCACTTCAGCTCGGATTTGAAGATGTTCAGATCCCAGCGGGTGCGCCACTTGAGTTCGATGCGGCCAGCGGCGTCGACGCGGAAGGGCAGCCAGACGTAGCGCGAATCCTGAAGGCTCTTGGGCATCCAGCGATCGGCCATGAAGATGAAGGCGCCCTTGCCGGCGCCGGGCGCGGGGAGGACGAAGGTGCTCTGGCTGCGAAAAGTAGTCTCGGCCTCCGGCCCGGCGCTGGGGTCGCCCATGTCCGTCCACGGGCCAAGAATGTTACCGGCCACGGCGTAGCCCGCGCGGTTGGGGTTCCAGCCCGTGCAGCCGCTGGTGATGAGGTAGTAGCGCCCTTTGTGCTTGAAGGGGGCGGGAGCTTCGCGCATCTGGCGGACGAGGATGCGCGCCCAGGTCCGGCCCAGCACGGCCGGCGCTTCGGGACCGGTGAATTCGGCGTTCAATCGGACGACGTACATGGTCCAGTTGTCCTCGGAGGCGTAGAAGGCGTAAGCGCGGCCGTCGTCGTCGAGGAAGAGGTTCATGTCGCGGTAGGTGCTGCCGCGCTCCCGCTGGTTGGTACGGTCCTTCTCGGGATAGCCGAAGTCGTAGTGGATGGGCCGGATTTGGTGCAGGAAGCGGAATGGACCCGTGGGCGAATCGGAGACGGCGACACCGGCGCTGGCCTCGGCGTAGCCGCGGTCGTCGAGGTGCATCCACATGACGAACTTGCGGGTCTTGCGGTTGTAGAGCACTTTGGGCCGCTCGCAGACGCCGTGGTCGCGGAAGAGTTCCGGCACATCGTCCTTCCTCAGGGCGATGGCTTCGCGCTTCCAGTTGTAGAGGTCCTTGGAGGAGTAGACGGCGACGCCGGTGCGGTTGAAGTTGCCGAGGGCCTTATCCTCGCCGTACCAATACCAGCGGCCCTTGTGGCGCAGCAGGCCGCCGCCGTGGGCCTGGATGGGATTGCCGTCCGTGTCGGGCCAGACCTCGCCGGGAGTGAACTCGCGGCGCGGGCCGGCAGCCCAAAGAGCGGAGACGGCAAGCAGGGATACGAGGATCTTCATTGCCCATCAATTTATCGCAGTTGCCACTCAGGTCCAGGGCGAAGGTCTGCGCCGCGCCGTGCGTCCGGCGGCTCTTCGCCGCTGCTACGGCCGCACCACCGAGCCGTCCAGGGCGCGGTCCGTGCGATAGGCGCCGCCCCGCGGCACATCCGTGCGGAGCGGGTACTTCGCGGCCAGCTTCTCGTCGATATCCAGGCCGAGGCCGGGCTTGTCCGAACCGTACAGGTAGCCGCGGCGAATCTGGCCACAGCCGGGGATCATCTCGTGCACCACCGGAGGAAAGTGATTCTCTTCCTGGATGCCGAACGCCGGGCTCGAGATGTCGACGTGGTAGGCGGCGATCTGGTTCACGGGATCGTTCTCGCCGCCTTCCTGGAAGGCCGTCTTCACGCCGAACGGCTCGCACAGGTTGGCTAGCTTTTTCGCGGCAGTGACGCCGCCGATGGCCGCCACGCGGCAGCGCGTGAAGTCGATCAGCCGCTCGGTAACCAGCGGCAGCGTTTCGTAGGGATGCGAGAAGACCTCGCCGACGGCCTGCGGCGTCGCGCACACTTTGCGAATGTTCCGATACCAGTCGATCTGCTCCGGCGCCAGCACGTCTTCCAGGAAGAAGAGCTGCACGGGGTTGAGCCGCCGGGCCAGTTCCACGGCGTTGATGCCGCTGAGGTGCGAATGAACGTCGTGGCAGAGCTTCGGCTCGAAGCCGACCTTCGACCGCACGTATTCGAACACCGCCGGGATGGTTGAGACGTACATGTCCTCGTCGAAGGCCAACCCGCTGTAGCCCCCCTCGGGCCGTTCGCCCTTGCCGGCTGGATAGAAACCACCACCGCCGTAGCCGCCCTCACCGTACTGCACGCGGATGTAGCGCCAGCCTTCGGCCATCGATTTCTGGACGCCGGCCACCGCCTCTTCTTTGTCGCGGCCGCCGCGGTGGTCGTAGCAGGGCACCGCATCGCGCACCTTGCCGCCGAGCAACTCGTAGACAGGCATGCCGGCCCGCTTGCCCTTGATGTCCCACAGGGCCATGTCCATGGCGCTGAGCACGTTGTTGTTCACCGGGCCGTAGCGCCAGTAGGTGCGGTAGTTGGCGCTGTTCCAGAGGTCCTCGATGCGGCTGGGGTCCTTGCCGATCAGCCAGGGGATCAGGTGCTTTTCCAGCGCCGTGATCACGGCTTCGGTCTGGTAGTTGTTGTTGGCGGAGCCGATGCCGTAGAGGCCGGGCTCGCTGGTGATGAGCTTCAGAAACACCCAGCGGTAGCGCCCGCCGCCGCTGGTGGTGATGACCTTCGCGTCGTTGATGGTGAGCGGTGGAAGGCCGCTCGCGCGCTGCCGCGCCTGCTGCTCCGCCGCGACCGGGATGACGGGCGCAGCCAGCAGCGCTTTGCCGAAATGCCGTCTCTGGATTCGATTCATGGCTTGATGCCGAAGCATCATATCCCAGAGACCGTTCAGGCGGAACGGCAGCCGCGCAGGAGTGTCAGACCTGGGCGACTACCTTCAGCAGCCCGCCGAGCGAGATCTCGGTGGCGCGCGCCTTGCCCTCAGGGGTGCGCCAGTGAGTTTCGAGCGTGAAGCCGCCTTTGTAGCCGTCCTTGCGCAGAGCCCGGATCTGGCCGACGTTGTCGAACTCGCCCGCGCCAACCGGCGCCCACTCGACAGTGCCGTCCGGCTTGTGGCGGTAGTCGCGCAGATGCACGTGGAAGATGCGCGCCGGGTCGAGCTTCCTGTAAGCCTCCGGGAAAGACGCCTCGCCGCAGGACGCGGCGTTGTTCGGATCCCAGGTGAGCCCGAGCGCGTCGTGAGTCACGGCCTTCAGCAGCCGAGCGGCGTCGGCGCCGGTCTGCACGTAGCCGCCTTTCAGGTTCTCGACGGCCAGGCGGAAGCCCCGCCGCTGGGCGCGCGTGGCGGCTTCCTTCAGCAGTTCGTAGCTGCACGGGTAGGCGGCGGTGTCGCCCGTGTTGCGGTCTTTCGGCACGAAGGCGAAGATGCGCAGCAGCTTTGAGCCGAGGATGTCGCCGCGATCCATGGCCGCGTCGAGCAGAGCCCATTCCTTGTCGAGCGCCGCGCCTGAAGGGATGTCGGCGCGGAAGAAGGCCGTGTCCACAATGGAGGTACGCACCTTGGCCGCGTCGAATATGGCGCGGATCTCGCGCACCTTCTCTTCCGGCTGCACGGTGTTGTACTTGCCCCACACGGACCGCACCTCGGCCCAATGCAGGTTGAAGCGCGCCAGGAAGGCCGCGGCCGTCTTGGGATCCTCGTCGATTTCGTCGGTGGTGATGCCCAACTGGATCCGGTCCAGGGGCAGTGCGTGCAGGAGTCCGCCGAAGGCTGCACCCAGCGCAGCCCGGCGCGAGAAGCGGAACAGTGCGTCCATGGCGATAAGTATCTCAATTGCAGGGCGGCCTTGCCGGCCGCGGCCTAACCGGCGATGTCCTTCAGGTCCCAGCCCTGCCTGTACTCTCGCCGCAGGTACTGGTTGGCCTCGCGGCAATTCGTCACGCGAAAGGCCAGCGCATCCCACTCGATGCGATGGCCGGCGCGCAGCGCCACGTTCCCCAACTGGTAGGCCTCGGTGAACGGGCCTGCATAGCCGAAGTGGCAGGGCGCCGGCTTGCCGGCCTGGATGGCAGTCACCCAGTCCTTGTGGACCTCTTCGCGGCCCCAGTCCCGCTGCGGCGGCGGAGGCGGTTCCTGCGCGCCTTTGCCGGCAAAGGGCCCGCGGCCGGCAGGGTAGCTGCCTTTGGTCCCGATCCACACCATGCCGCCGGCGCCGCGCTTCAGCGGAGGCGCCCCGGGCTCGGGTGGAGGCTGTGGCGGCTGAAGTTGTTCCGGCAGCGGCATCTGGCCGTCGTACCAGTGGACGGACAGCGGCGGATGAATGCCGCGCTGCGCCCAATCAAAGCGGAGGTGCGTCCAGTCCGGGTACATCTCGCGGCGCATCCCGGAGGTCTCCACCACCTCGACGGCCGAGGGCGCGCCGAGATCCAGGGCCATAAAGATGACGTTCATGCTGTGCGGCGCGATGTCGCCCAGCGCCCCGCTGCCGAATTCGATCCAGCCGCGCCACGTGAGCGGGTGGTAGACAGTAGGGCCGGACCGGAACTGGTTCTTTCGCGCCGGGTCGTAGACGGCGTGCCCGGCAGGCCACTTGTCCTTGAAAGGCCGGGCAGCGGCCGGCCCGAGCCACAGGTCCCAGTCGAGATGGGCCGGCACAGGATCCTCGCCGGCGGGCCGGTCGAAGCCCTGCGGCCAGATGGGCCGGTCGGTGGACATGTGGACTTCGGTGATCTCGCCCAACACGCCGGACTGGACCAGTTCCACGGTCCGCAGCGTCTGCGCTTCGGCGCTGGTCTGCGTTCCCATCTGCGTGACGACCTTCGTTTCGGCGGCCACGCGCGCCACGATCCGCGCCTCTTCCACGGTCTGCGTTAGCGGCTTCTGGCAGTAGACGTTCAGCCCGCGCTTCATGGCCCACACGCTGATGTAGGCGTGGGTGTGGTCCGGCGTCGCCACGATGACGCCGTCGAGCTTTTCCTTCTCGATCATCTTCCGGAAGTCGGTGTACTTCCTGGCCGCGGGATACTCGGCGCCGCGCTTGTCCAGCACGGTGGAATCGACATCGCACAGGGCGGCGATGTTCTGCCCCAGTTTGTTGAACGTCCTGGCGTTCACGCCACCGATGCCGGAGATGCCGATGATGCCGAGGTTCAGCTTCTGGTTCGCGGCGTAGCCCCGCGCCAGCCCCGCCGGCAGGATCATGAACCCCGCGGCCGTCTTCAATGACTGGCGGCGCGTCATCGCACCGGCATTCTGGATCACGGCAACCTCCCTGGCAGATCCGCGGGTCCGCCGCACGAATCCTATCACAGGCCGCTGCGGCGCCTGATACGATTTCAGCGGACCAACCATGCGCACCGCCATCCTCTCTCTGCTGGGTTTGCTGGCCCTGCCGCTCGCCGCGCAGGAGCCCACCATCGCGCTCATCGGCCTACGCCACTCCCACACCTGGGGCCATCTCGAAGGCATGGTGAAGGCCTCGCCCGCCAGGCTCGTCGCCATCGCCGAAACCGAACCCGAACTGGTCGCTGAAGCCAGAAAGCTCACCAGCCCCGAGGTGCGCTACTACACCGACTACAAGAAAATGCTCGACGAGGTGAAGCCCACCATGGTGTGGGCGTTCGTGGAGAACAACCGCCACCACGAAGTGGTCGAAGCGTGCGGCCCGCGCAAGGTCCACGTGATCTTCGAGAAGCCCCTGGCCGCCACCGCGGCGCAGGCCTTCCTCATCCGCGACCTGGCGCGCAAGCACGGCATCCAGGTGCTCACCAATTTCAGCCCCGCCTTCAGCCCCGGCTACTACGCCATCAAGGCCAAGCTCGACTCGGGCGACCTCGGCAAGCCCTGGCGGCTGCGCGCCACCACCGGCCACGGCGGCGTCTTCCCCAAGTCCGGCCGCAGCCGGATCTTCCACGAATGGCTGATCGACCCCGTCAGGAACGGCGCCGGCGCGCTGATGGACTTCGGCTGTTACAACGCCCTCTACTCGCTCTACTACCTCGGCCGCCCGCAGACCGTCTACGCCTACGCCCTGCACCTCCGCCCCACGGACTTCCCGCAGGTGGAAGACGGCGTCACCATGGTGCTCGGCTACCGGAATGCCGTGGCCATTCTCGAGCAGAGCTGGGATCTCCCGCCCAACACGGGCAGCCTCGAAATCGTCAGCTACGAAGGCGCCATCCGCATGGAGGACGGCAAGCTGGAAGCCCGCAAGGGCCGCATCCCCGCCGCCGCCATTGACGTTCCGCCGCTGCCTCCGGAGCGCTCCGGGCCCATCGCCTACATGGTGCATTGCCTGAAGACCAACCGCCCGGTGGAAGGCCTCGTGTCGCTCGAATACACCGTGGCCGTCAATGAAATCATCGACGCCGCCAAG
>DAHVTI010000591.1 GCA_027324255.1 Bryobacterales bacterium | reverse complement strand
GAAAGCTTACGATCACCGCCTGTTGGATCAGAGCACGACGGAGATCGTCGATACGGCCAAGCGCGCCGGAGCCCGGGTGGCGGGACCGATTCCGCTGCCGACGGTGCGCAACACCTACACCGTGAACCGGTCGCCGCACGTAGACAAGAAGTCGCGCGAGCAATTCGAGATCCGGACGCACAAGCGGCTGCTGGATATTCTCGAGCCGACGCAGGACACGGTGGACGCGCTGAGCAAGCTGGACTTGCCGGCGGGCGTCGATGTGGAGATCAAGGCTTACCACAAGGGAGCCAGGTAAGTCACTCCCGCCCCGTGAGCCGGGGCAGGAAAGCAGACTACTCCGCTGGACCGGGCACCGGATGCGGGCTGAAAGGCCGTCCGGGCCGCTGGAGGCGGAAGCAGGGAACTGAGGGAATATGAGCCCAGGAATTATCGGCAAAAAGATTGGGATGACGCAGGTCTTCCGGCCGGACGGCCAGGTGGTGCCCGTGACGCTGTTGAAAGCGGGTCCCTGTGTCGTGGTTCAGCGCAAGACTCCCACGAGGGACGGATACGACGCGGTGCAGCTCGGGCTGGTTGAGTTTGCCAAGAAGGTGAACAGGCCGGCTGCCGGCCACCTGAAGAAGTCCGGCGCCGAGGGCGTGCGGATGCTGAAGGAGTTCAAGCTGAAGGGCGGCAACGGCGATCCCAAGGTGGGCGACCGCGTGCTGGTGGACCAGTTCAAGCCCAAGGACAAAGTCGACGTGACGGGCGTAAGCAAGGGCCGCGGCTTTGCGGGCGTCATGAAGCGCCACGGCTTCGGCGGCGGCGACAGCACTCACGGCTCGATGTTCCACCGGGCTCCCGGTTCGATCGGCGCTTCGAGCTACCCCTCCCGGGTGTTCCCGGGCACGCGCATGGGCGGCCAGATGGGCGACGTCCAGGTGACGGTGAGAAACCTCGAGGTGATCGAGGTGGACACCGAGGACAACGTGTTGATGGTCAAGGGCGCGGTGCCCGGACCGAACGGTGCGTACGTGATCGTGCGCCGGGCGAAGAGGTAGGACACGCCATGCCTAAGGTTGACGTAGTCGATTTGAAGAATTCCAAGGTGGGTGAAGTTGAGCTCTCCGACGCCGTATTCGCGGCGCCGGTCAACGAAGCCCTGATCTACGAAAGCGTGCGCCACCACCTGGCCGGCGTGCGCAGCGGCACGGCGAAGACAAAGGTCCGCCGGGAAGTCGCGGGCTCGGGCAAGAAGCTGTGGCGGCAGAAGGGCACGGGCCGCGCCCGCGTGGGCTCGGTGCGGTCGCCGCTGTGGCGGCACGGCGGCACGACGCACGGCCCGGTTCCGCGGGACTATTCCTACCGCCTGAACCGCAAGATGGTGCTGGGCGCGCTGCGCTCGGCGCTGTCGGCCAAGCTGCGCGACGGCGAGCTGAAAGTGGTTTCGGGCTTCGGCCTGGCCGACCACAAGACGAAGTCGGTGGCGGAAGCGCTCTCGGGCCTGCAGGCCGAGCGCACGGTGCTGCTGGTGAACACCACGGAGCCGAACCGCAACCTGGAACTCGGCAGCCGCAACCTGCCGGGCGTCAAGCTGGTGGAGACCAAGGACGTCACCACCTACGACCTGCTGGCCCACAAGCTGGTCGTGATAAGCGAGGCAGCCGCGAAAAAGCTGTCGGAGGCGTTGGCGTAATGAACCTCTACGATGTGATTGTGCGCCCGATCGTAACGGAGAAGGGCGTCGGCAAGAAGGAGGCGGAGCAGACGCTCTGCTTCCAGGTGAACCCGAGCGCGACGAAGACCGACATCAAGGGTGCGGTCGAGAAGCTGTTCAAGGTGAAAGTGGCGGATGTCCGCACCGCCACGTTCGACGGCAAGCTGCGCCGCCGCGGCCGCTACTCCGGCTACGCGTCGGACTGGAAAAAGGCCTACGTGAAGCTGAAGGCCGGGCAGAAGATGCCGGAATACGCGGAGCTTTAAGAGGTAGAAGACGATGCCGATCAAATCATTCCGCCCCACTACCCCGACGCGCCGCTTCCAGACCGTTGTCACGCGGGAAGACATCACCAAGCAGACGCCGGAAAAGAGCCTGACGGAAGGCAAAGGGAAATCCGGCGGCCGCAACAACAAGGGCCGGCTGGTGATCCGGTTCCGCGGCGGCGGACACAAGCAGTCCTACCGCGTCATTGATTTCAAGCGCAACAAGATCGGTGTGCCGGCCAGGGTGGCCGCCATCGAATACGATCCCAACCGTTCGGCGCGCATCGCGCTGCTGAACTACGCGGACGGCGAGAAGCGCTACATCCTGGCCCCGGTGGGCCTGGAAGTGGGCCGCACGGTGATGAGCGGGCCCGAGGCCGACATCCTGGTGGGCAACTCGCTGCCGCTCGAGAACATCCCGGCCGGCACGGTGGTGCACAACATCGAGTTACGCCCCGGCAAGGGCGGGCAGATGGCGCGCGCGGCGGGTTCATCGGCCCAACTGGTGTCGCGTGAAAGCGGCATGGCGCTGCTGAAGCTGCCCTCGGGCGAAGTGCGGCGGGTGATGACGAGCTGCTACGCGACGATCGGCCAGGTGGGCAACGTGGACCACGAGAACGAGTCGCTGGGCAAGGCCGGCCGCAGCCGCTGGAAGGGCATCAAGCCGCACAACCGCGGCGTGTCGATGAACCCGGTGGACCACCCGCACGGCGGCGGCGAGGGCCGCACCTCCGGCGGTCGCCACCCGGTGACGCCGTGGGGCCAGCCGACGCGCGGATTCCGGACCCGCAACAACAAGCGCACCGACCAGTACATCGTGACTCCGCGGTCGAAGAACAAGTAAGGCGATAGGGACATAAACGATGAGCCGTTCACTGAAAAAAGGGCCTTTCACTGATGACCACCTCGTGAAGAAGGTGGGCGACATGAACGCCAAGAACGAGAAGAAGGTCGTCCGGACCTGGTCGCGGCGCTCGACGATCCTGCCGGAGTGGGTGGGCCACACGATCGCCGTGCACAACGGCAAGAAGTTCATCCCCGTGTATGTCACCGAGAACATGGTGGGGCACAAGCTGGGCGAGTTCTCGCCGACGCGGACCTTCAAGGGCCACGCGGCGAAGGCGGACAAGTCCGGCAAGCCCTCCTGAGGACCAGGTGACGAAGGAACCACGGGAAAGGAAATAGCGATATGGAAGCGAGAGCGGAAGCGAGAATGGTTCGGATGTCGCCGCAGAAGGCGCGGCTCGTCATCGACCTGATCCGCGGCCGGAAGGCCGGCGAGGCGATCACGATCCTGCGGACAACGAACAAGCGCATCGCGCCCACGGTGGAAAAAGTGCTGCGTTCGGCGATCGCCAACGCGGAGAACCGCAATACCGACCTCGATGTGGACAGCCTGGTTGTCACCGAGGCCTACGTCAACGAAGGGCCGCGCAACAAGCGCGTGCGCCCCGCCCCGATGGGCCGAGCCTACCGCTACCAGCGGCGCACGGCGCACATCGTGGTGAAGGTCGGCGACCGCGCACAGGCCGCCGCCGGGTTGCAGCAATAAGTGCTGCGGGAATAAGCGGAGAGATCGAAGCGCATGGGTCAAAAAGTTCACCCCTACGGATTCCGGCTGGGCGTTACGAAGAACTGGCGTTCGCGGTGGTTTGCGACGCAGGACTACGCCAAGCTGCTGCATGAGGACCTGGAACTGAAGGAGTCGCTCCGCGAGCGGCTGAAGGCGGCCGGCGTCAGCGCGGTGGAAGTGGAGCGTCCCGGCGGCAGCAAGCTGCGGATCACGATCCACACGTCGCGGCCGGGGCTGATCATCGGCCGCAAGGGCGCCGAGATCGAAAAGCTGAAGCAGGAGCTCGCGCAGAAGACGAAGCGGGAAGTCTTCATCGACATCCAGGAAGTCCACAAGCCGGAGATGGACGCGCAACTGGTGGCCGAGTCGATCGCGCTGCAGTTGGAAAAGCGCATTGCCTTCCGCCGCGCGATGCGCAAGGCGGTGGAGAGCGCGCTGCGCTTCGGCTGCAAGGGCATCAAGGTGCGGGTGTCGGGCCGCCTGAACGGCGCCGAAATCGCCCGCAGCGAGTGGTACCTGCAGGGCCAGCTCCCGCTGCACACGCTGCGCGCCGACATCGACTACGGCTTCGCGCAGGCCTACACGACCTACGGCGTGATCGGGATCAAGTGCTGGGTGTACCGCGGCGAGGTTTCGACCGACGGTTTCTCGCGCACGCGCCGCAACGACGAGCCGCGCCGCAACCCGAGGAGCGAGCGCCGCGAGCGCCGTCCGGACATGCGCGGCGATCGCAGTCCGGCTCCCGTGCCGGTGCCGGCCGTGGAAGCCGCTCCGGTGCAGGCGCCGCCGCCCGTGGCCGCCGCGCCGGTGGTGCCGCCCATTGCGCAGCCGGCCGCCCCGAGCTGGAAGGCGGAAGGCGAGCCGCAGGCCGAGTAACCGCAAGAGATTGAACAGGGAGAATACGACCCATGTTGATGCCGAAGAAGGTCAAGTACAGGAAGCAGCAGCGCGGACGCCGCGCCGGCAAGGCGTGGCGCGGCTCGACGCTCTCGTTCGGCGATTTCGGCCTGAAAGCCATGACGGTGGGCTGGGTGACCGGCCGGCAGATCGAAGCGGCGCGAATCGCGATGACGCGGTTCATCAAGCGCGGCGGCAAGGTCTGGATCCGGGTGTTCCCGGACAAGCCGATTACGAAGAAGCCCGCTGAAACGCGTATGGGCAAGGGCAAGGGCGCGCCGGAAGAGTGGGTGTGCGTGGTGCGGCCGGGCAAGATCATGTTCGAAATGGAAGGCGTGCCGCTGGAGACCGCGGCGGAGGCCATGCGGCTGGCGGCGATGAAGCTGCCGGTGCGCACGAAGCTCATCACCCGTGAGGAGACGGTCGGCTAGTCTCAGCCGGGAAGGAATATCGCGATGAAAGCGGACAAAATTCGGGAAATCGACGCAAAGGAACTGGCCGCCAAGGTGAAGGAAACGGAAGAGCAGATTTTCCGGCTCCGCTTCCAGATGGCCATGGGGCAGACGGACGGGCTGAAGAAGTACCGCGAGCTGCGGAAGGACAAGGCGCGCATCCTGACGGTGCTGCGCGAGAAGCAGCTCAAAGCCGGAGAGGTGAGGTAGCGCGATGGCTGAGACCCAGGTGAAGAACAAGAACGAAAAGGTGGGCGAGGTCGTCTCGACGAAGATGGCCAAGACCATCGTGGTCGAGGTCACGCGGCGGGTGCCGCACCCGCTGTACAAGCGGATCGTGACCAAGCGGTCGAAGTTTTATGCCCACGACGAGCAGGGCACGGCCCGGCTCGGAGACGTGGTGCGCATCGTGGAGAGCCGGCCGCTGAGCAAGATGAAGCGGTGGACGCTGGGCGAAGTCGTCCGGCGGGCCGTGGACACCAGCGTCGCGGCGCCGGCGCAGTAAGGGCCCCTCGAGGCCCGGCGAGTGAGATTTCAGGAGAGACGAGGATAACGCCATGATCGGAATGAGAACGATCCTCGAGGTGGCCGACAACAGCGGCGCGAGAAGGCTGAGCTGCATCCTGCCGCGCGGCGGCGACAAGGGCCTGCAGGCGGGCCTGGGCGACGTGGTCACCGCGAGCGTGAAGGAGGCCGCCCCGGACTCCAGTATCAAGAAGGGGAAAGTGGTGAAGTGCGTGATCGTGCGGATGCGGAAAGAGACGCGGCGCAAGGACGGCACTTACATCCGCTTCGACTCGAACGCGGCCGTGCTGGTAAACGACCTGGGCGAACCAGTAGGCACGCGCGTGTTCGGCCCCGTGGCGCGCGAACTGCGCGACAAGCGTTTCATGAAGATCGTGTCGCTGGCTCCGGAGGTGATCTGACATGGCTGGAAGGCTCGCTGAAAGGCACAACAAGCCGAAGGAAACGGTCCGGATCAAGATCCGTAAGAACGACACCGTGAAGGTGATCGCGGGCCGCGACAAGGGCAAGGTCGGTCGCGTTCTGGAAGTGAACCGGGAGACCGGGCGCCTGCTGGTGGAAGGCGTCATGATGAGCAAGAAGCACGTGCGGCCGAACCCGGCCAAGGGCGTGAAGGGCGGCATCGCCGAGCGCGAGAGCACGATCCACGTTTCGAACGTGATGATCGTGACTTCGGACGGCAAGACCTCGCGGATCGGCGCCCGGACGGAGACCGTCGGCGGCAAGACCCGCCGGGTGCGCGTGGCTGTGAAGACCGGCGAGACCCTCGACCAGAAGTAGGCGAGGAAACGCAGAGGACAAGAAGCAATGAAGGCGAGACTGAGAGAGCATTACCTGAAGACGGTGGTTCCGGCGCTGAAGAAGGAGTTCGGCTACGCGAACGTGATGGCCGTGCCGAGGCTGGAAAAGATCACCGTCAACATCGGCCTGGGCGACGCCACGCAGAACCCGAAGCTGATGGACGGCGCGGTGAACGAACTCGGCGCCATCACCGGGCAGCGACCGGTGGTGACGAAGGCGCGTAAGTCGATTGCGGCCTTCAAGCTGCGCGAAGGGATGAGCATCGGCTCGATGGTGACCCTGCGCGGCGACCGGATGTACGAGTTCCTCGACCGCCTGATGAACGTCGCGCTGCCCCGCGTGCGCGACTTCCGCGGCGTCTCCAACCGGAGCTTCGACGGCCGCGGCAACTACACCCTGGGCCTGAAGGACCAATTCATCTTCCCGGAGATCATCTACGAGAAGGTGGAAAAGGTGAAGGGCATGAACGTGTGCATCACGACGACGGCGAAGACGGATGCCGAAGCGCTGTCGCTGCTGAAGCTGATGGGCATGCCGTTCCGGCAGAACTGAGCCCCCGAGTAGGAATCCGCAGGAAGAGCACGAAGCGCAGGAAGAGAAGGACTAGAAAGAATGGCGACCACGGCGAAGATTGCCAAGGACCTGAAGCTGGAAGAGAAGATCAAGCAGAACAAAGCGCAAGGCAAGGGCGCGCCGAAGTTCGCGATCCGGCACCGCAACCGCTGCAAGCGCTGCGGCCGGCCGCGGGGTTTCATGCGCAAGTTCGAATTGTGCCGGATCTGCTTCCGCCAGCTTTCGCTGGCCGGGGAAGTCCCCGGCGTGACGAAGTCGAGCTGGTAGACGCGCAGGACGTTATTTCCGGCGCAGCAGCGGGACCCGGAGGGGCCGGCTGAGCACGCCGAACCGAAGGCTGAAGCAAGAACGACAGGAAGAGTTTTCAAGTCATGGTTTCCGATCCCATCGCCGACATGCTCACGCGGATTCGCAACGGCATCAAGGCCAAGTTCCCGAAGGTCGACGTTCCGGCCTCGAAGCTCAAGACCGAGATCGCCCGCATCCTGAAGGACGAGGGCTACGTTCTCAACTACAAGATCGTCGACGAGGGCAACCACAAGGCGATCCGCATCTACCTGAAGTACACGGCGGCGAACGCGCCCGTGATCTCCAACATGGAGCGGGTGTCGCGTCCCGGGTGCCGGGTCTACGTGGGCAGCACGGAGATCCCGAAGGTGCTGGGCGGCCTCGGCATCAACATCCTGACGACGCCGAAGGGCGTCATGACCGGCAAGGCCGCGCGCAAGGAAGGCGTGGGCGGCGAAGTGCTCTGCCGGGTTTACTAAGAATTTCATCAAGTCTGGAAATCCACAGGTTTCCTGGAAAGCGGACTGGAGTAAGGAATGTCACGAGTAGGTAAGAAACCGATCCCGCTGCCGGCGGGTGTGAAAATCGCCATTGCCGACGAACTGCGGGTGGAAGGCCCGAAGGGCAAGCTGGCGGTGCCGATCCCGGCCGGCGTGCGGATCGAGAAGAGCGACTCGGTGCTCGAAGTGAAGCGCGACGGCGACCAGTACGCCGCGCTGCACGGCCTGACGCGGGCCCTGGCGGCGAACGCCGTGACGGGCGTGAGCGCGGGCTTCACGCGCGAGCTCGACATCGTCGGCATCGGCTATCGCGCCGAAGTGAAGGGCAGCGTGGTTGTGTTCACGCTGGGCTATTCGCACCCGATCGAATTCGTGCTGCCGCAGGGCGTGGACTGCAAGGTGGAAAAGAACACGCACCTGGTGCTGAGCGGCATCGACAAGCAGGCGCTGGGACAGGTGGCCGCCAACATCCGCTGCCTGCGTCCGCCGGAGCCCTACAAGCAGAAGGGCATCCGCTACACGGGTGAGGTCCTGCGCAAGAAGGTCGGCAAGACCGGCGCGGGCGGCAAGTAATCGCGGGAGAGGATTGAGATATGAAGCGCTCCATTGACAAAGACGCGCGCCGCCGGCGGATTCATGTCCGCATCCGCGAGCGGGTGAAAGGCACACCGGAACGCCCGCGCCTGGCGGTGTTCCGCAGCCTGAAGCACATTTACGCGCAGGTAATCGACGACCGCGCGGGCCGCACCATCGTCTCCGCCTCGAGCGACGAGAAGAACGCCGCCGCCAACGGCGGGAACCTGGCCGGGGCGAAGGAGATCGGCAAACTGATCGCCGAGCGCGCCAAGGCGCAGGGCGTCGACAAGGTGGTTTTCGACCGCGGTGGGTATCTGTACCACGGGCGCATCAAGGCGCTGGCCGATGCCGCCCGAGAAGCCGGACTGGAGTTCTAACATGGCATTCGTTTCCGTGAAGAGAATCGACCCGAAGGCGCTCAACCTGAAAGAGCAGGTGGTGAGCATCAACCGCGTGACCAAGGTGGTCAAGGGCGGCAAGAACCTCAGCTTTTCGGCCCTGGTGGTGATCGGAGATCCGGACCAGAAGGTGGTCGGCTACGGCACCGGCAAGGCGAAGGAAGTTCCGGCGGCGATCAAGAAGGGCATTGAGTCGGCGAAGAAGAACCTGCGCCAGGTCCACACGCTGGGCCACTCGATCCCGCACGTGGTGCTGGGCAAGTTCGGCGCGGGCGCGGTGCTGCTGAAGCCGGCCCCGGATGGCACCGGCGTGATCGCCGGCGGCCCGGTGCGCGCCGTCATCCAGGCGGCGGGCATCAGCAACGTGCTGACGAAGTCTCTCGGCACCCACAACCCGCACAACGTGGTGAAGGCGACGATCGACGCGCTGGACCAGTTGCGCGACAAGGCGGCCGTGGCCGAACTGCGCGGCCTGGCAGTGGAGAACCTGTAAAATGAGCGACGCGAAAGTGAAGATCCAGCTCATCACCAGCCCTATCGGCAGCCCGGAGAAGCACAAGAAGATCGTGCGGGCGCTGGGGCTGAACAAGATGAACCAGGTTGTGGAGAAGCCCGACACGCCTGGCTTCCGTGGCATGGCGAAGAAGGTGCCGCACCTGCTTCGTATCGTGGAATAACGGCGCGGCGAGGAAGGAAAAGGATTGCCATGAACCTCAGCGAAATCAAACCGCCCAAAGGTCAGGTGAAGGTCCAGCGCCGCGTCGGCCGCGGCATGGGCTCCGGCCGCAGCAAGTACTCCGGCCGCGGCGCCAAGGGCGCGAAATCGATCAGCGGCTATTCGAAGATGCGCGGCTTTGAAGGCGGCCAGATGCCGCTGCACCGCCGCCTTCCGAAGCGCGGCTTCTCGAACGCCATCTTCAAGAAGCACTTCGCCATCGTCAACACGGGGATGCTCGAAAAGCTCGAGGGCGACACGTTCACGCCCGAAATGCTGATGGAGCTGGGCCTGGTGAAGAAGCTCGGCGACGGTCTGAAGGTGCTGGCCAACGGCGACCTCACGCGCAAGATCTCGGTCACGGCGCACCTGTTTTCCAAGGCCGCCGAGGAAAAGATCAAGGCGGCGGGCGGCACGGTGACCGTCATCGAGAAGAAGGCCGCCCCGGCCGAGAAGAAGTAGACTTTCTGCCGGGGGATCCCCGGCCCGAACAAGGCAGCCATGCAAAAGTTTTTCGAAGCTCTGGCCAACGTATTCCGGGTTCCGGACCTGCGCGGGCGCGTGCTGTTCACGCTCGGCCTGCTGGCCGTGTACCGCCTCGGCGCCGTGATCCCCATTCCCGGGGTTGATGCGATCAAGTTCGAGGAGTTCTTCAGCCGCAACCAGGGAACGCTGTTTGGATTCCTGGACCTTTTCTCGGGTGGCATGTTCCGCCGGCTGACCGTCTTCGCGCTGGGCATCATGCCGTACATCACGGCGTCGATCGTGCTGCAACTGCTGACGATCGTCATGCCCACGCTCGAGAAGCTCCAGAAGGAAGGCGAACTTGGACGGCGCAAGATCACGCAGTGGACGCGCTACCTGACGGTGGGCCTGTCGCTGATGCAGTCGATGTTCATCGCCACGGCGCTGCAGCGTCAGGGCAACTTCGTGTTGAACCCGGGCCTGGGCTTCGTGCTGCTGACGATGCTCACGCTGACCACCGGCACGGCGTTCATCATGTGGCTGGGCGAGCAGATCACCGAGCGCGGCGTCGGCAACGGCATGTCGCTGATCATCTTCGCCGGCATCGTGGCCGGGCTGCCTGCGGCCATCGGCAACATCTATACGAACACCTTCGTGACCAACCTCTGGCACCCGCTGCAGATGCTGATCATTATCCTCATGATGATCGCGGTAGTAGCCTTTATCGTGCTGGTGGAGCGCGGCGAGCGCCGCATCCCGGTGCAGTACGCCAAGCGCGTGGTCGGCCGGCGCATGATGGGCGGCCAGTCCACCCACCTGCCGCTGAAAGTGAACGCCGGCGGCGTCATCCCGGTGATCTTCGCGTCTTCGCTGCTGGCCTTCCCGCTGACCCTGCTGAACGTGCCGTTCGTGGCCAGCAACAAGTGGCTCTCGGGGCTGCTGAGCTCCATCCGCAGCGGCGAGCCGCTCTACATCATCCTGTTCGTCACGCTGATCATCTTCTTCTCGTTCTTCTACGTGAGCATCATCTTCAACCCGAACGAGGCGGCCGACAACATGCGGAAGTACGGCGGGTTCATTCCCGGCATCCGCCCGGGCAAGAACACGGCCGACTACATGAACAAGATTCTGACCCGGATCACGGTGGTCGGCGGCCTGTACCTGGCGATCCTGTCGCTGATTCCCGAGTTGATGATCGGCGGCATCAAGCTGCAGCATCTGCCGCCAGCGGCGCTGGGCAACTGGATTGACGCCACGTTCCCGCGCTGGCTGCTGGACGGGCTGGGCGTCACGTTCGTATTCGGCGGCACCTCGCTGCTGATCGTGGTTGGCGTGGCCATGGACACGGTTAACCAGGTGGAGGCGCAGTTGATCATGCGCCACTACGAAGGGTTTACGCCGCGCGCGGGCCGCATCCGCGGAAGGCGTAGCGCGGTCTGATGGTTCGAGAGAGCTTGGGCTCCTCCCTGTTTGAAGAGAGCGCCCGCCGGACGGGCTGGAATGTCCGCCGTGTGTTGGAGTCCGTTGAGTAACTGCGACTTATGGCGGGTGCGATACCCAAAGCTCTAATCCTGTTCGGCCCTCCCGGCTCGGGAAAGGGAACGCAGGCGAAGCTTCTCAGAAGCTCGCTCGCGATTCCTCACATCTCGACCGGCGACATGTTGCGGGAGCGCATCGCGTCGGGGGATTCGCTGGGTCTAGAGGTGAAGAACCTGATGCAGTCCGGGCGCCTGGTTCCGGACGAGGTCGTCAACCGGCTGGTGGACGACCGGGTTTCGCAGCCGGATTGCTCCTCGGGGTTCATCCTCGACGGGTATCCCCGGACCCTGCAGCAGGCGAAGGTGCTGGACGGGACGCTGGAAGGCCGGGGTTACCATCCGGTGGTGATCCACTTGAAAGTAGATTACACTAAGATTATCAGGCGGATTGCTGGCCGAAGGCAGTGCCCGGTCTGCGGTACGCTGTACAGTCTGACCTCGAATCCACCGCGGCAGGCAGACACCTGCGATCGCGATGGAGCCTCGCTGGTGATCCGGGACGACGACCGGGAGTCGGTGATTCGGGAGCGCCTGGAGGCGTATGAGCGTCAGACGCGTCCGGTTCTCGAGTATTTCGCCGCATCCGGCCAGGCTGTCCACGAGGTGGATGGCAGCGAGGGATCTCCGGATGAGATCCTGGCGAGGATTCGCGGCGTGCTGAGTTAGGCGTGCTGAGTAAGGCGTGCTAGGCAAGGAATGATTATCCGGAAGAGCCCGGCAGAACTGGAGAAGATGCGCAAGGCCGGGATCCTGGTCTACGAGATTCTGCAGCATCTCACCCGGATGGTTGAAGTTGGCGTTTCGACGCACGACCTGGAGGTCGCGGCGGAGAAGATGATGAAGGACGCCGGAGCGAAGTCGGCGTTCAAGGGTTATTACGTGCCGGCGGCTGGAGGGAAGTATCCGTTCGTCCTGTGCACCTCCGTGAACGAGGAGGTGGTCCATGGGATGCCGTCGGTCAGGCGCGTGCTGAGTTCGGGAGACGTGGTTTCGATCGACACCGGGGTTTCGCTGGAAGGCTACTTCGGGGATTCGGCGGTCACGATTCCGGTAGGCGAAGTGAGCGACGAAGTGAAGCGCTTGCTGAAGGTGACGTCGGAGTCTCTGGAACTGGCCATCGATCAGATGAGGGCCGGCAACAGGTTGTTCGATGTCTGCGGCAGCGTGGAGCGCCACGTGACGGCGAACGGGTTTTCGATCGTCCGGGAGTACGTGGGGCACGGGATCGGGACCTCGTTGCACGAGGAGCCGCAGGTTCCGAACTACGTGGATCGCCGCAACGAGAATCCGCGCTTGCGGGAGGGCATGGTCCTGGCCATCGAGCCGATGGTGAACGCAGGTAGGCCCGAGACGAAGGTTTTGTCCGACCGCTGGACGGCAGTGACGAAGGATGGGAGCTACGCGGCCCACTTCGAGCACACGGTGGCGGTCACCGCGAACGGTCCATGGGTGCTGACCCGCCCGTAACCGGAGCGGTCGTGGAGATCCTGCCGGCAACCACCTTTCGGGTGGAGCTGGCAGACCGCCGGATGGTTGTGGCGCATCTTGCGCCGGCGGTCAAGCGTGGGTTTGTGCGGCTCCGGCTGCGGGATCAGGTTGAGGTCGAACTGACGGCCTCGGACCGGACGCGGGGACGCATCGTGAGGGTTCTGCCCCGGCCGTAGGCGCTGGAGGCCAGTGGGAGTTGTTGAAAGGCAATCGTCATGAAAGTCCGTGCATCGGTCAAGAAAATGTGTGACAAGTGCAAGATCATCCACCGCGAAGGCGTGGTGCGGGTGATTTGCGTGAACCCCAAGCACAAGCAGCGGCAGGGCTAGCAGGAGAGAAGAGGAAAGTTATGGCGCGTATCGCAGGTGTGGATCTTCCGGCTCGCAAGCGGGCGGAAATCGGCCTCACTTATATCTTTGGAATCGGGCGCACCCGCGCCAAGTCGATCCTGCACCGTGCGGGGATCGATGCCAACAAGAAGATTGCGGACCTGACGGAAGAAGAAGTCAGCCGGGTTCGCCAGATTCTGGAAGACGAAGGCGCAGTGGAAGGCGATCTCCGCAAGGAGAACTCCATGAACATCAAGCGCCTGATCGAAATGGGCTCCTACCGGGGCTTGCGCCATCGCCGCAGCCTGCCGGTGTGCGGCCAGCGGACGCACACCAACGCCCGCACGCGCAAGGGTCCGCGGCGCGGCACCGTTGCCAACAAGAAGAAGGCCGGCGTCAAGTAAGAAGCAGCCAGGAGTCAACTGAACCAAGATGGCGAAACAGCAAGCGAAGGCCAGCAAGAAGAAGTCCTTCAAGAAAAAAGAGAAGAAAAACGTACCGGTGGGGCTGTGCCACATCCAGGCGACGTTCAACAACACCATCGTCACGTTCACCGATCCGCTGGGCAATACGCTGGCGTGGTCGAGCTCCGGCTCGCTCGGTTTCCGCGGCTCGCGCAAGGGCACGCCGTTCGCCGCGCAGCAGGCGTCGCTGACGGCGGCCAACAAGGCCAAGGATAGCGGCCTGCGAGTGGTTGACGTGCGGGTGGCGGGACCCGGCTCCGGCCGCGAGTCCGCTGTGCGCGCGCTGGCCACGGCGGGGATCGAGGTGAAGTCGATCCGCGACACCACGCCGATTCCGCACAACGGCTGCCGTCCTCCGAAAAAGCGCCGCGTCTGACGTGCCGGCCGCCGCGCGCGGCGGCGTACCCGAGGGCGAAGAAGCCTCTGTGTTTTCCTCGCTTGGCGGGAAACGTGCATGTGAGACTCGAGGCGTGCTAGATTCTTAAAAGGGCCGTTTGCGGTCCTGGTGTGTGCGACGGCGCTGCCTGCGGGCAGTGCCTGATAAGCAGGATGAAGGGAAGCCTCCCCTGTTTCCCGTAAACTGCACCTGATCAGCAGGTTGATTGAAGGAGGTCCATTGGCCCGATACATTGGCCCGGTCTGCCGCCTGTGCAGACGCGAGGGCATGAAACTGTTCCTGAAAGGCGCGCGCTGCTACAGCGAGAAGTGCGCCATCGAGAAGCGCAATTTCCCCCCCGGACAGCATGGCAAAGACCGCAAGCCGAAGATTGTCGGCTACGGCCTGCAGCTGCGCGAAAAGCAGAAGGCGAAGCGGTACTACGGGGTTCCCGAGGTCCAGTTCCGGAACCTGTTCGAGAAGGCCGTGCGGCAGAAGGGCGTGACCGGCGAGAACCTGCTGGGCATGCTGGAGCGCCGGCTGGACAACGTGGTATTCAAGATCGGCTTCGGCACGTCGCGGGCGATGTCCCGGCAGTTGGTCCGGCACGGCCACATCGCCGTGAACGGCAAGAAAGTCGACATTCCCTCCTACCTGGTGCGGCCGAACGACGTGGTGGAAGTTCGCGAGAAGAGCCGGGAGAATTCGGCGATTCAGGGCGCCCTGGAGGCGACCGCGCACTTGCCCGCACCGAACTGGATCGAGGTGGACCGGCAGAACCTCAAGGCGCGGCTGCTCACCAGCCCGAAGCGCGAGGACCTCGTCCAGATCAAGCTCGAAGAGCAGCTGATTGTCGAGTTGTATTCGAAGTAAGAGGAGCGAGCGATGTTCAAAGGATTCCAGAAACCCAAGCGGCTGGTTGCGAATACCGAGACCCTTACCGAGAGGTACGGCATGTTCACCGCCCAGCCCTTCGAGCGCGGTTTCGGGACCACCATCGGAAACGCACTGCGCCGCGTGTTGCTGAGTTCCATCGAAGGCGCCGCCATCACGGCGGTGCGGATCGAAAGTGTGGATCACGAGTTCAGCCCCATTCCCGGCGTGGTGGAAGATGCCACCGACATCATCCTCAACCTGAAGCAGGTTCCCTTCAAGATGATGGACGATGGCGTCAAGACCATCTCGCTGCGGGTCGACCAGGCCGGGGAAGTCACCTCGGCGATGATCGAGACGGGGCCGGATGTCGAAGTCCTGGACCGCAACCTCCACATCGCCACCGTTTCCACGGGCGGCCGGCTGTACATCGAAATGCGCCTGAAGCAGGGCCGCGGCTACATCTCCCGCGACCGGAACTTCGACGAAGATCTTCCGGTCGGCTACATCCCGATCGACTCGGTCCACTCCCCGGTGCGCAAGGTCAAGTACACGGTCGAAGCGGCGCGCCTCGGCCAGATGACCGACTACGACAAGCTGATCCTGGAGCTGTGGACCAACGGCGCGATCTCGCCGCAGGATTCCGTCGGCATGGCGGCCAAGCTGCTGAAAGACCACATGTCGATCTTCATCAACTTCGAGGAGACCCCCGAGGTCGCCGAAGAGGTGGTGGAACGCGCCGCCGGACACATGAACGAGGTTCTCAACCGCAGCGTTGAAGAGCTGGAACTCAGCGTCCGCTCCTACAACTGCCTGAAGAACGCCAACATCCAGACCATCGCCGACCTGGTGCAGAAGACCGAGGCCGAGATGCTCCGGACGAAGAACTTCGGGCGCAAGTCGTTGAACGAGATTAAAGAGATCCTCAGCGGTCTCGGCCTCTCCTTCGGAATGAAGATCGACGCCCAGGGCCGGCTCACCGGTCCGGTGGGCGGATCGTCCGCCCCGGCTGAGGGCGACTTCCAGGAGTTGGGAGAATAGTTCACTCCGGGCATGCCCGCGCGCGAAGCCAGGCGCGCGGGCGGGACGGAACGGGAGCCGCCGGCGCGAGCGGGTGGCGCAAGGGAATCATGAAATGAGACATAAGAGAGCAGGATTCAAACTCAAGCGGGATGCCAGCGCCCGCCGCGCCCTCCTGCGCGGCCTGGTTACCAGCGTCATCGAGAGCGAAGGCGAGCGTATCATCACGACGGTCCCCAAGGCGAAGGCCGCCAAGCCGATCCTCGACAAGATCATCACCCTGGGCAAGCAGGACACCCTGCACGCCCGCCGTCAGGCGGCGAGCTTCCTGATGACGCCGTCGTCGGTGAAGAAGCTGTTCGACAAGCTCGGACCGCGGTTCGCGCAGCGCAACGGCGGCTACTCGCAGATCATCCGCGTCGGCTGGCGGAAGGGCGACGGCGCCGAGCAGGCCATTTTGCAGTTGGTCGGGTCGCAGCTCATCAAGCGGGCTGAGGAACGCGCCAAGCGCCGGGAAGAACGCCTCAAGGCCATCAAGGAAGGCCGGGAAGCGGAAGAGGCCGGCGAGCAGGAATAAGCACAAGGCAATCCGGTTTGACAAGGCGGGCGCTCCAGCCATGGAGCGCCCGCCTTTTTCATGTCGATTTTCCGGGGAAGGTGCTGAGAAATCAATCGGTTGCGGGTGTGGGGCGGCGGCGTGATCCAAGAGGTGAGTGTATTACTATCATGTTTGATTGACATTGGGCGCTAGATATCATATAGTGTAGGTGTCAGATTACTTAACTACGAGGCTAGAAACTTTATGAGCAACATCACTCGACGTTCCCAGTTCCCCGGCTTTGACGTGTTCCCCTCGACCGGCCTCGCGCTGTTCGAGGACACGCTGAACCGGTTCTTCAGCGAGCCCACCGCCGCGCGGCCCTGGTGCCCGGCCGTCGACATCTCCGAGAACGAAAACGCTCTCGTCCTCTCCGCCGACATCCCCGGCGTGAGGATGGAGGAGATCGAGATCAAGCTGGAGCACGGGACCCTGACCCTGAGCGGGGCGCGCGAATTCCAGAAGCAGGACGAGAAGGGTGGCTACCACCGCATCGAGCGCAGCTACGGCAAGTTCCAGCGAGCGTTTAGCCTGCCGGACACGGTGGATGCGGAAAAAGTGGAGGCGGCCTTCGACAACGGAGTGCTGACCATCACCCTGCCCAAGAAGGAAGTGGCCAAGCCGCGGACCATCAAGGTGGCGCCGGTGAAGGCGTACTAACGGCAACCGAGGCTGGCTGAAGCGAAGCGGCGCGCCCGGCGAAAGCGGGGCGCGCCCTTTTCCTTCCGTCCCGCAGCGGGGAGCGTTATCATCTCGGCGTGCCCAACCTTATCGGTTCGCCCACTAGGGTCGAGGCGGCAGGGACGCCGCCGAAACTCATCGACGAATACATCGGCTACGAAAACACGGGGGACACCCGGGTCTCCATCGCGCACATGTGTTCCCCGGGCGGATGGGAGGAGCCCGGGCAGCGTCCGGAGTTCCACGAATACACCGTGGTGCTGAAGGGCATGTTGAGGGTGGAATACAAAGGGGGGGTGCTGGAGGTGGAAGCAGGGCGGGCGATCCACACGAAGCCGGGGGAATGGGTGCGCTATTCGACGCCCCGCGAAGAGGGGGCTGAGTACATCTCCGTATGCATGCCGGCCTTCACGCGGGCCACCGTGCACCGCGACGACTAAGAAGACCAGACCGGGGCGGGAGCAGCCGTTCGCCCCCGCATTGGCTCCGCCCGACGGCCGGAGTCGCCGCTTGGGGTATCTGCCAGCCGTTTCGGAACCGCAATAAGGCAAAACCGGACAAGCGGCTGAAAGCAAACAGCTCACCGGGTCCGGCATAACCCCGCCCTGAAGACGCCTATTTTCGCGTTCGGAATTTTCCGTGGCGTCGGCTCTCTTCTTGTTGT
>DAHVTI010000582.1 GCA_027324255.1 Bryobacterales bacterium | reverse complement strand
GGCCGTCCGCCGGGGGCTTGACCAGCAGCCAGCCGTCGGCGCCGACGCCGGTGTTGCGGTGGCAGATGGCGGCGGCCGCGCGCGGCAGGAGGCTTTCGGACGGGGCCTCGTGCGCCCAGGTGAGCAGAAAGTCGTTGTGCGCGCCGTGCGCCTTGGTGAAGGGGATTTTGATCATTGGATGTGACGCCAGATTTCGACGACCGGCGAGCCTTTCACAGCGTAGGTTCTCACACACTCGTAGCGGCGGGGTCCGCGGCGCATTTTGTTGAGCGCGCGGGAGACGCGATCGCCGGACTGCGCGATGGCCCACTCCTGCCAGAGGAAGAGGTCGGGGCGCGCGGCGGAGGCTTCCCAGAGGGTGAGGTCGCCCTGATGCAGGGATTCGCGGATGGGGATGCCGGCGGTGCGCAGGATGGCGGTGGTGTCGCCGAAGCCCATGAAGATGCCGGCGCCGGGCTTGTAGCGCGGCTGGAGGTAGGCGGCGGCGGCGCGCGTCCAGGCGCGCCGGGCGGCCGAGTTCACCTGCGACTCCTTCCAGCACATCCACGTCTCCCGGCGGGGATAGGCGATCCACGGCGACACGGCGGCGGCGACGACGATGACGGCGGCGAAGGCGCGCAGGCGGCTGGGCACGATTCCGGCCAGGGCGGCCGCGCCGAGCGCGGCCAGGGGCAGGGCATTCAGGCCGTAGCGGGTGTTGTACCAACTGTTGGGCCAGAGCTGCGGGACGAAGATGGGCGTGCCGGCCGAGTAAACGCTGAGGACGTAGAACGCGGGCGTCAGCGCCAGCAGCAGCACGGCCCACCAGGCGCGCTTCCAGAGCGCCGCGGCGAGGCCGGCGAGGCCCATCCAGGCGAGCGGCTTGCCGAGGCAGAGCTCGGCGGCGGCGCGGTAGTACTGCCAGGCCTTGGTCCAATCGTGGTCGCCCGGATAGCGGGCCATGCCACCGTCGAGCGAGCGTTGATAGATGGCTTGGGCGGACCACTCGCCGCGATAGAACTCGAGCGGGTCCGAGTAGAGGATCCAGTTGTGCGCCAGCCAGTAGAGGGGGCCGGCGCCGGCCAGCAGGCTGAACAGCAGCGCGCTGCGCCAGCGCCGTTCTCCGCCGTAAAGCAGGAAGAACGCCGCGGCGAACGGCAGCAGGAACCAGGCTTCGTAGCGGGTGAGGGTGCCGCAGCAGGCCATGAGTCCGGCGGCGGCCGCGTCCCAGATGGATCGCGATTCGCGGAAGCGGGCGCAGAACAACAACAGGCCGGCGGCGAAGCACAGCGACATGGCTTCCGTCATGGGCGTGCTCTGCAGGTAGAGCACGTTCGGGTTCAATGCAAAAGCAAGCGCGGCGGCCCAGCCCGCGGCGGCGCTGCCGAAGAGGCGCTGGGCGGCGAGGAACATCATCCAGCCGGCGAGGACGAAGCACGCGGCCGCGGGCAGCGCGCCGCCGAGGCCACTGCGCCACAGGGCGGCGCTCTGCACGAAGGGGAGCATCAGCACGTGCGGCAGCGGCAGCCAGACGGTGCCGAGCTGGTGGTAGCCGGGGAGGCGCGAATCGAAGATGCGCCGGGCGATGTTGAGGTGCGCCTCGGCGTCGCCGTACCACAGCGTCCAGCCCTGCGCCGAGACGTACCACAGCGCCGCCGCGCTGAGCGCGGCCAGCAGCGCCAGGACGGCCAGGCCGCTAGAACGCGGTGAGCTTTTGGAACTCTTGGAAACGCGCTTCGATGTCATCCCGCGTCAGCGTGCGGAAGCGGTCCACGCCGAACTCCTCGCAGCAGAAGCTGCCCATCACCGATCCGTAGACCACGGCCCGCGCCAGCTCCGCGGCCGGGGCGGCGCCCGCCGCGACGCCGCGCGAAGCGAGGTAGCCGATGAAGCCGCCGGCGAAGCAGTCGCCCGCGCCCGTGGGGTCCTTGAGCGTGTCCAGCAGGTAGCCGGGCAAGCTGAAGCAGCCGCCGTCGTGGAACAGCGTGGCGCCGTATTCGCCGCGCTTCACCACCAGGATTTCAGGGCCCAGCGCGCGGACCTTTTCGGCGGCGCGCTTGAGGTTCGATTCGCCCGACAGCAGCCGCGCCTCGCTGTCGTTGATCAGCAGGAAATCCCAGCCCTTCAGGGTCTCCAGCAGCTCGGAGCGGAAATCGTTGATCCAGAAATTCATCGTGTCGCCGCCCACCAGGCGGAGCGATTCCATCTGGTCGCGCACGGTCTTCTGGAGCGCGGGCTGGATGTTGCCGAGCATGAGGTAGGGGCGCGTTTTGTAGCTCGCCGGCAGCTTGGGGTCGAAGGTGGCGAAGACGTTCAGGTCCGTGGTGAGCGTCTCGCGGTCGTTCATATCCTGCGAATAGACGCCGGCCCAGAAGAACGTCTTGCCGGGCACGCGCTCCAGCCCCTCCAGGCCGATGCCGCGGGAGGCGAGCAGGTCGACGTCTGCCTGGGCGAAGTCCTCGCCGACTACGGCCACGATCTCCACGGGCGTGAAATAGCTGGCTGAGAGCGCGATGTAAGTGCAGGCGCCGCCGAGCATCCGGTCGACTTTGCCCGCGGGCGTGGTGACTCCGTCGTAGGCGACGGAACCGACAACAACGAGTGACATTGTTTCAATTGTAGCGGGCCGGGCGCGGGCCTCCAAGCAATGCGGGTACAATGAAGGTAACCGCATGGAAGAGATTCGGCGCTGGGTGCCGAACGCCGTTGTGCTCGCGTGCACCCTGGGCCTGCAGTGGTTCATCCTTCAACGCCTGCTCGCGCTGGGCGCTTTGGCCGCGCGGCCGCGGCTGCGTGCGCTGGCGTGGGCCGGTTTCGCCGCCGCCTCCGCGTGGATGGCCTTGGTCGTCCCCTACCTGGTGTCCCACCGCACGCAGGGGCTCTCCTCTTCCGCCATCAGCTACCTGACGGCGGCTTCGCTTTTCTGGGTCCTGGCCGTGCTTTCCGCCGCCGCCTAGCTGAAGTGGGCGCACCCGGTCGCCTTCGATCCTTCCCGGCGCCACCTCCTGGCCCTGGCCGCGCCGGCCGCGGCGGCGCCGCTGGTCTCGGCCGGCTTCGGCGCCGTCGTGGCCCGCACCGGCATGGCGCTGGCCGAGGTGCGGCTGGACATCCGCGGTCTGCCCCGAGACCTCGACGGCCTCCGGATCGTCCAGCTCTCAGACATCCACTTCGGCCCCTTCTTCGGGCCGGCCGAGCTCCGCCGCGCGGTGAGCATCGCGAACGAGGCACGCCCCCACGTCGCCGTGCTCACCGGCGACCTGATCACGCGGCGAGGGGACGACGTGGACGGCTGCCTGCGCGAGCTGCGCCGCCTGCGCGCCGAGGCCGGCGTCTACGGCTGCCACGGCAACCACGAGTTTTACGCCGGCACGCTGGAGTACACGACGTATGCCGGCGCCCGCCTGGGGTTCCGGTTCCTGCGCGGGGAGTCCGCCGTACTCCGCTTCGGCTCCGCCCGGCTGAACCTGGCGGGCCACGACTACCAGCGCATGGGCGCCCGCTACCTGCCCGGCCTGGAGCGCTTGGTCGAGCCCGGCGCCTTCAACCTGCTGATCCAGCACAACCCGGACGTCTTCCCGCGCGCCGCCCGGGCCGGCTTCCACGCCGTGCTTTCCGGCCACACCCACGGGGGCCAGATCAACGTGGAAATCCTCGATGAGAACGTCAACGTCGCCCGCTTCTTCACGCCCTTCGTGCGCGGGCGGTACGACATCGGCCCCAGCCGCCTGTACGTCAGTTGCGGCCTCGGCACGGTCGGCGTGCCGGTTCGCCTGGGCGCCCCGCCTGAGATAACATTGGTCAAATTGTGCGCCGTCTGATCCTCAGCGACATCCACGCCAATCTGGAGGCCCTGGAAGCCGTTCTGCGCGATGCCCAGGGCACGTACGACGAGATTCTGTGCTGCGGCGACTTTGCCGGCTACTGCGCCAGCCCGGCCGAGGTCATCGACTGGGCCCGCGGAAACGTGCGGCACGCCGTGCGCGGCAACCACGACCGCGGCTGCGCCGGCACCGCCGACATCTCCGACTTCAACCTGCCGGCTCGCGTGGCCACCCTCTGGACCCGTTCGCAACTGCCGCGGGAAGACCTCGACTGGCTCGCCTCGCTGCCCGCCGGACCCGTCTTCGCCGAAGAGTTCCAGCTCTGCCACGGCTCGCCCGCCGACGAGGACGAGTACCTGCTCTCTTCTTCCCTCGTCGAGCCGCTCGACGAGTTCATGCTGCGGCCGGTGTGCTTCGTGGGGCACACGCACATCCAGGGCGGCTGGTCCTGGCAGCGCGGCGGCCTGCTGCCGCTGTCGCGGCCTGCGCTGACCGAGAGCGAGCGGATCGTGGACCTGGATCCCGATTACCTTTACCTGATCAACCCCGGCTCCGTGGGCCAGCCGCGGGACCGCGATCCGCGCGCGGCCTACGCGGTGTGGGATTCCGGCGAGCGCCTGCTGACGTTCCGGCGGGTGCGGTACGACATCCGCGCGGCGCAGTCCCGCATTCTGGAGGCGGGCCTGCCGGAGCTACTGGCCGAGCGTCTCGCCTTCGGGCGCTGATCCCCTGAGCGCCGCCGCCAGCTTGGCCGCCGCGGCCTTGCCGATAGCCGCCTCCAGTTCCTCCACCGGGGCGGCCTTCACGCCGGAGAGGCTGCCGAAGCGCTTCAGCAGCGTCTCCACCTTCTTCGGGCCAATGCCGGGGATTTCGCGCAGCTCGCTGGTGAGGGTGCGGGCATCGCGCCGGCTACGGTGGAAGGTGACCGCGAAGCGGTGCGCCTCGGCGCGGATCATCTGCACCAGGTGCAGGACGGGCGAGCGGTGGTCGAGGATGACGGGCTCGTCCTCCTGACCGAAGACGTAGAGGATCTCCTCGCGCTTGGCCAGCGAGGCGAGGGGCAGGTTGAGGATGCCCAGCGCCTCCAGCGCATCGGCGGCGGCGTGGAGCTGGCCGAGGCCGCCGTCGATCAGCACCAGGCCGGGCATGGGCTGGCCCTCTTCCTGAAGCCGGCGGTAGCGGCGGGTGACCACCTCGTGCATCGACGCGAAATCGTCGTTGCCCTCCACCGTGCGGATGATGAACTTGCGGTAGCCGGACTTCTTCATGCGGCCGTCTTCCCACACCACCATGCTCGCCACCTTGTCGGTGCCCTGGATGTGCGAGATGTCGAAGCACTCCACGCGGCGCGGCGTATCAGGGAGGCTCAGCGCCTCCTCCAGCGCCTCGCTGATGGCCTTCGAAGTGGGCTTCAACACGCGGAAGCGCTGCTCGAAGCTATGGCGGGCGTTGGAGCCCACCAGCGCCAGCAGCGCTTTCTTCTGGCCGCGGCGCGGGGTGTGGATCTCCACCTTGCGGCCGCGCTTCTCGCTGAGCAGCTCTTCCAGAACTTCGGCGTCCTCCAGTTCCAGCGGCACGTGGATGCCGGCCGGCACGGGCTGGCCCTGGCTGTAGACCTGCATGATGAGCGTGCTGAAGAACTCCTGCTCGTCGTACTCGGGCAGGTCGTCCCAGAAGAATTCGCGGCGGTCGACGATGCGGCCGTTGCGGAGGTGGAAGAGGTTGACGGCCACCTGCGGCGGCTCGGCGTGGACGGCAAAGATGTCGGTGTCGTCTCCGGAGGCGGCGGCCATCTTCTGTTTCTGCTCGATCTCTTCGACGGTGCGGATGAGGTCGCGCAGGGCGGCGGCGCGTTCGAACTCCATGAGGCCGGCGGCCTGCTCCATGCGGCCGCGCAGCTCGCGGGCGAGGTCCTGGGTGCGGCCTTCGAGAAACATGCGGACGTCGTGGACGCGCTCGGCGTAGGCGGCATCGGTGGTCAGGCCCTCCACGCACGGCCCGAGGCAGCGGTGGATGTGGTATTCGAGGCAGGGGTGGGTGTGGCGGCGGCTGAAGTCCACCTTGCAGGAGGGGATCAGGAAGTGGCGGTGGATGAACTTCACCAGGCGGTGCGCGAGGTTGCCGGGGAAGAAGGGGCCGAAGTACTGGCCGTCCTTGCGGACGCGGCGCGTGACGTAGACGCGGGGCCACTTTTCGTTGGTGAGCTTGATGTAGGGGTAGGTTTTATCGTCGCGCAGCAGCACGTTGAAGCGCGGCTTGTACTGCTTGATGAGGTTGTTCTCGAGGGCGAGGGCTTCCTTCTCGTTGTCGAGCAGGATGTAGTCGAGGTCGTGGGCGGCGTGGATGAGGCGGCCGGTCTTGGCCTCGGCCAGGCGGTCCTCGTTGAAGTAACTGCGGACGCGGTTGCGCAGGTTCTTCGCCTTGCCCACGTAGAGGACCTCGCCCGCGTCGTCCTTGTAGAGGTAAACACCGGGCGCCAGCGGCAACTGCGACGCCTTGTCGCGCAGAATGTCGATTCGTCGCTGCGCCATGGGAGGTCCTATAATTTGATTGTGGCACGCGTGTTTCTGATGCTCGCTCTGCTGGGGCTTCCGCTGTGCGCGCAGAAGCCGGCTGAGCAGCCTCCGCCGCAGCACGCCGAACCGGCCGAGGAAGACGTTACGGCCGTCCCGCGCGAGTACGAGTTCAACCCGATTCAGGCTGAAAACGAGATCAAAGTGGGCCGTTTTTATATGAAACGGGGCAGTTTCAAGGCCGCCGCGGGCCGTTTTGAGGAGGCCGCGAAGTGGAATCCGCAGGCGGCCGAAGCCTACCGGCTGCTGGGTGAAGCGCGCGAGAAGCTGAAGGATCCCAAGGCCGCCCGCGCCGCTTACCAGAAGTACCTGGAGATGGCGCCCGAGGCCAAGGACGCCGCCGGGGTCCGCAAGCGCATCGCGGCGCTGAAGCCCGCCAAGAGCTGAGCTTTCCACTGGCTTGAAAAGTTGCATCCGGGCGGCGGGCGCGCGAGTCCAACCGCTATGAATCGCCCCGCCAAGCCCGTTCCCGAAGGCTTCCACACCGCCACAGCCTACCTCTGCATCGAGGGCGCCGCGGCCGCCATCGAGTTCTACGCCAAGGCATTCGGCGCGCGCGAGCTGATGCGGCACACGGACCCGGACGGGCGCATCCGCCACGCGCAGTTCGTCATCGGCGATTCGCCCTTCATGATCTCGGACCAGTATCCGGAGTTCGGCATGATTCGCAGCGTGCAGGCCCTGGGCGGCTCGCCCGTCAGCATCTTTCTCTACGTGCCTGATGCCGCGGCAACTTTCGCGGAGGCCCTGGCCGCCGGCGCGCGGGAAGTCATGCCGCTCAGTGAGCAGCCCTACGGCTACTCCGGCGGCCTCGCGGACCCGTACGGCCTACTCTGGTGGCCGACCACGCCCTGAGCCGCCATGCCGCGCAGCCTCTGCGCGCCGCCGCTGCAAAAGCTGCCGGGATCTGAGGGTCCGGCCACCTGCCGGCGTGCCCCACGTCCCTGTGTTTTCATAGGGTTCGCGGCGCCGGGCCGGTTCGGCTGCGCAACTGCTTCTTCCCAGGTGCGACCGATTCGCAAAGAAAACAAGGAGCACCTCAATGAACACTTCCCTGACCGCCCGTTTCGTCCTGATCCTGGCCGCCGCCTTCCTGCTGTCCGCAGCCGCGCCGCTGCTGGCCCAAGGCAATGCGCCCTGGACCCCGCCGCGTACCGGCGTTCCCGCTGTGACGCAGCCCATCACCGCCGCCGAAGCCGACGCGCTCGTCTTCATGCGCGAGGAAGAGAAGCTGGCCCGCGACGTCTACCGCGCGCTGTACGAGCAATGGAAGCTGAGCGTCTTCGACCGCATCGCGGCCAGCGAGGAGACGCACTTCAACACCATCGGCACGCTGTTGGCCCGCTACGGCGTGGATGACCCGGCCAAGAACGACGTGCCCGGCGTCTTCGTCAACAGTGAACTGACCACCCTCTACGCGGACCTGATCGCCAAGGCCAAGCTGTCGGCCAACGACGCGCTCGAAGTGGGGGTCCAGATCGAGAAGACCGACATCGAAGATCTGGAGAGCGCGCTGGCCGGCACCACGAAGCTCGACCTCAAGCGCGTCTTCACCAACCTGCTGAACGGCTCGCTGAACCACCAGGAAGCCTTCGAAACGAATCTCGAGGCCGCCTGCCTGAACCAGTAGGCTGGCCGCAGCCGCACCGCAGCCGCCCGCCGCGAGGCTCAGTCTCGCGGCGGGTGCTTCACGTTTGCCCCCGGCGCCGGGCCTCCTTGCGGATGAGCTGCACGAGCCGCTTCGTGCCGGCGGCGGTGTCGGGGAAGAGATCGACGTACTGCATCTGCTTCTCGATCTGCGGCGGCACCTTGCAGTCGTCGAGCCGCACGGGAATGAAGTAGATATCATCGAGCGGCGCCGACCGCGCGCACTCGAGTGCATAGCGCACCTCGCTTTGAAAGGTGCCGCGCTTGCTGACGGCGCGCTGCGAGAGGCAGGCGATGAAGAAGTCGGCGGTTTCGATGGCGCCTTCGATGGCGCGGGGCCAGTTCTGGCCGGGCAGGAGTTTGCGGCGGTCCATCCACGGCTGGAAGCCGGCCTTTTCCAGGGCGATGAAGAGGCCTTCCACCTGAGCGCCGTCCTCGGCCGCGTAGGCGAGAAAGACGCCCGGCTTTTTGTTCGGCTGGAAGTGGAAGCCGCCTTCGCCGTCGGGACGGAAGACGCCGAGCCGCTCGATCTCCACGCGGCGCCCTTCGGCCAGGCAACGGGCCACCAGGCGCGCCACCCGGGCCGGGGTCTGCAACTTAGTCCCGCCCACGGCCTTCCCCCTTGGCCTTCTTTTCCAGGTGGAAGCCCGGCTTCGGACCCGGCACCAGTTTGCCCAGGCCGGGCAGCGTGACCACCTCGCCTTTTCGCAGCCGCCTGAGAATCGTCTCGACCACGCGCGCCAGATCGTCGGCCGCTTCGGACTCGCTTTTACCGTCGCCGGTAATCAGTTTGAGAAGACTGTTGTTCGCCATGGCCCAAAGGGTTAAGCGGCGAAGCGGGGCCTGGACGGGCCGCGGCGAGGGGACTCAGCGGAAGTTGAAGTGGGGGAAGGAGTTGAGCGCTGTGAAATTTTCCGGGGAAAGCTGTCACCGGCCATTCTGGCGCGCCCGGAAACAGGGCCGTTCCGCATCCGGGCGCGCCTGCGGGGACTACTCCTTGGCGATTTTGCGCTTGATGACCACTTCCTCGTTCATCGCTTTCGGCTCCTCCACCTTGTAGTCGGCGGGAACCTCAAAGAGCGATCTCGGCTGGTCGGCCATGACGATGCGGGTGACGCGGTAGGTGGTCTCGCCCATGCGCGGATCGCTGTGCTTGCGGAGCACGTCGAAGCCGAGCTCGGGGGAATACCAGCGCTCGGTGACGGTCCTGATTTCGCGCTCGTTGCCCATCTGGCCGGCGGGGATGACGAAGGTCTCGCGCGTGCCTTCGCACTGCACTCCTTCGAGGGCCTGCTTGCCGAGGTCCTCGCGCTTCACATCGCCGGGGGGCACCTTCACCGGGCCGCCTCCGTGGCGCTCGAAGACCATCATCGCGGGGCCCGCGCCAGCCGCCGGCATGGGCCCGGCGGCGATGGCGCCTGCGACGCCGGCGTGGTGCACGACGACGTTGCGTTCGATGTTGACCTGCTTGCCGTCCTCGGAGGTGAACTTCATTTTTCTTTCCGCGGGCGGAGTGGGGATGGACATCTTCATGGCGACCTTGTCGTTGCTGTTCAGCGTGTAGTGGATGCCCGCCACCGGGTCCGTGATGACGGTGATGGTGAACTCCTTACCCTGCGGCACCCAGAAGGCGTTCGGGGCGATGGTGTTCTCCAGGCGCGTGCGGCCCTCGGCGTCGCGGTACATTTTGCTGGTGTTTTTGTTGGCGATGCGGTTTCCGTCGGCCAGCGTCTGGACGGACTCAGTGGTGGCCTCGGCGGCATAGGGGGCGCCCTTGACGGCCTTGGCCTGGAACTGTTCGATGTGCATCATCTGGCCCGGGCCGCCGGCCACGAACATGTGATCGCCCGGTTCGCCGGCGGCGGGGCCGTCGATGTGGATCTGGAAGGTGCGGACCTTCTTCTTCTCCTGCGCGGAGGCCACCAGGCAAGCGGCGGCCGCCATCAAAAGCACAAACCTGTTCATCTTCGTTTCTCCTTGAATGGAACTGAGCTGAAAAC
>DAHVTI010000573.1 GCA_027324255.1 Bryobacterales bacterium | reverse complement strand
GGGCACTGGACGGTGCTGCGCCTGGGTTATTCGCTGCTGGGCATCACGAACCACCCTGCTTCGCCCGAGGCTACGGGCCTGGAGGTGGACAAGCTGAGCCGCCCGGCGGTGAAGGCGTACTTCGAGAATTACCTGGACCAGTACAAGGACGCGACGGGCGGCCTGATGGGCAAGCGGGGGCTGCAATACGTGGTCACCGACAGTTGGGAGGCCGGCACGCAGAATTGGACCGACGACATGCCGGCCGAATTTGCCAAGCGCCGCGGCTACGCCATCTACCCGTGGCTGCCCGTGCTGGTGGGCCATATCGTGGAAAGCTCCGAGGCGAGCGACCGCTTCCTGTGGGACTTCCGGAAGACCATCGGGGAGCTGACGGTGGAGAACCACTACGACCAGCTTACGGCGCTGCTGAAGGCGCGCGGCATGGGGCGCTATACGGAGTCGCACGAGAACGGGCGGGCCTTCATCGCCGATGGCATGGACGTGAAGCGCACCGCCGACGTCCCGATGAGCGCGATGTGGACGGGGCGCGGAGGACAGGGTGGAGAGCCGGCGAGTTACAACGCCGACATCCGTGAATCCGCCTCGGTGGCGCACATCTACGGGCAGAACCTGGTGGCGGCCGAATCGCTGACGGCGGGGTCCGGCGCCTACACGTTTTCGCCGGAGACGCTGAAGCCGACGGCCGATGCGGAGATGGCGATGGGGCTGAACCGCTTCGTCATCCACACCTCCGTGCACCAGCCGGTGACGGAGAAGCGGCCGGGGCTGAGCCTGGGGCCGTTCGGGCAGTGGTTCACGCGGCTGGAGACGTGGGCCGAGTACGCCAAGGACTGGACCACGTACCTGGCGCGCAGTTGCTACATGCTGCAGCAGGGGAAGTTCGTTGCGGACGTGATCTACTACTACGGCGAGGACTCCAACATCACGGCGCTGTTCGGCGGCGTGATGATGGGGATGCCGGGCACGGCGGCGCCGGCCAGGGTGAACCTGGCTGATGTACCGGCGGGCCATGACTACGATTTCGCCAGCTCCGACGTGGTGTTGAACCGGCTGTCCGCCGCCAACGGGCGGGTGACCACGCCGAGCGGCATGAGCTACCGCGTGCTGGCCGTGGACGCCAACGCGAAGCTGATGCCGCTGGCGGTGCTGCGCAAGATCCGTGCGCTGGTGCAGGCGGGGGCGGTAGTGGTGGGGCCGAAGCCCACCGCGAGCCCGAGCCTGAGCGACGACCAGGCCGAGTTCCGGAAGATCGCCGAAGAGGTGTGGGGCTCCGGGCAGGGCGAGCGCACGGTGGGCCGGGGCAAGGTGTTCGCCGGCATGAAGACGGAGGACGCGCTGAAGGCGCTGCAGGTGGCGCCGGACTTCGAATACGCGAAGCCGCGGCCGGACACGTTCCTGCTGGCGGTGCACCGCAGCATCGCGGGCGGGGACATTTACTGGGTGAACAACCGGAAGAACCGGGCCGAGACGGTGGAGGCGACGTTCCGCGTGGCCGGCAAGGCGCCGGAGATCTGGCACGCGGCGACGGGGCGCATCGAGCCGGCGTCGTACCGCACGAGCGGCGGGCGCACGACGGTGCCGCTGCGGCTGGAGCCATTCGACGCCGTGTTCGTGGTGTTCCGGGGCGGGGCCGCGGCGCCGTCGCGGACTTTGCCGGAGAAGGTGGAGACGCGCCTGGGCGTTATTGAAGGCTCCTGGGAGTTGAGCTTCCAGCCGCAACGCGGGGCGCCGGCGAAGATCACGCTGGACCGGTTGGGCTCGTGGAGCCACAGCGCGGATGCGGGGGTGAAGTACTTCTCCGGCACCGCGGTGTACACGAAGAAAATCCAGGCGCCGGCGGCCTGGTTCCAGAGCGGCGCGCAGTTGTGGCTGGACCTCGGCGACGTGAAGAACATCGCGGAGGTGACGGTGAACGGCAGGCCGCTGGGCGTCGTGTGGAAGACGCCGTTCCGCGTGGAGGTGGGCGGCGCGCTGAAAGCGGGCGAGAACACGCTGGAAGTGAAAGTGACGAACCTGTGGGTGAACCGGATTGTGGGCGACATGCAGCCGGGCGCAGCGCAGAAGTACACCTTCACGTCGCAGCAGTTCTACCGGGCCGATTCGCCGCTGCTGCCTTCGGGGCTGCTGGGGCCGGTGGAGATCCTCCGCTCCGCGGCGCGATGAACTGAGGCCAGCGGGGGCGGGCGGCGAGTCCGCCCCCCGGCGGATGCGGTAGAATCCGGGCACGATGGTTGCATTTCTGATGTTGCTTGCCTTTTTCCAGCCGCCGGAAGAGGTGAGGGCGAAGATGGCGGAGATGATCGGCGGGCTGCCGGAGGCGCGCGGGCCGCTGAACGCGAAGGTGACGGGCGGGTTCGCGCGGCCGGGCTACCGGGTGGAGAACGTGGTGTTCGACTCGCTGCCCGGGTTTCGCGTCACGGGGAACCTTTACGTCCCGACGACGGGGCCGGGGCCGTTCCCGGCGGTGCTGGGCGTGGCCGGGCACAGCAACAACGGCAAGGCGAGCGCCACGTATCAACACGCGTGGATTTCGCTGGCGCGGCGGGGCTACGTGGTGCTGGCCTACGATCCGCCGGGGCAGGGCGAGCGGCTGGAATACTACGACCCGGAGCTGGGCCGGAGCCGGCTGTCGCCGGGCGTGAACGAACACACCGCGGCCGGGTTGCAGTGCCTGCTGACGGGGACGGCCATCGCGCGTTACTTCATCTGGGACGGGGTGCGGGCGTTCGACTACCTGGCTACGCGGAAAGAAGTGGACCCCAAGCGCGTGGCGGTGGCGGGCAACTCCGGGGGCGGGACGCAGGCGGCGCTGCTGGCGGCGTTCGAGCCGCGGCTGGCGGCGGCGGTGTCGTCCTGCTACATGACGCGCTGGAAGGAACTGATGGACGGGCCGGGGCCACAGGACGCCGAGCAGATTCTGCCGGGCTTCCTGAGCGCGGGGCTCGATTTCGTGGACTATGTGAAGGCCTTCGCGCCGCGGCCTTTCCTGATGACGTCGGCGATTCGCGACTACTTTCCGATCGCGGGCGCGCGCGCCACGTATGAGGCGGCCAAGGCGCATTACGAGACGTTGGATGCGCCGGGGCGAATGTCGTTCTTCGAATACGACGACACGCACGGCTGGTCGCAGCCGCGGCGCGAGGCGGCCTACCGCTTCCTGGACAAGCACCTGAAGGGGATCGACGCGCCGGCGAAAGAGGAGCCGTTGGAGACGGAGCCGGAGGCGCTGTTGTACGCGACGCCGACCGGGCAACTGGCCTCGTCGTTCGGCAGCGAGACGGTGTTCACAGTCAACCGCGGGCTGGCGGCGCAGATGTACGGGCGGCGCCGGGCGCTGGCGCTGAAGCAGCCGGAGGAGTTGCGCAAGCTGATTGTGGAGCGGCTGAACGTGCCGCCGGTTTCGAAGGTGGCGCGGACGGCCGCGCCGGGCAAGGCGACGGGCGTGCTGACGGCGGGCGTTCCGAAGGTCGACGTGGAGGCGCTGCGGGCAGCGGGCTTCGTGGTGAAGACGGCGGATCCGCCGGCCTACGCCTCGGGCCGCAGCGGGTACACGGGGGCGTACCAGGCGGCGGCGCGCGAGTGGCTGTACGGGCGGACGCTGGTGGGCAACCACGTGGCCGAAATGCAGGCGGCGTTCGCGGAGCTGCGCGCGGATCCGGCGGTGGACCCGAAACGCGTGCTGGTGTGGGGCAGGGGCAACGCCGGCGTTTCCGCGCTGGTGCTGGCGGCGCTGGAGCCGGACGCGGCGGGGGTGATGGCGGAGCAGACCGTGATCGGCTGGTACGCCATCACGCAGTGGCGGCTGCACGAAGGGATGGCGGGGATCGTCGTGCCGGGCGTGCTGAAGGACTTCGACCTGCCGGACCTGGTGAACCTGATCGCTCCGCGGCCGCTGTGGCTGGCGGACCCGCGGACGCCCACGGGGGCGCGGGCGGTGCCGGTGGATTATCCGCGGGCGTGGGTGAGGACGGTGGAGCGGCCGGAGGGATGGGCAGTGACGAAGGCGTTCGGGGCGTGGCTGGAGCCGTCCAAGCGGTAGAACCTGTTGGAAAGCAAAGATTCGCTTTGTATTTGTCTAGCCCAAAAGGGAAAGACAGAGTACACTCCAGTGAGTTGCAGTAATTGGAGGAGGTTCGAGATGTCTTTTCGTGTGATCGTATTGGCGGCGCTATCCTTGACTGGGGTGGGCTTCACTGCGTCAGGCGCGGTGATTACTGACAAGACGCCGGACGCTGGTCCCTATTGGCACCCCCTGGCGGTTAGCGGCACAGCCGTCTACACGGACTCGTTCGTCTTCTCCGGAGCTACCGGCACCATGGCGGAGGTTCTGGGTGTTTACATGCTGGTGCAGGGTGAAGGAACGGGCTCGCAGTTCCGCCTGCAATTGTGGGGAGACTTGTCGAACTCTCCTGATCCGGGAAGCGTGCTGGCTACTACCGGCGTCCTGCAGGTGTCCAATCC
>DAHVTI010000570.1 GCA_027324255.1 Bryobacterales bacterium | reverse complement strand
TGATGCGCAAGGTGGTGGGCGCCGGCATGGGCGTCAAGGCCTCGGGCGGCATCCGCACCCTGGAAGACCTTGAGGCCATGACCGAGGCCGGCGCCAGCCGCATAGGCGCCAGCGCCAGCGTGAAGATCGTCGAGGCCGCCGCGCGGTAGGACGATGGCCACCCAAAAGAAAACCCGGGTCCGGTTCCGGGAGCGGGCGGAATTGCTCGACTTCCTGCTGGAAGTGTCCTCGGCCACCGCCGAAACTCTCGACCTCGAGCGGCTGCTCGAAAATGTCGCCGCCATCGTCCGCCAGGTCATCCCCCACGAACTCTTCGCCATCCTGCTGTACAGCGAGCGCCGCAAGGGCCTGCGCATCAAGTACGCCCTCGGCCATCGCCGTGAAGTGGTGCAGAACCTCATCGTGGGCCTTGACGAAGGCATCACCGGCGCCGCCGCCGCCTCCCGCCAGCCCGAAATGGTCGGCGACGTTCTCGAAGACCCCCGCTACCTGAACGCGCTCGATGCGGTGCGCAGCGAACTGGCCGTCCCCATGGTGGTGCGCCAGAAGCTGGTGGGCGTGCTCGACCTGCAGTCCACCTCCGTCAACGCCTTCACCGCCCAGGACCGCGCCCTGCTCCAGCTCATCGCCTCCCGCGTCGGCGCCGCCATCGACAACGCCCGCCTTTACCGCCGCGTGGAGCGCCAGAACCGCACCCAGCGCACCCTGGCCGCCATGGCCCAGGAGTTCTCCTCCATCCTCCAGCTCGACAAACTGCTCGAGAAGATCGCCCGCAGCGTCAAGACCCTCATCAACTACGACGCCTTCATCGTCATGCAGGTGGACCAGGCCGGCAAGCAGCTTCGCAGCCTCTACAGCCAGCGCTTTGACAAGAAGACGCAGATCGACAGCATCCCCTACGGTCAGGGCCTGACCGGCGCCGCCGCCACTTCGCACAAGCCGGTGCTCGCCCCCGACACCGCCGGCGACTCGCGCTACATCGAGTCCCACCCCGGCATCCGCAGCGAGGTCGCCGTCCCGCTCATCGTCAAGGACCGCGTCATCGGCGTCATGGACCTCGAAAGCAAGCGCGTCGGCTACTTCAACGAGGATCACGTCCGCACGCTCCAGCTCATCGCGCCTTCCGTGGCCATCGCCATCGAGAACGCCCGCCTTTATCAGGAACTCGAGTTGCGCGAAAAGGAGATTCAGCAGGACCTGCTCGCCGCCCACAAGCTGCAGTCCGTGCTGCTGCCCCAGTCGGCGCCGCAGCTCCGGGGGCTTACCGCCGGCATCCGCCTCAAGCCCGCCCGCCTCGTCAGCGGCGACGTCTTCGATTTCTTCGAGTACGACTCCGAGGACGCCATGTTGGCCTTCGGCGACTCCAGCGGCAAAGGCGCCGCCGCCGCCCTGTACGGCGCGCTGTTCAGCGGCGTCCTGCGCGGCGCCGCGCCCCGCCGGCGCAGCCCGGCCCAACTCCTGCGCAACCTGAACGACACGCTCATGGAGCGCCAGGTGCCCGCGCGCTACGTCACTTTGCTCGTCCTGCTGTGGCGCGCCCGCGAGCGCGAGTTCATCATGGCCAACGCCGGCTCCACCACGCCCCTGGTCTGCCGCCAGGGACACATCCTCCAGCCGCACGCCGCCGGCATCCCCGTCGGTCTGCTGGAAAACGTCGAATACGACGAAACCCGCTTCGAGGCCGAGCCCGGCGATGTCGTCGTCCTCTTCAGCGACGGCGTCCAGGACCAAGCCAACCCCGCCGGCGAGGAGTACGGCCGGCGCCGCCTGCGCCGCTACCTCGAAGCGAACTGCGGGCTCCCGCCCCAGCAGATCGCCGACGGCCTGCTGGCCGACATCGAAGAATTCCGCGAAACGCAGCCGGTCCACGACGACCAGACGGTGATCGTGCTGCGAGTGGATTAGGGGAACCACCATGGGAAACGTGTTTGAATACCGGCAGGGCCTGTTGTGCTGCGAGGGCGTCGAACTGCAGAAGGTCGCCGAGCGCGAAGGCACACCCTGCTACGTCTACTCCTCCGCCGGCATCCTGAACGCTTACGGCGAGTACGCCGTGGGCCTCGAAGGCATCCCCCACCGCATCTGCTACGCCGTCAAAGCCAACGGCAACCTGGCCGTCCTCGCCCTGCTCGCCCGCGCCGGCGCCGGCTTCGACATCGTCTCCGGCGGCGAGCTCTACCGCGTGCTCAAGGCCGGCGGCGATCCTGAGAAGGTCGTCTTCTCCGGGGTCGGCAAGACGCGCGAGGAGATCGAATACGCCCTGAGCGAGGGCATCCACAGCTTCAACTGCGAAAGCGAGGCGGAGATCGCGCTCATCAGCTCGCTGGCCGTGCGCCTCGGCAGAACCGCCTCCGTCGCCGTCCGCGTCAACCCCGACGTCGACGCCTCCACCCACCCCTACATCTCCACCGGCCTCAAGGAGCACAAGTTCGGCATCGGCATCGCCGAAGTGCGGGGCGTCTACGACCGCGCCGCCGCCCTGCCCGGCATCGCGCTCGACGGCGTCAGTTGCCACATCGGGTCGCAGTTGCTCGACGCCTCGCCGCTGCTCGAAGCCGCCCAGAAAATGCTGGACCTCGTCGACGCCCTGCGCGCCAGGGGAATCCCCATCCGCGTGCTCGACCTCGGCGGCGGGCTCGGCGTGCCCTACCACGCCGGCGACCCCCGGCCGGACGTCCCCGGCTTCCTCTCCACCCTGAAATCCCTGGTCGCCGGCCGCGATCTCTTCCTGATGCTCGAGCCCGGCCGCTCCATCGTCGCCGAATCCGGCGCCCTGCTGGCCCGCGTCCTCTACCGCAAGAAGAGCGGCGAGAAGGAGTTTGTCATCGTCGATGCGTCGATGGCGGAGCTCATCCGCCCGGCGCTCTACGAAGCGCACCACGAAATCCTGCCTCTGCGCGAATGCCGCTTCGGCACGGTGAAGGCCGACGTCGTCGGCCCGGTCTGCGAGAGCGGCGATTTTCTGGCGGAGGGCCGCGAAGTCGCCAACGTCCTGCCCGGCGACACCATCGCCGCCATGACCGCCGGCGCCTACGGCTTCGCCATGGCTTCCAACTACAACGCCCGGCTCAGGCCCTGCGAGGTGCTGGTGGAAGGCGAGTCCTGGAGGGTGGTCCGCCGCCGCGAAACCCTCGCCGAACTCGTGCGCGGCGAGCAGTAGCGGCCCCCCTACAGAAGCTTCTTGATGGCCGCTTCCAGTTCCGCCAGCGGCACTTCGCCGAAGAAGGACCGCGCTTTCTTCCCCTTCCTGTCGTACAGGAACGTGGCCGGCAGAGCGCCGGACCACTTCGGGTCGATTCCGCCGATGAACTTGTCGTCGTCCCGCGCCTGCTTGATGTAGACCGGCGCCGCCACCTTCATCTTGTCCAGGAACGCCGCGGCGTCCTTCTTCTGCTCGGGCTCGTCCGCCGAGAGGGTGACGAACTCCAGCCCCTGCGCTTTGTACCGCGCGCCCAGCGCCACTAGCTGCGGCATTTCCTTGCGGCACGGCACGCAATACGTGGCCCAGAAGTTCACCAGCAGAACCTTGCCCTTCGAGGCGGCCACCAGTCTGGCGTAGCCGGTCTCGTCCACGGGCTTCAGGTCGGCGCCGTAGGCGCAGGCGGCGGCGAGGGCCAGCAGGGTCAGGAGTCTTTTCACGATGATTTACCCACTCGCTTGATGGTGCAACCGAAGGCCTTCGTCTCGGCCGCCGGCAGGGCTTTGCCCGCCATGGCGGCGTCGAGCGCATCCCTGAGATGGTTCTTCCCGATGCGCGCCGCGCTGCGCGAGTCGTCGATGGCGCCGCGGTAGATCACCTGCGAATCCCGCCCGACGATGAACACGTGCGGCGTGAATTCGGCGTGGAACCGGTCCGCTTCGGCGTTGTTGAGGTCTTTGAAAACGGGAAACGTAAATCCGGCCGCCTGCGCGTGCCTGGCCACCTCGGCGGCAGGCTCGTTGGCGTTGGCATTCAGAAACACGAAAGAGACGCCGCGTCCGCTGTAGTCGCGGTAGAGCGCCTTCATCCGTTCGTTGTAGTCGTTCGACACCGGACAATTCGTGGACACGATGAGCACCGCGGTGATCTTGCCGGAAGTCTGGATGGTGACGGGTTTTCCCTGAAGGTCGGTTGCCTGAATCGTGTCGATCCGGGTGGGAGCGGATGCCAGCAGAACTGCAACAGCAAGGGTGGAAACGTTCATTGCTTCTTCTCCTCTGTTTTGGCCGACTGCTTGCCATCTTTCTGTTCGAGCTGGAGGTTCACGATCGCGTCCAGCCTGGTGTCAAAGATCGAGAGCACCCGCTTCGGGCTGGTCAGGTCGTGGTACTTCGCCGCCAGTTCGTAGTCGGTGTTCATGGAAAGGCCCTGGAACTGGTACTTCCCTTCATCCGTGGCGATGTAGCTGCGGATCTGAAGATTCTTCATGTTCTTCAGTTGGACCACCGCCTGCGGGGCCGGCTTCCCGTCGGGTTGAAGCACCACGCCCGCCACGTTCCTCACCGACGTGTCCCTGGGCTTGTCCTTCTTCTGATTGGTCCACTGCAGCGCCAGTACGGCAACCGCGGTCACGAACATCATCAGGGCAAGTCGGCGGAGCATGGCATTCATCCCTTCTGGTTATTGGACGGGCTTCAGGTTGAAATAGAGATCCACTCGCTCGGGGGCGCCGCTGAGCACGGCCGTCTTCTCCGTGGACACGAAGCCTGAGGCCTTCACCGTCACGACGTATTCAGCGCGGGCGGCGGGTACGCGGAAAGCGAACTCGCCCCGGCCGTCGGAGAGGGTTTTCTGCGGCTTGGGGGCCTTCACCCCCTGTGGCGGCGTCTTCACGGTCAGCAGCACCTCGGCGCGGGCCAGGGCGAAGCCGGGTTCGCGGAACACGGTGCCGGCAACCACGGCAGGCTCGTCGCCCTTCCCGCCTGCGGCCAGGTCGGGCGCGAAAAGCAGGCACAGAACGGCGAGGCTAGTGCCAATCGTCGTCCTCATCCTCCTCCTCGTCCTCTTCTTCCTCTTCATCTTCGTCCTCGTCGAGCTCTTCGTCGTAGTCCTCGTCCTCGTCGAAGTCCTCGTCTTCGAGTTCAAGTTCGATTGGGTCCACGGAGGAAACCACGAAGTTCCTTCCGCACTCCTCGCATAGTATCGATTCGCCCTCGTCCAGTTCGTCTTCTTCTACGTCGATGTCGGCGCCGCATTCAGGGCATTCGATCATGGCTCATTCTCCTCGTCGGAAGCGAAGCGGTGGATCCGTCAGTGAAATTTTCGCCAAAGACCGATCCGCAATGCAATGGGGATCTTCAGTGGGAGTAGGCGATCCGCTCCCGCTCGGCCCTCTCGGCCTCCTCGATGGCCAGGCTGTAGCGCTCCAGGTCCTCCGCCGGCATCGTGGCCACCGGAGCTTCCATGTCGTCCCAGTTCGCGATCATGCGCCGCACGTGAAGTCCGGCCAAACGCAGGCACCAGGCGTCGCTGATGTCGCGCCCGCGGGCTTTGGCCGTCCTCCCCAGCAGGGCATGAGGCAGCGCCACCACCAGTTCCCGCTTTTCCTCTCCGCTCGTGATGTAGTACTTGCAGTCGACCGTGTCCGAGTGGCGGATCGAGATGGCGTTCTGCTGCCAGCGGAACTCCACCTGCCACCTACGCCCGAACGGGTCCGCCACTTCAAACTGCCGGAAATTGTCGCTCATGAAACTTCATCCTAGCGCAGTGCATGCCGCCAGGCATCGCGCCCCTCCGGCCCGCGCCCGGCAGGCCCGCCCTACCAGTTCGCCAGACCGTTGTGGCGCACGTGCGACAGGAACTCGTCGCGCGTTTCCTTGCGCTGCCGGAACTGGCCGATCATCGCCGACGACGTCGTCGAGGAGTGCTGCTTCTCCACTCCGCGCATCATCATGCAGAAGTGGCGCGCCTCCGTGATCACCGCCACACCCTGCGGGTCCAGCACTTCCTTGATGCATTCCGCAATCTGCTGCGTCATTCGCTCCTGCACCTGCAGCCGCCGCGCGAAGACGTCCACCAGCCGCGGGATCTTGCTCAGCCCGATGATCTTGTTCTTCGGAATGTAAGCCACGTGCGCCTTGCCGTAAAACGGCAGCAGATGGTGCTCGCACAGCGAGAAGAACTCGATGTCCTTCACCACCACCATCTCGTCGCACTTCTCGTTGAAGATCGCCCCGTTCACGATCTTCGCGATATCCGCCGCATAGCCGCTCGTCAGAAACTTCAGTGCCTTCTCCGAACGCATCGGGGTGGCGAGCAGCCCCTCGCGGCCCGGATCCTCCCCGATCAGGCGCAGGATCTCCTTCATGTGCGCCGCCACGGCGCCTTCTTCGCGCTTCGGTTCGAACAACTTAACCACGGCTTTGGATGACTTCATTGCTGATTCTCTTCCCACTCCTACTGGCTCCCCCTTCGATGTCGTCCGCACACACTTCGAAGATGTTCCGCCGCGTTTCCCAGATTCTTACCTTTTCAAACCGCGCCGCGCCCGCGCCGAACCACCGCGGCCAGGCCGCCGCCACCCTTCTTGCCAGCACCTCCGCCAGGTTCTCGGTTGTGGGTACCAGCGCCGCGAACTCAGGCACTTCCAGGTTCAGGTTGCGCCGGTCGAACGGCTTCAGCAGCACCTCTTCGGCAAAGCGGTCCAACACCGCCAGCGGCACCAGGCGGCCCGCTCCCGGCTCCACCTCGCCCGCCAGGCTCAGCTCCACCGTGTAGTCGTGCCCGTGCCCGTATGGATTGTTGCACTTTCCGTACACTTCCCGGTTCCGCTCCGGGGCCAGCAGCGGCGTGTCCAGCCGGTGTGCGGCCGAGAAGCGGTATCTGCGCGTTACTCGAACAAAAGGCATAGACGCCACTACCGCCCCTCGTACTCCACGAAAAGGTCTTCCGTCTCGTACAGGCGAATGCTTCGCAGGCTGGCCGGGCCTTCGGCGAAGCGCGGGGCCAGCCGGCGCCAGATCTCCACCGCCAGGTTCTCCGTGGTCGGCACCACCGTATCGAAAGGCGAAACCTCGCGGTTCAGGTGGCGGTGGTCCATCGGCTCCACCACCTCCCGCTCCAGGATGCCTTTCACTTCCTTCAGGTCCACCACCATGCCCGTCACCGGGTCGGCGTCGCCTTCCAGCGTCACCTCCAGCACGTAGTTGTGCCCGTGGCCGTGCGGGTTCGCGTCGGCTCCGTACAGGGCCTGGTTTTCCGCCTCGCTCAACTGCGGATTGCGGCACGCGTGGGAGGCGGAGAATTCGATCTTGCGGGTGAGAAGCATGCTGGGCTTACAGGTCGAAAGATGCGCCGCCGCCATCTCCGGATACAATTATAGATGCCTGGTATGAAAACCGAGAAGCTTGTAGTGTCTATCCAGTCCGCCGCGGCCCTGCTGTTGGTGGGACTCTGTTTCCTCGTCGCGGACTCGCTGCGCGAGCGCGTCGTTTCCGTCGGAGACCGCGCCCCCCGCTTTGACGTCACCACCGACAGCGGCAAGCGGCTCACCGCCTCCGACTTCGGCGGCAAGGTCCTGGTCCTCAACTTCTGGGCCACCTGGTGCCCGCCCTGTGTCGACGAGATGCCCTCCCTTCAGGCCATGGCCCAGCAGCTCGCCCCCAAGGGCGTCGTCGTGCTCGGCGTCAGCGTCGACAGGAACCAGGCCGCCTATCGGCGCTTTCTCCAGCAGGCCAAAATCTCTTTCCCCACCGCCCGGGACCCGGGGTCCGACATCAGCGCCGAATACGGCACCTTCAAGTACCCCGAAACCTACGTGATCGACAGCCAGGGCCGCGTCCGCCAGAAGCACATCGGCCCCCGCGACTGGCTCGATGCCGACCTCGTCAAGAGTATCGAATCGCTGCTCTGAGCTTCTGCTACAGTAGGGTGCGCACGTGACGAACCCGTCCTGGAAACCCGATCTCATCCGCATGGTGGACCCCCGGGGCTACCTCGAGAGCCCCCAGGATCTGCGCCTCTACGAGTATGACGGCGGCGTCGATAAGGCCCGCCCCGATATCGTCGTTTTCCCGCGCAATGCCGCCGAGGTCAGCGCCATCGTCCGCTTCGCCGGCCGCCACGGCGTGCCCATCGTCGGCCGCGGCGCCGGCACCGGCTTGAGCGGCGGCGCCATCCCCCAGCACGGCGGCATCATGGTCGCGTTCTCGCGCATGAACCGGATCCTGGAGATCGATCCCCTCAACGAGCGCGCCGTCGTCGAGCCCGGCGTCGTCAACCTCGACCTCAGCGTTGCCGCCGACCCCTACGGCTACTTCTACGCCCCCGATCCCTCCAGCCAGCGCGCCTGCACCATCGGCGGCAATGTCGCCGAAAACGCCGGCGGCCCCCACACCCTCGCCTACGGCGTCACCACCAATCACGTCCTCGGCCTCGAAGCCGTCCTGCCCGACGGCTCCATCGTCAATACCGGCGCCCTCTGGCCCGATTCGCCCGGCTACGACCTCACCGGCCTCCTCACCGGCAGCGAAGGCACCATGGCCCTCGTGACGAAGATCACCGTCCGCCTCGTCCGCAAGCCGGAATCCGTCAAGACCTTCCTCGCCATCTACGACACCGTCGACGACTGCGCCACCACCGTCAGCGAAATCACCGCCCGCGCCATCACCCCCGCCGCCATCGAAATGCTCGACGGCACCCTGCTCCAGATGGTCGAGGAGGCCGTCCACGCCGGCTACCCGCTCGACTCCGCCGGCGTCCTGCTCATCGAACTCGAGGGCGTGAAGGAAGCCGTCGAGGAGCAGGCCGAACAGGTCCGCCAGGCCTGCCTGCAGTGCCGCGCCCGCGAATTCCGCACCGCCCGCAGCGAAGCCGAGCGCCAGTTGCTGTGGAAGGGCCGCAAGAACGCCTTCGGCGCCATCGGCCGCGTCAGCCCCTTCTACTACGTCCACGACGGCGTCGTCCCCCGCACCAAAATCGCCCCCACCCTGCGCCGCATCGGCAATATCGCCAGCTCCAGCGGCCTCACCATCGGCAACATCTTCCACGCCGGCGACGGCAACATGCACCCCCTCATCCTCTTCGATGCCCGCCGCCCCGGCGACCTCGAGAAGGCCCAGAAGGCCGGCTTCGACATCCTCGAATACTGCATCGAGGTCGGCGGCTCCATCACCGGCGAGCACGGCATCGGCATGGAAAAAATCCACCTCATGGACAGGCAGTTCTCTCCCGAATCCCTCGACATGATGCGTAAAATCCGCGATCTCTTCGACCCCTCCCGGCTCTTCAATCCCGGCAAACTCCTGCCCGCCGGCCGCGGCTGCGCTGAAATCCGCCAGCCGCCCCTCATTCCCGGCCGCGCCGCCTTCTGAGCCATGTCCGCGCCCCGTCAGCCCTGGGCCATCAAGCGCTGGGATGTGTACGCCCCCCACTACGACCGCTGGGTCGCCTTCGAGCGTCAGCGCCGCCGCTCGCTCGCGCTCGCTGACCTCCAACCGGGAGAGCGCGTCCTCCTCGACGGCTGCGGCACCGGCCTCGACCTCCCGCTCGTGCCCCCCGGCCTCGAAATCGACGCCGTCGACCTGAGCACCGGCATGCTCGCCCTCGCCCGCTGCCGCGCCGCCGGCCTCAACGCCCGCGTTCAGGTCATGGACGCCCAAAGCCTCCGCTTCCCCGCCCATACCTTCGACTGCGTCGTGCTCCACCTGATCGTCGCCATCGTGCCCGATCCCCTCCAGTGCCTGCGCGAGGCCGTGCGCGTCCTCAAGCCCGGCGGCCGCGTCGTTCTGTTCGACAAGTTCTTCCACGGCCCCGGCAAGCCCCGCCTCATTCGCCGCCTGCTGAACCCATTCCTGAAACTCGCCGCCACCGACCTGAACGTGCCGCTGCCCCGGCTCGCCGCCGAGGCCGGCCTCGTCATCGTCCACGAAGAACCCGCTTGGCTCCGCGGCATGTTCCGCGTCGTCAGGTTGGAACCGAAAACTCGATCGTCCGCTTCAGCGGAGTGAAGCCGCACAGGTAGACGCTCTGCCCGGCCAGCCGCCCCTCGGCGCCGCGCACGTCCGTGTAGGCATGCTCGCCAAAGCCCGGCCCGAAGCGGATCGCATCGCTGCCCACCCGCGCCGTCGCGTAGCCTGACTTCAGCAGATAGGCGTCCTGCCCGCGCGCCGGCTCCACGCCCTCGATCTTCACGTTCTCCCGCAGCGTGACCTCCACCGTCAGCGGCACGCCGTCCGTCCTCTGCGCTTCGATTTCCACGCGGAATCCCCGGCCCTGCTCGCGCAGAGTCACCGTGTACTCCATGCGCTGCACCTCGCTTTGCGGCCTCAGGCTGCGCACCGCAGCGTACTCCGCCGCGTCCACCCTCCGCGGCGGATTCAGTGGCTGATAGTAGGGCGCCGTCAGCGACTGCGTCATCCGGTAGCCGCCCTCTACCTTCTCCCACTTCGCCGGCCGGAACTGGCCCTTGCCGAAGAAGGCCGACGCAAACCGCACCGCCTCCACCACGCACCCACCCTGCCGCATCGCCAGCATCCGGCTGTTGCCGTTCAGCATCATCGTGGCGCTCAGCCCGCCGCGCCGCACCCGCGCAATCTGCAGCGCCGGCATCAGCCGGTGGAAGTTGTCCGGCAGCGGTGCCGCCGCGGGCAGCGGCTTCGAAAGCTCCGGATAGCGCAGGTACGCCGAAAGCGACGCCCCACGTTCTTCCACCCTGCGCGCCACTTCCGCCAGTTGCCCGTCTCCATCGAGGATCGCCAGGTACCGCAGCGGCAGCCAGTAGCGCTCCATGCCCGCCCGGTTGTACTGGTCCTGCCGCGTGGAAATCTCAGTCACCACTTCCCCGTCGGGATGCACCAGGAACAGCATCGACTCCAGGTTCCGCCTCACCGGCTCCAGCAGTTCCGGCTTTTTCAGCTTCAATGCCGTCACCAGCAGCGCCTTGTCCGTCACCGGGTTGTAAATCGACGTCGAGCGCTCGTTGTACTGCCCGTCGGCGTCGATGTCGATCCCCTCCGCCAGCCACTGCTCCACCCGCCGCACCAGCTTCGCATCCGGCATCAGCTCGTTGATCTGCGCCAGCGCCTCGCAGACCACCCAGCGGTGGTTCGGCGTGTGCACGCCCCCGCGCGACAGCGCGCCGCCCGCCTTGCGCAGGAACGGCTCGATCGCCGCCCACACTTCCTTCGCGCCCGACTCCCGAGCCAGCCACCCCGCCGCCGCCGCTCCGTGGATGACAAAGCCCAGGTCCGGCGTCGAGTGGAAGTTGGTGGTCAGCAGGTCCACCGTGCCGTCCTCGTGCTGCCGCTTCAGAAGGTAGCCCGCCGCCAGCTTCATCCGCTCCACCAGCGCCGCCACATGATGGTGCCGCGACTGCGGGCACGCCCACGCGGCAATGAACGCCTCCAGCAGCCCCGCGCCTGTGCCCGGATGAAACAACCCGTACTCGTCGGCGTACCCGCCCGCGCCGGGGTGCGACGAATCCGTAATCTGCTGCTTCAGCATGCGCTCCACGGCTTCGTCGTGCCGCTTCACCAGCGCGGCGTCCACCTTCGTGCTCAGGACAGCGGGGGCCGCCAGCGCGGCCGCGAATTCTCTGCGTGAAATAGGCATGTTGCAGGCCGTACGGCATATAATGCCGGAGGAGTCTCCTACGTGATCTTACGCATTCTCCCCGCCCTCCTGCTCTCCGCCCTCGCCCTCTTCTCCGCCCCACCTACCCCCGATCCCGCCAAGGCCGGCATGGACGCCGCCACGCTCCAGCGCATCGCCCCCCGCATGAAGGAACTCGCCGCCCGCCAGGTGATGAGCGGCGCCGTCACCCTCGTCATGCGCAAAGGCGCGCTCGCCCACTTCGAATCCGCCGGCTTCCAGGACATCGAAGCCAACCGGCCCATGCAGAAGGACGCCATCTTCCAGATCATGTCCATGACCAAGCCCTTCACCGGCGTGGCCATCATGATGCTCGTCGAGGAAGGCAAGGTCCGCCTCAGCGATCCCGTCGAAATGCACCTGCCCGAGTTCCGCGGCCAGTGGATGATCGCCTCCGAATCGAACGGCGTCCGCACGCTAAAAATGCCCGCCCGCCCCATTACCGTCCGCGACCTTATGTCGCACACCTCCGGTCTCCCCGCCGCTCCCTCCATCGCCGACATCATGGTCCGCATGAACCGCACCCTCGCCGACGCCTGCCTCATCTACTCGCAGCAGCCGCTCGAGTTCGAGCCCGGCAGCCGGTGGAAGTACTCCAACACCGGCCTCGCCACCCTCGGCCGCATCGTCGAGGTCGCCTCCGGCCTCAGCTACGAGAAATTCCTCGAAGCCCGCATCTTCCAACCCCTCGGCATGACGGACTCCCACATCTTCCTGCCCGCCGAAAAGCACTCCCGCCTCGCCCCCGTCTACACCCTCAAGGACGGCCGCCTCGTCAAGGCCGGCGCCAACATTCTGGCCGGCGATCCCCTCCAGTTCCGCAAGGGCGCCCTCTACAGCGGCCCCGAGCACTCCATCTACTCCACCGCCTGGGACCTCGCCCAGTTCTATCAGATGATGCTCAACCACGGCACGCTCAACGGCAAGCGCCTCCTCTCGCCCTCCTCCGTCGCCACCATGACCGCCCTCCACACCGGCGACCTCAAGGCCGGCCACAACCCCGGCACCGGCTTCGGCCTCACCTGGGAGGTCACCAGGGACAACACGGGCACCCTCACCGGCCAGAGCATCGGCGCCTTCGGCCACGGCGGCGCCTTCGGCACCTACGGCTGGATCGACCCCAGGAAGGACCTCGTCGGCGTCTTCCTCATCCAGCTCACCGGCGACCCCAAGCCCGCCCGCGACGCCTTCGTCGGCATCGCCAACGCATCCATCCTGGAGGCCGTCGCCCCGTGACCGACAAGCTCGAACAGGAGGCCTTCGTTCAGTTCCAGCGGGCCGCCAGCCGCCTCATGGAAGATGTGGCGCGCCTGCTGAAGCCCGCCGGCCTTCGCCCCACCCAGTACAACGTCCTCCGCATCCTCCGCGGCGCCCGCCCCGAGCCCCTCTCCTGCGGCGAAATCTCCGGCCGCATGATCACCCGCGAGCCCGACCTCACCCGCCTCCTCGACCGCCTCGAAACCGCCGGCCTCGTCTCGCGCTGCCGCGGCGACGATGACCGCCGCGTCGTCCGCGTCGCCATCACCCCCGCCGGCCTCGCCCTGCTGAAATCCCTCGACGCCCCCATGCTCGCCCTCCACCGCCGCCAGTTCTCATCTCTCGGCGAGCGCAAAACCACCCTCCTCACCCGCATCACCTCCGGCCTGGCCGAATCCTGAACCTGTCCCGCGTCATCAATTAGTTGTTACAACAACTATTCCGGCAACCTGCCGGGGGAGGTGATTCATGATCCGCATCCGCCCCGCCGCCGAGCGCGGCTCCACCCGCATCAGTTGGCTCGACAGCCGCCACAGCTTCTCCTTCAACCGCTACTACGATCCCGCCCACATGGGCTTCCGCTCCCTCCGCGTCATCAACGACGACTTCATCGCCCCCGGCGGCAAGTTCGGCACCCACCCCCACGACAACATGGAGATCCTCACCTGGGTCCTCTCCGGCAGCGTCGTCCACCAGGACTCCACCGGCGCCCGCGGCGAAATCCGCCCCGGAGACGCCCAGAAAATGTCCGCCGGCACCGGCATCTTCCACAGCGAAGCCAACGGCTCCGCAACCAAGGAGTTGCGCCTCCTCCAGATCTGGATCCTCCCCCACCAGGAAGGCCTTCAGCCCGGCTACCAGCAGATCCATTTCTCTGAGGCCGACCGCACCAACCGCCTGCGCGTCATCGCCTCCCGCGACGGCCACGACGGCTCCATCGTCATCCACCAGGACGCCTCGGTCTACAACGCCCTGCTCGACCCCGGCGTCACCGTCAACCACCCGCTCGCCCCCACCCGCCACGCCTGGCTCCAGGTGGCCCGCGGCTCCGTCTCCCTCAACGGCATCGCCCTCCGGGAAGGCGACGGCGCCGCCGTCTCCGAAGAGTCCGCCCTCGCCATCTCTGCGCAGCAGCCGGCGGAGGTGTTACTGTTCGATCTGGGATGACGGAACTCTGGGAATTCCTTCTCCGGCACGGCCACGGCCTCCTCTTCGCGGCCGTGCTGGTGGAGCAGTTGGGCGCCCCCTTGCCGGCGGTCCCTCTGCTGCTGGTCATGGGGGCTCTGGCCGGACTCGGCTACTACTCTTTCTTCGCCGCCCTTCTGCTCTCCGTCGCCGCCTGTCTGGCCGCCGATTTCGTCTGGTTCGAGCTCGGCCGCCGCCGCGGCGACTCCATCCTGGCCTTTCTCTGCAGGCTCTCGCTCGAGCCGGACACCTGCGTCCGCACCACCTCGCGCACCTTTGAGCGTTGGGGGCCGGCCACTCTGCTCATCGCCAAGTTCGTCCCCGGCCTCAGCACCGTAGCGCCTCCTTTGGCCGGCAGCGCGCGCCTCCCCGCCTGGCGCTTCCTGCTCTTCGACGCGGCCGGCGCGGTGCTCTGGGCCGGCTCAGCCCTCTCCGCCGGCGCCCTGCTCCGCCGTGAAGTGGAGCGTGTCTTCGAATGGCTCCCCCAACTCGGCTCCGGACTCCTCGCCATCCTTCTCACGCCTTTCGCCGCCTGGCTCGCCTGGAAACTCTGGCAGCGCTCGCGCGCCATGCGCCTCCATCGCGTCGCGCGCATCTCCCCCGCTGATCTCCGCGCCCGCCACATGGCAGGCGAGGAAACCCACATCCTCGATCTCCGCTCGCCGCACGCCATCGCCCGCGATGCCACCCGCATCCCCGGCGCCGTCGTGCTCGCACCCCATCAGATCGACGCGCACCTGCGCGACCTGCCCCGCGGCGCCCACCTCGTCTTCTACTGCACTTGACCCAACGAGGCCTCCAGCGCCGGTCAGGCGCTGCGCTTCCGCCAAGCGGGCTTCACGAGCGTCCACCCCCTCGCCGGCGGCCTGGACGCCTGGGTGGAGGCCGGCTACCCCGTCGATCCCCTTTAACCCCCAGCGGGCGTATGCTGTACTCGAACACCGCCCCCGCGGGAAGGAGCAGCTTCGTGTCTCGCTTTGCCATCCGCATTCTCACCCTCGCCGCCCTCCTGGCCGCCGCCGCCTGCGCCAAACCCAACTTCGCCGGCGATTGGAAAATGAACGCCTCCAGGAGTGAATTCGGCCAGTTCCCCGCCCCCTCGGCCCTGACCCAGAAGATCACTCACGAAGACCCGTCCCTCAAGGTCGCCTCCAAGATGTCCACCGACAACGGCGACTTCGAGTTCGAGTCCGTCTACACCACCGACGGCAAGGAGTGCACCAACCAGTTCGGCCCCAATCCCGTGAAAAGCACGCTCAAATGGGACGCCGATACCCTCGTCATCGACTCCAAGGGCCAGTTCGGCGACAACGACTTCACCATGCAGGACAAGTGGGATCTCTCCGAAGACGGCAAGACCCTCACCCTCCGTCGCCACTGGTCCAGCAGCCGCGGCGAGATGGACCAGAAGATCGTCTTCGACAAGCAGTAGCCGCGCCCGCCCCTTCCCCGCCCCATCGCCCGCCCGGAGTGTGTAGAATCGTCTCCGAACCCAGGAGTTGTCATGAACAAAGTTCTCTCCGCCTTCCTCTGCGGCGCCTTCCTCCTCTGCGCCCTTCCGGCACAAGCCGCCAAGCCCATCCCCGTCATGCTGCTCGATGGTGAGCAGGGCGGCCCCTATCACGCCTGGCAGGAAACCTCCCCCTACCTCAAGAAGATGCTCGATGAGACCGGCCTTTTCGAGGTCACCGTCGTCACCGCTCCGCCCGCCGGCGGCGACTTCTCCAACTTCAAGCCCGAATGGAGCAAGTACAAGGTGGTCGTCGCCAACTACGACGTCCCCGACGAGCGCTGGTCCGACGGCCTCAAGGCCTCCTTTGAAACCTACATGCGCAACGGCGGCGGCCTCGTCTCCGTCCACGCCGCCGACAACGCCTTCCCCAAGTGGACCGCCTGGAACCAGATGATCGGCATCGGCGGCTGGCGCGGCCGCGACGAGAAGTCCGGCCCCCTCTGGTATTACAAGGACGGCAAGCTCGTCTCCGACAACACCCCCGGCAAGGCCGGCGGCCACGGTGCACGCCTGCCCTTCAAAATCGTCCATCGCAACACTACCCACCCCATCACCAGGGGCCTGCCCGCTGAGTGGATGCACGTTCCCGACGAACTCTACGCCACCCTGCGCGGCCCGGGCCAGCACATGACCGTCCTTGCCACCGCCTACTCCGTCCCCTCCAACCGCGGCACTGACCGCGACGAGCCCATCCTCATGGTGCTCAGTTACGGCAAGGGCCGCGTCTTCCACACCACTCTCGGCCACGACATCGCCGCCCTCAACTGCGTCGGCTTCATCACCACTTACCAGCGCGGCGTCGAATGGGCCGCCACCGGCAAGGTGAAGCAGAAGGTCCCCCAGGACTTCCCCACCGCCGATAGGCCCAGCACCCGCGCCGGATACAACCCGCCCCCCGGCTGGACCTCCCCCGGCGGCCGACCCCGCCCCGCCGCCGCCAAAAAGTAACGCCGTTCCCGGGGCCGGTAACCATCGCCGGCCCCTAATCGCAATTCCAGGCCCGTCATCCTCGGAAGGATCTTTGAAACCCATGTCTGACACCCCCCTCGCCCGCAGGTCTTTGCTCAGCGCCGCCGCCGCCGTCACGGCTTCTTCTTACTCCCGCGTCCTCGGCGCCAATGAACGCCCCCAGGTCGGAGTCATCGGCTGCGGCACCCGCGGCACCGGTGACATGGGCGGCTTCCTCAAGCTTGGCGCCGCCGTCACCGCCGTCTGCGACGTCTATGCCGCGCAGATCGACCGCGCCAGGCGCTTCGCCCCCGACGCCAAGTCCTTTTCCGACCACCGCCGCCTCCTCGAATCCAAGGACGTAGACGCCGTCCTCATCGCCACCCCCGACCACTGGCACTCCACCATCGCCATCGACGCCCTCAATGCCGGCAAGGACGTCTACGTCGAAAAGCCCCTCACGCTGAAAATGCAGGAGGGCCCGGCCATCGTCAAAGCCGCCCGCGTCAACAACCGCATCTGCCAGGTCGGCATGCAGCAGCGCTCCGGCAAGCACTACCTCCAGGCCAAGGCCGAGTATCTCGACACCGGCAAGCTCGGCAAAATCACCATGGTCCGCACCTGGTGGCACGGCAACGGCTTCCACCTCCGCCGCGCGCCGGAGTCCCTCAAATCCCAGCCCTCCAATCTCGATTGGGCCCACTTCCTCGGCCCCGTGAAGTGGCGCGACTACGATCCCCAGCAGTATTACAACTGGCGCGCCTATCTCGATTTCGGCGGCGGCCAGATCACCGACCTCTTCACCCACTGGATCGACGTGGTTCACATGTTCATGAACCAGGACATCCCCACCTCCGCCGTCGCCCTCGGCGGCGTCTTCCACTACAACGACGGCCGCACCGCCCCCGACACCATCAACATCGTCCTCGAATACCCCACCAAATACACCGTCACCTTCGAGGCCACTCTCGCCCCCGGCATCACCGGCGAGGCCATCGAATTCTGCGGCACCGAAGGCCGCCTCTGGATCTCCCGCGCGCGCTACGAATACTACAGCGCGCCCCGCCGCGGCTTCCCCGCCGGCGGCCCCCGCCCCGCCGCCCCTGCCCCCGCCGCTGCCGCCGCACGGCCCGCTCCGCGTCCCGCCTTCGGTGCCCCCCGCCCGCCCGACGCCGTCGTTCAGGCCTTCTCCAACCTCGACCACGACCACATCCAGAATTTCCTCGATTGCGTCAAGTCCCGCAAACTCCCCAACGGCGACGTCCTCATCGGCCACCGCTCCGCCCAGGCTTCCCACCTCGGCACCATGTCCTATCTCGAACGGCGCCGCATCGACTTCGACACCATCCGCGAAGAAGTGCTGCCCGACTAGCCACTCACCAGGAGACTCAGCATGACTACCGCCCGGTTCTCCCGCCGCGCCCTCCTGCAGGGCCTCGCCGCCTCCGCCGCTATCGCCCAGTCCTCCAACTGGAAGAAGCACGTCGGCCTCGAGCTCTACACCGTTCGCGACCTGCTCGAAAAGAACTTCGAGGGCACCATCGCCAAGGTCGCCGAAATCGGCTACACCCAGGTGGAGCCCGTCGGCTTCGGCGGCCTCGACCCCCGGCAGTTCCGCGCCCTGCTCGACCGCTACAAGCTCACCGCCCCTTCCACCCATACCTCCGCCACCGATGGCCCCGGCCTCGAAAAGGAGCTCGAAGGCCACCAGATCATGGGCTTCAAGTACACCGGGATCAACTCGCCGCGGCCGGCTATTCCCGCGCCGCGCCAGCCCCTCACCGAGGAGTCGGTAAAGAAATCCGCCGCCCAATACAACACTCGCGGCGCCATCGCCAGGAAATTCGGCATGAAGATCCTCATCCACAACCATGCCGGAGAATTCGACCCGCTCGAAGGCAGCGCCAGAACCCAGTACGACATCCTCCTCGCTGAAACCGACCCCGCCCTCGTCGCCATGCAGCTCGACATCGGCTGGGCCCGCATCGCCGGCCAGGACGTCCTCCGGATGTTCAAGCAGCACCCCGGCCGCTTCGAACTCTGGCACGTCAAGGATGTCGCCGATCTCGACAGGATCGACAAGTCCCTTCCCCCCAGCCGCCGCCGCGGCACCTTCATCCCCATCGGCCAGGGCCAGATCGACTACAAGCCCCTCTTCAAGGCCGCCAGGCAGGCCGGCCTCAAATACTACGTCATCGAGCAGGACAACGCCGCCGCCAACGGTGCGGACTCCCTCGCCGCCGCCCGCGCCAACTATCAGGGCCTCCTCAAGGTCCTCGGCTAATCCAGGAGCATCGCCATGTCCAGCCTTCCCCTCTCCCGCCGCTACTTCTTCTACGGATCCCTCCTCGCCGGTGCCCTGCCGCCGGCGGGCTTCTCCAGCGTGCCTTCTCTCAAGGCGGCCGGCTACAAGTCCCCCAACGAGAAGCTCAACCTCGCCGCCATCGGTGCCGGCGGCCAGCCCGCCTCCGACCTCCGCATCGCCCACGCGGGCGTCGAAAACGTCGTCGCCCTTGCCGACGTCGATTGGGACCGCGGCCAGGAGAACTTCAAGCGCTTCCCGAACGCCACCCGCTACAAAGACTACCGCCAGATGCTCGACAGGTCCGGCAAGGACATCGACGCCCTCGTCGTCGGTCCCCCGGACCACATGCACGCCGCCTGCGCGCTCGCCTGCATGCAGGCCGGCAAGCACATCTACGTCGAAAAGCCCCTCACCCGCACTTCATGGGAGGCGCGCTTCCTCGCCCAGGCCGCCGAGAGGTACAAGGTCGCCACGCAGATGGGCAACCAGGGTTATTCGCACGACGCCACCCGCGTCGCCTGCGAAATCATCTGGTCCGGCGAAATCGGCGACGTCAAGGAAGTTCACGCCTGGACCGGCCGCCCCAGTTGGCCGCAAGGCATGACCAAGGTGCCCGCGCCCACAGCCGTCCCCGAAACTCTCGATTGGGACCTCTGGCTCGGCACCGCCGCCGCCCGCCCCTTCACCGCCGGCGATGCCGAATACAAGCAGTTCAGCGCCGCCCGCAACCAGCGTTACGGCCGCCCGCCCTCGCGCGACAACTTCGGCTTCTACCTCCCCTTCAACTGGCGCGGCTTCTACGACTTCGGCTCCAGCCTTATCGGCGATTGGGGCGTCCACATCCTCGGCCCCGCCAACTGGGCCCTGCAGCTCGGCCCGCAGCACCTCGTGAGCGTCGAGTGCATCAGGAAGGATTCCCTCCCGCCCTTCACTTTCCCCGACGTCCTCACCCTCCGCTACGAATTCGCCGCCCGCCCCGGCATGCCGCCCGTCACCGTCTACTGGTACCACCACACCGGCGGCGACGCCTGGCTCCCGCCCGGCATGTCCGCCGCGGACGCCCGCAAAATCCCCAACACCGGCCCGCAGGTCGGCCCCGCCCGCGGCCAGGGCGGCTTCACTCCAGGCACCGGCGGCGTAGCACGCCCCGCCCCTCCGCCCAACACCCCACCCCGCCCGCAGCCCGCCCCGAGCAGCGGCTACAACCTCATCTTCAACGGCTCCAAGGGCTACCTCGGCACCTCCGGCCGCGGCGAAGGCGTCGGTCTTCTCCCCGGCTCGCGCTGGGCCGAATACAAGCTCCCCGCGCCCTACCTCCAGCGCTCCCCCGGCGCCTCCACCGGCAGCAACCACGCCGCCCATCTCCGCGATTGGATCCGCGCCTGCAAAGGCGGAGCCCCCGCCTGCTCCAACTTCTCCATCGCCGGCCCCTACACCGAATGGCTCGTGCTCGGCGCCGCCGCCGTGCACTACGAGGGCAAGCTCCTCTGGGACAACGCCAAGGGCGAGTTCTCCAACAACAGGGAAGCCAACAGGTGGGTGAAGCCCGCGTTCCGCAAGGGCTGGGAGCTCAAGCTGTAGGCTTGCGCAGGAACTTCTCTTCCAGTTCCGTCACGGCGCTGTCCGGCAGCGGCAACACTCCGCCCAGCGCCCGTGCGTCGATCAGCGCCCGCGCCGTCGATTCCAGCACCTCCAGCCGGTCGTAGGTCTCCAGCACCGTCGAGCCCGCCACCAGCACGCCGTCGTTCTCCAGCACCAGGATCGGCTGCTCCGCGCTGATCGCCGCCGCCACTTTCTCCGGACTCGTGAACTGCACCCCGAACGGCAGCCGCCCCACTTCGCGCAGAAAGATGTAGCTCTCCGGGATCGTCCGCGACATCAGCTCGCAGCCCGTCACCGAAAACGCCGTTGCGTTCACCGTGTAGGCGTTCACCAGCGCCCCGATCTCCGGGTGCTGCTGATACACGGCGCGGTGGTTGAGTATCGCCCGGCTCGCGCGCTTCCCCGCTTCCGCCTGGCCGTTCTTGACCACCACCAGGTCGCCCTCGCCCAACGTCTGCCGGTCCATCTGGTACGGCGTAATCAGGAACTCGTCCTCGCCCAGCCGCGCGGAAAAGCTCCCCTCCGTGCTGATCAGCAGCCGCTGCTGGTAGCCGCGCCGCACGAACTCGCTCAAGCCGCGCCGCAGCTCCTTCTCCTCGCTCGACGCCTCGCCGGCCTCGAAAGACTCAATCGACGGCGCCGACCTGTGCGGCAGCGCCACTTCTTCCTCTGTCAGGTACCGCACCGTCCCCAGCATCTCCGCCCGGATGATCGTCTGCGCCGTGAACTCCAGCGTCTCGAACTGCTGGAAGGCGTGTTGCAGATCCCGGCCGCCCACCACCACGCCGTGATGATCCATCAGCACGCAGCGCACCCCGCCCTCGAAGGCCCCCGCGATGGACGCCCCCAGGCTCTCGCTGCCCGGCAGCGCGTAGGGCGCAAAGCCCACTTCCCCGCACACGTGCCGCGCCTGGTGGAACAGCCGCGTGTCCAGTCCCGTACGGCTGGTGCTGAACGCCACCAGCGCCACCGGGTGCGCGTGCACGATGCCCGTCAGGTCCGGCCGCGCCACATAGATGGCCTTGTGGAACGGGTACTCCGACGACGGCGGATGAAGACCCTCGATGCTCCCGTCCGGCCGCACGCACACGATGTCTTCCCGCCGCAGCGCGCCCTTGTCGATCCGCGCCGGCGTGATCCACATCGTGCCGTCCGGCTCGCGGATGGAGATGTTCCCGCCCGACGTGGTCGTCAGCCGGTAGCGGTAGATCCTCGCCATCGTGGCCAGGATCTCGTCGCGCGGATGCATGTACCGGTTTTTCATCCTTCACTCCGCTCAGTGCGAACCCGGCCTGACGCTGTGCAGCGACTCCGCCTTGCTCAGCTTCGGCCAGCTAAAGCCGTACCAGGCCACGAAAATGAAGCACACCGACGGCACGATGAAGCCTCTCGACATGTCGTACATGTCCGCCACGTGCCCCATCAGCTTCGGCAGCACCGCTCCGCCCATAATCGCCATCACGATGTACGAGGATGCCCGCTTGGCCCGCGCCCCCAGCCCGAAAATCCCCAGCGCAAAAATCGTCGGGAACATGATCGACATGAAGAAGAAGCTCGCCAGCACGCAGAACGCCGAAAACCACCCCAGCTTCATAAACACCAGCAGCGTCGCCGCCACGTTCAGCGCCCCGTACAGACCCAGCACCCTGTGCGCCGAGTACTTCTTCAGCAGCGCCGCGCCCGTGAACCGCCCCACCAGGAAGCAGATGAACCCGATCGAGGCCAGGTTCGACGCGCCCTTGTTGCTCAACGCCAGCACGCCGCTCTGCTTCGTCTCGAACCAGCCCGACAGCCAATCCCGCAGCACGCCCGCATGGTTCGCCAGGCTCTGCACCGTGGTGCTCCACGACGCCGGGATCGGCGGCAGCTCCGCCGTCATGTAGTTGATGAAGAAGCTGAAGATCCCCGCCTGCGCCGCCACGTACAGGAACTGCGCCACCACCGCGAACACGAAGTGCGGGTGCGACCAGATGGAGTGCGAATAGTCCGGCGACTTGTCGTCCATGTGATAGTCGTCGCCCGCCTTGATGTCCGGCACCCGCGCGAAGTAGAAGATTGCCGCCAGCACCAGCACCGTAATGGCGATGGCCAGGTAAGGCACGTACAGCGTCTGGCTGCCCGTGCTGCGGCCCGCCGCGTCGGTCGAGTAGAAGTAGACGCTCCCCACGATCGGCCCGAAGATCCATCCCAGCCCGTTGCAGGACTGCGCCAGGTTGATGCGCGTCGCCGAAAACCGCCTGTCCCCCAGCACCGTCGTGTACGGGTTCGCGATCGTCTCCAGGAAGGTCAGCCCCGTCGCTATCAGGCAAACTCCGCCCAGGAACGCCACGAACGCCGTGTTCGGAGAAACGCCCCCCGTCTGCACCATCGCGCTCACGTGCGTCGCCGGCAGGAACCATAGCCCGCCCACCGCCACAATCAGCAGCCCCGTGATGATCCCACCCTTGTAACCCAGCTTCGCCGACAGCCAGCCCGCCGGTACCGACATCAGGAAATAGCCGAGGTAGTGCGCGAACTGCACCCACGCCGACTGCGACCTCGTCAGCCCCAGTTCGTCCTGGAAGTGCTTGTCCATCACGTCGATCAGCCCGTTGCAGAACCCCCAAAGCAGGAACAGCGAGCTCACCAGGATGAACGTGAACGCCACGTTCGTTCCGTCTTCCAACGTGAACATTCCACGTTTGGACTTTGATTCTGTCAGCATGTCGGACATCGGGGTTCCTTCCGGGAGAGGCCGCCGCGGCGAGAAGAAAAAGGCGGGGATTCCTCGGACAGTTATATTATCCGCGCTCCTGGCGTGTCAACCTGAACTCCCGCTCGCCTGCCGCCGGCACGCCTCCCTCAGTCGCCCGACTGCGTCTCGGGCGTCAGCGGCTTGATCCCGATCAATTCCGGCCCGGGCAGCGGCCGCCGCCCGCCCACCATCTTCCCGATGCGGTGCGATGCCTTGAACAGCATTCCCGCCGTCACCGGCCCCGCTACCTTGAAGGCCCCTACCGCCGCCAGCCCCGCCGACGCCATGCAGCCGCACTGCGCGCAATCCGGGTCGCCCCCGAACTGGCACGGCGTGATCGGCGTCCGCAGGTCCGCCGAGATCGTCCGCGTCGTCATCGCGAAGATGCAGTCCTCCGGCGACTTCGGCGGCGCCAGATAATGCTTCAGCGCCGGCAGCGCCACGGCCATCTTCGGGTACCGCGCCTTCAGCTCCGTCAGCTCTTCCACCACGCGCCGCCGCTGTTCCGCGCTCAGAATCTCCGGCAGCACGTCCCCTCGCTGCGGCGTGAACAGGCTGAACCACACCCGCTGCACCTCTTCCCGCGCGCTCCAGAACTTCAGAAACTCCTCCAGGTACCCCGGCCGCTGCATCATCTGCGCCGTCACCGTGCAGTGCACCGTCACCTGCTGCCCGGCGATGTTGGCCAGGATCCGCTCGTATGTCGCCGGCGCCCGCCGCGCGTCGTGCTCCGGCTGCAGGCCGTCCACCGACACCGCCACCATCAGCCGCGGAATCTCTTTCCACGCCGGCGCAATCGGCCGGAACGCGCTCGTCACCACCTGCACGTGGATGCCCCGCTCCGCCAGTTGCGGCAGCAGCACGTCCAACTCCCGGTGCCGCACCAGCGGATCGCCGCCCACAATCGACAGGTGCAGCGGCTTCGCCTCGTCCACAATCGCCAGCACCGCCCGCACCAGCCGCTCGCCCTTCAGGTCCTGCAGCTCGCGCAGCGTTCCGTTCCCGCCCAGATGCTGCGCGTCGTACGCGTAGCAGCCCGGACACCGCAGCGGGCATTCCCGCGTGATTTCGATGGAAAGGGAGGGTTCGCGCCCGCTGAGGATTCTTCCCCAGGCTTTCATGACGTGAGCGACTTGCATCTGACCTCCTATGGCAGCGTTGATAAGTGTCGAATCCCCAGCTCTCTAGATTCATCGTGGAGCATGAGAATCAGAGTCGAAGTCGCAAAGCTATCCTAAGGATGGTCCCATTTTAGCATCTCTTCCCCTCAGCCCTTTCCACGGCCTGCGAAAGTTACAGCCCTTCCGGAGCGGAGCGTCTGTTATGATGGCCTCGCAACGGAGCCCCCCATGCGCCCTCTTCGTCTCTTCTCTTCCTGCCTCCTCTCCGCTGGCCTGCTCGCTTCCACCCTCTCCGCCCAGGCCCCCGCGAAAAAGAAACGCCTCCTTGTCATCGGCGCCGTCAAAGGCTTCCAGCACGACGCTACCTCGTTTGCCATGGGCACCCTCTGGAAGCTCGGCCAGGATTCCGGCCTCTGGGAAACCTACTTCAAAACCGACACCCAGCTCATCACCAAAAAGAAGCTCACCGCCAACGCCAAAAACCTCGACTATTTCGACGCCGTCGCCTTCTA
>DAHVTI010000559.1 GCA_027324255.1 Bryobacterales bacterium | reverse complement strand
CTGGTACTACACCCCGCAAGTCCCCAACGCCATCTTCACCATGGTCGAAGGCGCACAGGCCACCGCCGGCACCACCGTCAACTCTAGCCGGCGGCAACTACAACTCCGCCCGCCGAACGGTGGCTACGACCAACTGCCAGGGCCCCGCAGTCGCCGTTGTGCATCCAGAACCGCTATCTTCTCTGCTGTCAATCGCTTAAGTCACGTTAAATCTCGCGAGAGGCCTTTACGATAGTTATCTTCTGATATATGATGCCTGCATGACATCAGGGTCTTTCTCACCAAGAATTACGGCCGCCCTTGTCTGTCTGGCCGCGCTCTCAATACCGCCCGCCTTGGCGCAGGATCCACGCGGAACCGTGCTGGGCAGGGTGACAGACGCCTCCGGGGCGGTCGTCCCGGGCGCTGAAGTCCGCATTACCAATGACAACACCGGAGTCTCGGCGTCGGCCAAGACGAACGACTCCGGCAACTTTGTACTGCCCTACCTGCTGGCGGGCATCTACACGATGAACTGCGAGATGCAGGGCTTCAAGAAGTGGGTGCGTCCGGGCGTCCAGGTGCGCATCCAGGACAGCGTGGAAGTGAACATCGACCTGCAGTTGGGCGCGACGACGGAAGTGATCGAGGTGACGGCCACGACGCCGCTGCTGTCGACGGCGGAAGCTTCGCTGGGCCAGGTGATCGACGAGCGGCGGGTGCTGGAACTGCCGCAGTTTGCCGGTAACGCGATGGACCTGGTGCACCTGGCGCCGGGCACGGTGAACGGCACGAACATGCGGCTGCGCAAGGCCGGGTTCAATTCGGCGCCCTCCACCTTTTCGACCGACGGCGGCGGCAACAACCAGAACGAATTCTCGATCGACGGCGTTTCCAACACCTATTCGGACGGCACGGCGCCGCGCGTGGCGTTTTCGCCGCCCTCGACGGCAATCAGCGAGTTCAAGGTGCAGACTTCGGCATTCGACGCGTCGCTGGGCCACACGATGGGCTCGACGGTGAACGTTTCGACGAAGTCGGGCACGAACGATATTCACGGCGAGTTCCACGAGTGGTTCCGCCATTCGGCGCTGGACAACCGGACGATCTTCCAGAACCGCTCCGGGCAGGCCGTGTCCATCTATCAGGACAACCGCTACGGCGCCTCGGCCGGCGCGCCGGTGGTCATTCCCGGCCTGTACAACGGCAAGAACAAGACGTTCTGGTTCTTCGCCTATGAGGCCAACAAGTTCGGCAACCCGTCTTCGGGCGGCAACATCACTTCCACGGTGCCGACGGCCAAGATGCACAATGGGGACCTTTCCGAGTACCTCGCGCTCGGCTCCGCCTACCAGGTCTACGATCCGCGGAGCACGACGCTGACGGGCGGCAAGTACGTGCGGACGCCGATTCCGGGCAACGTGATTCCGCAGTCCAGCCTGGATCCGGTGTCGATGAAGCTGATCAACCTGTACCCGACGCCGAACCAGCCGGGCACCAGCGACTACCGCAACAACTATTACCGTTCGGGCAAGGCGCTGGAGGACTACTGGGTTTGGATCACGCGCATCGACCACGCCTTCAGCGAGAACCACCGCATCTTCCTGCGGCTGCACCGCGACTTCTGGGAAGAAGACAAGAACCGGTCGTTCAACAACGACACGAATGGCGTAGTGCTGACCCGCAACAACAAAGGCATCGCCTTCGACGATGTCTACGTGTTCAACCCATCCCTGCTGCTGAACTTCCGCTACGGGCTGACCTTCCAGGACTTTCCGGAGCACCGCACCTCGCAGGGCGCGGACCTGTCGGGCTTCGGGTTCTCGCAGAATACGCTGGCGCTGATGCCCAACAAGGCAGTGACGACGCTGCCGCGCGTGACGGTGAGCCCGTTCACCGACATCGCGGCGTGGGAGTCGCAGGACGGCTACACGGCCTCCACCACCAACTCCTTCGTGGCGAACTTCACGAAGTTGAGCGGCAATCACAGCATGAGGTTCGGCCCCGAGTTCCGCGTCTACCGCGAGAGCCGGAACCGCTACGGCACGGCGATTTCGCCGCAGTTCTCCTTCAACGCCACCTACACCAAGGCCAACAACACGGCGGCCAACCCGACACGGGGCGGCGAGCTGGCGGCGATGCTGATGGGCATTCCGGCGGGCTCGATGTCAATCACGGATTCCTACGTGGAACAGGACAAGTACTTCTCTCTCTACTTCCAGGACGACTGGAAGGTTTCGAAGAAGCTGACCGTGAATCTCGGCGTACGCTGGGAGCTGGAGACGCCGATTACGGAGCGGTTCGACCGGTCCGCCATCGGTTTCGCGGGCACGACGCCGAATCCGCTGAACGACGCGGCGCGGGCCAACTACGCCAAGAACCCGATTCCCGAGCTGGCGCCGGCGGACTTCCGGGCCATGGGCGGGCTGACGTTCGCCGGAGTGGCGCCGAACGGCCGGACCTACTGGCAGGGCGAGAAGAACAACTTCCAGCCGAGGATGGGTTTCGCTTACCAGTTGAAGCCGAAGACCATCATCCGCGGCGGCTACGGCATCTTCACGGCCTCCATCGGCGTGAACTACACCAACACCAACCAGACGGGCTTCTCGCAGTCTACGCCGATGCAAGCCACGCTGGACAACGGCCTCACCTATATCGCGACGATGGCCAATCCGTTCCCCAACGGGCTGATCCAGCCCGCGGGCGCCAAGGGCGGACTGCTGACCAACATCGGGCAGGGCGTCAGCTTCTTCCCGGAAGCGCGTAAGCACCCCTACGCCCAACGCTGGAGCTTCGGCCTGCAGCAGGAGCTGCCGCAGAAGTTCATGGTCGAGGCCTCCTACGTGGGCAACCGCACGACGCGCCTCAACATCAACCGCGAGCTGACCTACACGCCGGCGCAGTACCTGAGCACCTCTCCGGTGCGCGACCAGGCCACCATCGACTTCCTGGGCAAGAACTTCCCCAACCCCTACTACGGGCTGAACTCCATCTACGGCGCCAACATGACGCGGGCCAACCTGCTGCGGCCGAACAACCAGTTCTCCAGCACGCAACTGGTGGGCGATCCGGCGGGCTACTCCTGGTACCACTCGCTGCAGACCCGCATCGAGCGGCGCTTCTCGGCCGGCTGGACGATGCAGGCCTCCTACACGTGGGCCAAGACCATGGAAGCAAGGGAGTTCCTGAACACCTCCGACCCCATGCCGTACGAGAGCATCTCGGACCTGGACCGCACCCACCGCCTGACGGGCTCGGGCATCTGGGAGCTCCCCTTCGGTAACAAGCGGAAGTGGGGCTCGGACTGGAACCGGGCGCTGGACTTCATCGCGGGCGGCTGGCAACTGGGCGGGATTTACCAGCACCAGTCCGGCAGTCCGATGGGCTTCGGCAACCGCATTTTCAACGGCGATCTGAAGTCGATCGTGCTGCCGGAGAACGCGCGGAGCGTGGACCACTGGTTCACGCCGGCGGCGCAGGCCGGCTTCGAGACCTTGGGTTCGAAGCAGTTGGCGTCGAACATCCGCGGATTGCCCATCCGGTTCTCCGCGGTGCGCGGCCCTAACCAGGACCGCTGGGACCTCTCCATGATCAAGAGCTTCCGGATCACGGAACGCTGGGTGGCCCAGTTCCGGGCGGAGACCTTCAACGCCCTGAACCACCCGAACCTCTACAACCCGAACACGGACCCGACCAGCGCGGCCTGGGGCACGACCACGGGCCAGGACGATCCTCGTTCCTGGCAACTTTCTCTCAAGATCACCTATTGAGTCTCAAAACGCGCTAAACTATGTTTGGTGCGCGGTGGAGCAAAGGGGTAGGCTTCGGCTTGCCCCTTTTTGCATTAGGGCCCTTGTCACGGCGCGCAGGAAGGTGCATCTTCGGAAGCGGAGGCCTGTTGCGACATGCTGAATCCTCCGTTTGATTCCATTGTGTGCCCTATCGACTTCAGCGACTGCTCGGCCAACGCCCTGCGCTGGGCGTCCTGGCTGGCCCACACGGCGGGCAAGCCGCTGCGGTTGCTGCATGCGGTGCACGTGGACATGCCGTCCTATCTGACGGCCAGCCACCGCGAAGAGATCCTGAGCCAGTGGTCCGAGGTCCGGAAGCACGCCGAGGCACATCTGCGGGAATGGGCGAAGCCGCAACTGCTGGAGGGACTCGATGTGGTTTTCGAAGTCTCGGACGCCCCGCCGGTGGAGGCGATCATCGCCGCCGCCCACCGGGGCAACGCCTGGGTGGTGATGGGCACTCACGGGCGGACGGGCTGGCGCCAGGTGTGGATGGGCTCGGTCACCACGCGCACCATCGAGCAGGCCAAGGTGCCGGTTCTGGCCATCCCGCCGGACAAGACGATATGCTGAGCGAAAGAGCACAGACGAATGCCTGAATGGCTCACGATGATCCTGTTTCTGGGCGGCTACATCGCCGTCATGAAGTTCGTGCTGCCGCGCCTGGGCGTCCCCACTTGAATGGCCGATAGCTGCGACGTCGAGTTTCGGCGTCCCCCCGCCAAGCAGTCTCAGCCGGCCGAGCCGGGCTCCGGAGAGAAGTGATCGGCCACCAGTTGCCAGCGGCCGTCCTCCCAGATGAGCGTCATCAAGTCCCGCCCGCGCAAGCGTAGGGACTGGCCGCCGATTTCGCAGGCCAGCTCATAACGATAGGCCACCACCGCCGTGCCGCCGAACAGGCGGACGCAGGGGTCTTCGGTGCTCCAGGAGACGATGCGGGCGGATCGCGAAAAGGCCTGCCAGGCCGCCACGCAGGCCGGCCCGCCTTCGAGATAGCCCGACTGAGCCGGGTTGATGGCGACCATCCGCTGGTGGAAGAACCGTTCCAGCCCGCCGCCGTCGCCGGCCGTCCAGAGCCGGTTCAACTCCTCCACCGTCTGCCAGACCTCTTCCTCCGTCATGCGTTTTCTCCCGTTGCGGGCAGGCGGGCAGCGGCCAGTTGGGCGATGTCCACCAGGCGCGGCGGCTGCGGGGCATGCAAGGACTCCAGGGCATCGCGGAACATTGTGTGGCAGAAGGGGCAGGCGGCCGCGATGGTGCCGGCCCCGGTGGCGGACAGCTCCGCGGCCCGGGCGTGGCTGATGCGCGTCCCCTTTTCTTCGCCCAGGAACACCCATCCGCCGCCGGCGCCACAGCAGAAGCTGCGCTGATGCGAACGGGGCGCCTCCAGCAGCGCGCCCGAGCCGCGCACCACCTGGCGGGGCGGCTCGTAGACGTCCTGGTAGCGGCCCAGGTAGCAGGGATCGTGGTAGACGATCGAGTTCCCTGGCCCGGCCGGCGGGAGCTGGCCTTCCAGGCGCGCCAGCAGCACGGAATGGTGCTCGATGTCGAAGCCGGCGCCGAACTCGCGCCAGTCCTCGCGGATGGTGCGCACGCAGTGGGGGCAGATGGAGACGAGCTTGCGGACGCCGGCGCTTCGCATCTGGGCGATGTTGAACTCGGCGAGCTGCTGGAAGGCGAGGTCGTTGCCGAGGCGGCGGGCGCTGTCGCCGGTGCACTTTTCCTTCTTGAGCACGCCGAAGGTGACGCCGGCGTGGCGTAGTACGCGGGCCAGCGCCAGGACGGTTTCGCGGCCGTGGGGGTCGTAGGAGCCCATGCAGCCGAGCCAGAGGCAATACTCCTGCGAACCGTCGTAGGGCGCGAGGGCGTTTTTCTGGATGAAGCGGTCGCGCTCAAGGGCGGCCAGGCCGAGCGGGTTGCCGTTGCGCTCGAGCTTGAGGAAGAGCTGGCCGCCGTGCTCGTCCTCCCAGCGGCCGGTGTTGACGGCGCCGCGGCGCAGGCCGATGATGAGCGGCAGGTGCTCGACGCCCACGGGGCACTGCGCTTCGCAGGCGCCGCAGGTGGTGCACTGGAAGACGGCTTCCTCGCTGAGGTGCGTGCCCAGCAGCGGCTCCGCGCCCTGCGCGCCGTGCTGGTTCAGGTAGGCCCGCAGGCCGAGGGCGAGCTGTTTGGGGTTGAGCTCCTTACCGGTGTTGTGGGCGGGGCAGTGCTGCTGGCAGCGGCCGCATTCGACGCAGGAGTAGGCCTGCAGGGCGAGCAGTTGCGTGACGTCGCGGCCGGTGTCCAGGCCGAAGTCCTCGTCGCCGGCCAGCGGCGGGATATGGGCGAACGACCCGCGGTCCAGGAAGACCGCCGCGGGGCTGAGCAGAAGGTGCAGGTGCTTGGTGTGGGGCAGCAGGGGCAGGAAGACGAGCAGGGCCAGGGTGTGGGTCCACCACAGAGCCTTCCAGACGGCGGAGCCGGGGGCGGGTTGCTGGAGGTAGTCCGCCAGGTAGGTGAGCATCAGCAGCAGGATGAGCACGGCGATGAGGCCCGACTCGAGCGAAACTTCGTCGCCCAGCCAGCGGGGCCGCACAACAAAACGGCGAATGGTGAGGCCGGTGATGCCCACCGCCACGGCGAGGGCGAAGACGGCGGCGAAAGCGTGATAGGCGGGGCCGAAGAGGCCGTTCTGCACGCTGAGGAACTCCAGGCCCACGCCGGCGGCCATGTGGTTCAGAGTGACCAGGGCAAAGGCGCAGAAGCCCCAGAAGACGAGGGCGTGGGCGAGGCCCGGCAGGGGCCGCTCACGGATGACCCTGGCCTGGCAGAGCACCTCCCGGAAGAGACGGTGCAGGCGCCGGTCGATGGGCTGCATCTGGAAATCCGCATCGGGCCGGGCGCCGAGGATGGTGCGGTACACCTTGCCGAAGCGCAGCCAGAAGGCGCCGACAGAGGCGGCGCAGAGCAGAAGAAGCAGGACGATTTCGCCGGGCGAAGGGTGGGCCATGGGTCTCCAGGCAACACTTTATCGCACGGGCGGCGGAGGGCGCGCGGAGTCAGCGCTTCTTGAGCGTGACGGCCATCTGGCCGTTGACCAGGATGGTTTCAAGCGCCGGGTCGCTGGTGACGGCGTCCATGTAGTCGGGGTTGCTCGAGCGGCCGCTGATGTTGTGGGCGAGGATGAGCCCGCCGGGCCTCACCAGCGGCAGCACCTGCTTGAGGTAGTCGCGGTAGCCCTCCTTGTCGGCGTCGATGAAGACGATGTCGACGGGGCCTTTCAGCGCCTTCACTTTCTGGTGCGCGTCGCCTTCGACGACGGTGATGAGGGAGTCCACGCCGGCCTTGCGGAAGTTCTCGCGGGCGGTGGCGGCGCGTCCGGCGTCGTATTCAAAGGTCGTCAACTTGCCGCCGGTGGCCTGCAGGCCGAGGGCGAACCAGAGGCCCGAATAGCCGGTGGAGGTGCCGATTTCGACGGCGTTGCGGGCGCCGCTGGATTCCACCAGCAGGCGGATGAGGCGGCCGTCCTGCTCCGGCACGTTCAGGTAGTGAGACACCTGGGAGGCGGTGTCGAGAATGCGTTTCTCCGCCTCGTTGCGGGTGGTGGGCGCGGCGTTGGCCTCGCCGCCGCCAGGCCCGCCCATGCGCGGGCCGCGCATGCCGCGGCCGGGGTAGCCCTGGGGCGGCTGGCAGGAGGCCGCGGGGATGAGAACGAAGACGGCCAGAAGTGAAGGCGCGAACGCCCGGAAGAAGGAGCGGTCCATGAGTCTACCTCCAGAACCAGAGACGAAACCCGGACTGCCCGGATTACCCGGCGCGTGTAAAGCCCGGTTAAGTGAAGAAGAACGACGCCGTGGCGCGGCAGTCGCTCTGCGGGGTCAGGCGGACCCAGTGGGCCGAGAAGGCGCCGGGGAAGATGTGCCTGGCGTAGCCTTCGGCGGGCACGTTGATGCGCTCGTAGCGGTGCCAGGTGCCGTTGCCCATGAAGTCGATTTCGATGTCGAAGGCGGCGGGCCTGTCGGCGCTGAGGTGCAGCATCTTCTTGTCGAAACCGGTGAAGAGGAACGGCTCGGAGGCAACGCCCTTCTTGACGCCGCTCTTCCACCACGGGCCGCCCCAGCCGGCGGGCTTGCCCCAGCTCCACAGGTCATCGGTCTTGCCGAGCCAGAGGCCGGACTGCGGCTGGCCGGCGACGGCGTTGTTGTCGCGGTTGGCGGTGGTCTGGTTACCGCCGACGGCGAACAGGCCGCGGAAGGCGCAGTAATCGGGGATGATGCGCAGGTGCTGGCAGATGGGCTTCACGCCCCAGATGCGGCCTTCGAAAGGCACGGGCTGGAGCTCGTAGAACATGCCCTGGATGTCCACGAGGTAATGCTCGGTTTCGACCTCGCGAATGCGCATCCACTCCGTCTGCCAGGCATGCGAGAAGGCGTGGCTGGCCTTGGGCAGGCGGTAGCGCTGCCACTGGCCCCGGACGAGGGCCCAGAACAGGACCGAGGCTTCGTCCCAGCCGGTGCAGAAGAGGGCGTTGCCCATGTCCTCGCGCGCGGCGACGTCCATGTGGGGCTTGCCGGAGAGGCGCTTCCAGGTCTTGCCGTCGTACTCGAACAGGCCGGCCTGGTCGTCGCCGAACTCGTAGAAGCCGTTGTTGGCGACGACGACGCGCCCCTGCGCGGTGTAGCCGCCCTTGAAGTGGGGCCGGGCGGCGAGTTTCATCTCCTTCACCAGGTCGAACAGCGGGCGGGGCTTCAAATCGTGCACGTCCATCTCGAGGAACTGGCCTTCCATCGTCTGGAAGTAGACGCGGTTGGCCGGATCGGTGAGGTGGCGCATGGTGGAGGTGAGGCGGTGTTTGTCGAACTCGGGGATGTGCTTCCAGTTGCCCTTGGCGTCGATGACGTAGGGGCCGATGAAGCACTGGTTCGATTCGCGGTGGATAAGGCGGTTGGCGTGCGTGCCGTCGTGGACGTGGACGCGCTCGCTTTTGAGGTTTTCGTCAATGCGGTAGAGCCCGAGGCCGGAGCCGGTGCCTTTCATGTGGCTGTTGTAGGTGATGGCCCACAGGCTGTCGGCCCAGGGCATGAGGGCGCCGATGCCGCATTCGGAGCGCTCGGGACCGGTGTCGGCCTTGAAGCCGATGGTGGTCTGGCTGGTGGTGGTGATGGTCTGGGCGAGGGCGGCGGGCGCGGCCAGCAGGGAGGCAAGGGCAGAGCGTCGGGATAATGGCATGGAGGTATTCCTGAAAACCAAGACAACGCTATCAGAGACACCGCCGGGCGGCATCAGACGAATGGACTATGAGAGGGACGAAAAAACCTGCGCGCGGAAGACGCTGAGGCGCGCCGCCGGATCGCGCCAGGCGGCCTTGGGCAGGCCGGCCTTTTGCGAGAGGGCGTCGAGGAACCACTCCGCCGTCGAGCCGCGCTCGCGCGCCACCTGCGGCAGCAGCAGGCCGCGGTGGCCCCAGCATTCCAGGAACGCGCCGTGCTCGCGCACGCGGAACCCGGAGGCGTCGCGCAGCCGCTTCATAGGCGTGAGGACGGAGATCTCCACCTCGACGCCCTCGGGCGCGCGGGCGCGGGCCGGGAAGCGCGGGTCATGCAGGGCGTTGAGGACCAGTTCGGGAACGGAGTGGGCCAGGGCGTCGCTGCCGCCAAGCCGCCCGATGCAGCCGAGCAGCTCGCCCTTCAGGTGCAGGCTGACGAAGACGGGGGCGGCGCGGCGCAGCGCGCCGGAGGGATCGGGGATGGGCTGCGGGCGTTCGCTGCCGGAGTCGTTGAGGCGGCGCAGGGTGGCGTGGGCGCTGTCGAGCAGGGCTCGGCGGTCGTGCTCGTCCAGAGCGAACGAGCCGGCACGAAAGTACCCGAGCGCGGCGTAGCCGACCGAATGGCCGTAGTCGCCCGTAATGTCGCCCGAGGTCTGGTAGTCGAGAGCCTCCTGGAAGATCTCCTCGCCGCCCAGGCGGCGCAGCGTTTCGAGCAGCAGGGAGACGGGGGCGGAGCCGCAGGTGGTGGAACCGCCGCTGCGCAGCTCAGCGAGGAAGACTTCCGGGTCCACGCTGCCGGCGGCGTCGATGACCCCGCGGTCGAGCGTGTGGAGGTTCCCGGCGGTCTCCTCGTCCACGGGGAAGGGCTGAAAGCCGAAGGAGCGGCCGTAGTGGGTAAGGTCCGTGCTGGCCACCAGAATGTCCCCGGGCTGGAGGGCGGCGGCGAGCTGGACCGCGGCCTCCGCGCGGGCGGCGGCGCCGAGGTGGCCGACGTAGAGCGGGGCGACGGCGGCATCGGGCACGGCGCGTTCGAGCAGCGGAAGCTGGATCTCCAGGCTGTGATCGCAGGCGAGTTCGACGCCGCGCCGCGGGAACGGGAGGCCGGAGAGATCCACCCTGACGCGGCCGAGCGGCGTTTCGTAGGCCTCGACGTCGGGCGCAATGACGCCGCCGGGCCCGCCGCTGTGCAGGAAGGCGAGCACGACGACGCGCCGCGGCGCGGCGGCCTGCAGGTGCCGGAAGGCGGCGGCGGCAACGGTGCCGGAGTAAGCGAGGCCGGCATGCGGCACCACCACGGCGACGGGATCCGGCAACACCGCGGGGCCGGTGCGGGCGGCCGAATCGATGAAGAGCCGGTCGAGAAGATGGTCGAGTTCCGCGGCGCGCCCGGGATACCAGGCGCCGGCGAAGGGCGAAACGTGAGTGGCAGCCATGCGATCCTCCTTAGCCGCGGGCGGGGATGCTCCAGAAGCCGGCGATGGCCGCGCCGCATTCCGGGCAGGCGGCCCGCGCGGCCAGCCGGTTGCGAACCACGCGGAAGCCGGCGCGCTCCACCAGCGTGGCGGCGCAGGCGGGGCAGCGCGTGTTTTCCAGATCGCCCGTGCGACCCGCCAGGTTGCCGGCATAGACATAGCGCAGCCCGGCCGCCTGGCCGATGGAGGCGGCCTGCAGGAGCGTGTGCGCGCTGGTCGGCGGCGGGCCGGGCATCTTGTAGTCGGGGTGGAAGGCGGTGACGTGCCACGGGATGTCGGGCGAGATGCCGGCCAGGAAGCGGGCGATGGATTCGAGCTCCGTGGGCGAATCGTTGAAGCCCGGCACCACCAGCGTGACCACCTCCAGCCAGAAGCCCATCTCATAGATAAGGCGGATGGAGTCGAGCACCGGCTGGAGCCGGCCGCCGAGTTCGCGGTAGCGGCGGTCGTCGAAGCTCTTCAGGTCCACCTTGTAGAGGTCCAGCCACGGGCGGAGGTAAGCCAGCACTTCGGGCGTGGCGTTGCCGTTGGAGACGAAGCCGGTGGCTAGGCCGGCGGAGCGGGCCAGGCGGAAGACCGCCACGGCCCACTCGGCGGTGATGAGCGGCTCATTGTAAGTGCTGACGATGCTGGAAGCGCCCTGCAGCAGCGCAGTCTCGACGATCTCCTCCGGCTGGATGGGCCGGAAATAGAGGTCCGCGCGGGGATCGCGCAAGGCCTGCGAGGAGACCCAATTCTGGCAGTAGGCGCAGTGCAGGTCGCAGCCGAGCATGCCGAAGCTGAGCGCACGGGAGCCGGGCAGGGCGTGGAAGAAGGGCTTCTTCTCGATGGGGTCGCAATGCAGCGCGTTCACATAGCCGTAGGGGACCACGAGCTTCCCGCCGCGGTTGGAGCGCACCTTGCACACGCCGTCGAACCCGGGCGAGATGGGGCACCGGTGGCCGCAGGCCAGGCAGCGGATGCGGCCGTTGCCGAGCGGCTCCGCCAGCGGGCTCTCCCGGGCGGAAAGGGCAAGTTCCTCTGCCAGGGTCATGATGGCCTGCCGCCTCCATTGTAGCCCCCGTGCGGCGGGCGGGAAGCGGGTTTGTCTTCTATTTGACGCAGCCGGCGGCGAGCCAGGCGGCGTGCTTTTCGCGCAGGATCGCCACGGCCTCGTCGCAGTTGGAGACGCAATACGGAATGTGGAGGTCGTGCGGGCTGATGAGTTGGGGCTGCGCGGCCAGCATCTCCTTCTCCATCCACGCGACGAGGCCCTTCCACATATCGCCGGCGAGGATGAGAGGCGTGTCCTTCAGGTGGCCCACCTGCAGCAACTGCCAGACGATCATGGCTTCGAGCACGGTTCCGATGCCGCCGGGCGTGACCACGAAGGCGTCGGAGGCGATGACGAAGTGGTGGAGGCGCGTGAAGAAGGTCTGGTGCTCGTACTCCTTTTCGACGTAGGGGTTCGAGCCCTGCTCGAAAGGCAACTGGATGCGGATGCCCACCGAGCGCACCTTGTCTTCGGGGTCGGCCTCGGCCGCGCCCTCGTTGGCGGCCTGCATCATGCCGGGCCCGCCGCCCGTGATGATGTCGCAGCCCATGCCGGCCAGGGCGGCGGCCAGGCGCTTCACCTGCTGATAGGCGAACTGATCCACGCCGACGCGCGCCGAGCCGAAGATGGAGACGCGGTAGCGGGTCCAGCGCGGCGGCCGCAGGGAGGTGAGGTTGTTCACCACGCCCCACAGGTCGAAGACGGCGTGGGAGAGGACGCGGGCCAGGGCGTCCTGGTTGGGGAAGAGCACAGGCGAATCGGCGGGAGTCAGCAACGGGGTCTCCTCGGATACTGTTTAAGATGCCGGCCGGGCGCGCGCTTCAGCGCGGAGGTTTCAGCGAGACACGGTCGGGCTTGGGGAAGTTCGGCGGGACGGGCAGCGTGACGCGGCCTATGGCGGCCCATTCGACGCCGCGCGCGAACAACGTCTGGAAGCCCACGCAGTCGAGGTTGGGGTTCTCTTCCTTCAGCCAGGTGTGGCCGAGCATGGTGACATAGACGCGCCCCTTCCCGTAGTCGCGCACCCAATCCATGGGCTCGTGGCGGTGCGAGTCCTTGCTCCAGGCGGAGGTGAGGAGGGTGAGATCGCGCGCCGGGCCGTGCTGGCCGTGGGTGAGCTGCTCGGAAGGATGCATCCACAACTCGGGCAGGCCGCGCGTGATGGGGTGGCGCTTGTCGCGGACCCGCATCTGGAAATCGTGCCTCGGGCCATGGCCGGGATTCGGGCCTTCGCCGGCGGGGACGGTGACCACCTTGCCCGCATCTTCGAAGACCAGGCCGGGGCCGAAGGACTTATCGCGCCACAGCAGGCCGGCGATGTCGTTGTACTCCGGCCAGCGCAGGAACGCGTTGTTGGCGGCGTGGAAGATGACGACGCCCCCGCCGCCGCGCAGATAGCGGAGGAAGGCGGCCTCCACTTCGGGCGGCCAGCGCAGGCCGCTATCGAGATGGCCTCCGTTGAAGTTGACGACGACGGCGCGGTAGCGCGCGAAGTCCGGCCGCCACGCGGCCCACGCCTCCGGCGCGGCGTCGCGCGCGGGCGAAGTGGAG
>DAHVTI010000126.1 GCA_027324255.1 Bryobacterales bacterium | reverse complement strand
CCGCAACTGGCGCATGCCCGATGACGATCCCCTCTTTCAGGGCGAAGCCACCCATCCCGATACCGGCGAAACCGTCGCCCGCCGCTACCTCCTCGGCCTCGGCTCCCGCGCGCCCGTCTTTGTTCTGCCCGCCACCTTCCGACAGCGCCTCGGCGCCACCGCCGCCAACTTCCTCTTCACCGGAGTCTACGAATCCGAGGGCTTCCGCATCGGCTTCCTCCGCGTCCCCGGCTTCACCACCAACGCCACTTCCGTTCTTGAGCTCGCCCAGGAGATCGCCTGGTTCCAGCAGAACACCGACGGCCTCGTCGTCGACGTCATGCGCAACCCCGGCGGCGACTGCTACATGCTCACGCTCGCGTCCTACCTGATCCCTGACTCCGGCTTCTACTTCTTCGGCGAGCAGCTCCGCCCCTACCTCGTCCTCATCAACTCCCTCAAGAACGCTCTCGACACCGCCAAAGCCCGCGGCTCCGACCAGTGGATCATCGATCTCTACACCGTCTACCTGCAACAGATCCAGGAAGCCTACGCCGAAAACCGCGGCATGACCGGACCCATCCCCGCCTGCAGCCTCACCTTCGAAAACGAGCCCGCCAAGGATGCCAACGGCAACGTCGCCGCCTACACCAAGCCGCTCATCATCCTCACCGATGAGTTCTCTATCTCCGCCGCCGACATCTTCCCCGCCATGATGCAGGACAACCGCCGCGGCGCCATCGTCGGCATGCGCACCAGTGGCGGCGGCGGCTCCGTCAGCTCCTGGCCGCTGTTCTATTCCGAAGCCAGCTTCCGCAACACCAACTCGCTGGTGGTCCGCCGCGAACCCATCGCCACCCCGGACCTGCCCGCCGCACCCTACGTCGAAAACATCGGCGTCCGCCCCGACGTCGAACTAGACTACATGACCCGCGAAAATCTCCTCACCCGCGGCCAGCCCTTCGTCGATGCCTTTACCCGCATCCTCGTCGACAGGATCCGTGCAGGACAGCCCTGACCCCGCGCCTACACCAGCCACCGCAGCCCCATCACGAACAGCCCGCACAACGCCGTGCCGGCCAGCAGCGCTGCCAAACCCGCCGCGCGCTTCCGCTTCTGGCTCCACCACAGCCACACGCTGCTCAGCACCATGAAAATCAGTCCCGCCGCCACCGCGTCCATCGCGAACGCCCACAGCCGCGTCGCCCACCAATCGCGCGCGTTCCGTTCATCGTTCAACCGCACACCCGTGAACGTGTGCAGGATCCGCGTCACGCCCCACGCGTTCAGCTCGATCCGCTGCACCGTCGCGCGCCCTCCGCGCAGGTCCGCGCAGATCTCGTAGATGTGCCCCGGCCGGCTCGCGCGAAACTCCAGCACGCCCTCATCCGCCCGCGCCTTCGTCCACTCGATCTCGCCGCGGATCCCCGCCTGCCGCAGGATCTCTTCCGCCTGCGCCACATCGCCCGTCGCCGCCGGCGCCGCGATCGGCAACTCGTAGCGGCTCTGCTGCCGGTTCGTCCAGAATTCCGCGAAGCTCCACTTCGGGTGGTTCAGTAGCAACCCCGTGAACGCGAACAGCCACAGGAAGAACAGCAGGTACAGCCCGGAGTAGTAGTGCAGCCTGCGGTTCCAGGTCTCCGTCGCGTCGATGAGCCCGCGCCTAGTGGACGACGGCATACACCACCCCCGCAAACGTCGCCGCCCCCGCGCCCAGCAACGCCAGCCCCACGCGCCGCTCCGCCTTCAGCGCAACCCACAGGTAAATCCCGCTCAGCGAGATGAAGCACACCAGGTACGATGTGCCGTCGGCCAGCCAGTGCCACGCCTGCATCGGCCACCAGTTCTTGCGGATGTCCACCAGGTGCGGCCCCGGCGCCTTGTGCAGGAACACCAGCGCGTCCCACACCCCCGTCTCGCGCTCCCGCACGGTTGCGGTGCGCGCCGCCAGCTCGATCACCACCTCCTTCTCCCGCCCCGGCATAATCACCGGCATCGCCAGCCGCCCTGCTTTCACGTCGTACCGCACGAACCCGATCTCGCCGCCGATCCCCGCCTCCGCCAACATCCTCTGCAGCGCCTCCACTCTTTCGCGCGCCGGCAGTGTCTCGACGCCCGCCGGCATCGTCAGCCCGGCAACCACCCTCGGCGCATCCGCCTCCGCGTCCGCTCCCGGCAGCCACGCGTGCACCAGAAAGAACACGCTTACGCTGAACGCCGCCACGAACGGCGCGAAAAACAGCCCCAGGTACAGGTGCAGGTCCCGCAGGGCCAAATAGAATCTCCTGTTCATTGCGCTCCTTCCGCCACTCGAATTTCCGTCCATACCACCGCGGTTCGCCCGCTCACGTCCGCCGTCGCCGCCCGCAGCCGGTACGAGCCCGGCGTCAACTCCGGCAGCCCGATCTGCGCCTCGTACTCGCCCGGCGCCCCCATCTTCACGCGCGGCCTGACCTCGGGCGCCTGCGGGAACAGGTAATCTTCTTCTTCCGGCCCGAACAGCTCCCACCGCACCACCGCGTTGTGCAGCACGCCTTGCGGGTCCGCGCCCAGCGTGTAGTACACCGGCGCGCGAGTCTCCTTCACCCGCGCCGTGGCCGTCCGGCCTTGCACCGTCACCGCCAGCACCGGCTCTCCGCCCAAAGGCCGCACAGGCGCGCCCGCGCTGCCTTCCACCGTCCCGTCCTCGCGCACGCACACCACCTCCCTGTAGCCGTCCAGCTTCAGCCCCGGCAGGTCCCACAGCAGGTCGAACCCCACGCCCTCCTGCACGCTCTTCTCGATCTCGGCAAAAAACCGGCTCATCACCGCCCGGTGCCTGACGCCTTTGCGGTTCACCCGCTCCAGGTTCAGTTCGCCCAACCCCCACAGGTTCCCGCGCCCCGTCTGCGTGTGGCCCAGCCCGTAGCCCGGCGGCAGCAGAATGGCGCGCTCGGCCACCCCGCGCAGCCTCGCCAGCTCAGCCCGCGGATTCTGCCGCGCGTGCGCCCGCAGGTGCCGCGCCAGCGCGAGCACTTCCCCATACGGCATGCAAGCCAGTTGATAGTTGTCCCAGAAAAAGAACCGCGTCGCCCCCAGGTCGTAGGCCTGCGTCAGCCACAGAAACGTGTCCGCACGTTCCACCGCCCCATAGATACTGACGCCCCACTCTTTGCCGTTGAGCCGCGCCGCCCCGCGTAGAAAGCCGTAAATCACCGCCGGCAGCACGCCCCGGTCGTCCGTGCGGAAGTGCGTCCCGTAGCTCATGTTCCACTCGGGCAAGGTGCGCCGCGTCCCGATCCGCCCCGGCGGCTCGAACACCATCGCCGACGGCACGCGCGCGTCCTGTGAAAGCGCCCACGCCGCCGTCTCCGGCATCGTCTCCCAGTTGTAGATGTTCGCCTGCGCGAACTTCATGCTGCCCAAATCCACGTCCGCCCGCTTCCCCAGCGTCTCCATCAGCACCTGCGGCGGCCCGGCAGTGATCGTCTTCGCGTAGTGCGCCTGGTAGGCCCGCAGCGCCTCCTGCGGGCTCATCGCTTTCCGATACGCGGGCTCCTTCGCCAGCCGCGGCCGGATGTCGTAATCGCGCGTGCTCACCGCCGGCTCGTCCAGGTACAGCCGCGGCCCCAGGTACTGGCTCCGGTACAGCAACTCCGGATACGGCAGCTTCTCGTGCGGCCCCCAGTAGAACAGCCCCGCCTCCTCGGCCCACGCCTGCTGCTCGCCCGCCGCCTGCACGCACGTGATGCCCGCCTCCGCCATCTCGAAGTAGTCGGCCCGCGTCAGCGGGATCATCTCGTAGTCCGACCCGTCGTAGCGCCGCCGCTCGTCTTTCTGCCGCCGGTTCGACGCCGGCCCGATCCACAGGTCCGGCCGCAGCTCCACGATCCTCGCCTCCGCCGGCGGCGCCGTCCACGTCCCGCTCTTCCTCGACTCCAGCACGTAACTGTGCCCTAAATACTCAACCCTCCCCTCCGCTCCCGCCGCCAGCGGCCACAGAAACCGCCAGCTCCCCAGCGACGGCAAAGCCGCCTCGCCCGTCGCCGCGTCGCGGTACTCGCGCGCCGGCCCTGTTCCTTCCTCAAAAACATAACGCGCAATCTTCGTTCCGGAGGCGTCCCGCAGCACCCACGCGCGAAATCCGCCTCCGCTCTTCTCTCCCTCGATCATCGTCCACTTCAGCCCACCCGCCTCCACCGGCCCTTCCGCCACCGTGACGCGCTGCACCACTCCCGGCTTCTCGCTTTCGGCCCGGTAAACCAGGCCCGCGCCCGGCGTCGCGCCAAAGCACGCCGCCGCCAGCACAAACACAATGCCCTTCATCGCGCCATCCTCCAGATCGCCGTGCCGAACGGCTCCAGCTTCATCCGCCACCCGTTGCCCGCCTTCTCCGGACGCCCGCCCCACACCACCTCCAACCCCGCCGGCAGCCCGCGCACCGTCGCCTCCACCGGGTTCGGATCCGCGTTCACCGCCATCCACACCGTCTCGCCACCCAATGCCCGCGCCGTCCACTCCACGCCCTGGTCCAGGCTGTGCCCCGTGTCGTGATACTCCAACTGCACATCCACCTTGCGCCTGTCGATCAGCGCCTCCCCCAGCCCGCGCAGCAGCTTCGTGACCGCTGCCAGGTCCGCCCACAGCCCCGCCTCCACCGGCGTGAACCGCAGCCCCCACCACTTCAGCCCGTTCGCCCCGTGCACGATGCTTTGCACGGCCATGAACAGCAGCTCCTCCCGCGCCGGGTACAGCACCATCTTCGGGTCCCGCTCCTTCGCGTCCCGCAGCATCTCCCACGCGAACCCCTGCAGCACCATCAGCACCGCGCGGTCCGGCCCGGCCACGGCCCGCATCTTGTCCGCATACTGCCCCACCTGGCTGATGTAGCCGTTCAGCAAGTCGCCCTGCCGCCCGTCCGGCCACAGCGCGTACTGCGGGCGGATGCCGCGCGGAATCACCGGATACACATCGGTGGCGATCAGGTCGCCGCCCGGGTTGTACTGCCGCAACGTGGACACCAGGTTCGCCGGCGCGTGGTTCAGGTACACCAGCCGCGACGGATCCAGCCGCCGCAGCAGCGCGTACGTCTCGCGGATCGCCTCCGGCCGCACCCGCGGCCCCGCCTTCTTCCACTGGTACGACGGCTCGTCTTCCGTCTCCCAGTAACGCAGCGCTTCATGATCCCTGAGCCCCTCCACCAGGGCCGTGATCCGCCGCCGCTGTTCCTCCCCCTTGCCGCCCGCCACTGACCCCACCGTGCACCATCCCCCCAGCCCGTGCGCCGCCGTTTCGTCCAGCTCTGCCCGCTTCGCCGCGCAGTGCACCACGTCGAAGCCGGCTTCCGCGGCCGCTTTGAGGCCCGCCGCCCGGCTGCCCAGCTCCGGCACCTGGTACAACGCCATCGGAAACGTGCGCCGGCCCTGGAACACCACGGTCCCGCCCGCCTCCAGGCGGCTGCGCGCCCCCGCCGGCGCGGCCCCCCACGCCGCCAGGCTCGCCACGAACTTTCTTCGCTCCATGACCACCCGTTCAGTTTATCCGTGCCCGCGCCTATGCTGAAAGCGTGCGCGGATCACTGTTCCTCTTCCAGCTCTTCGACGTCTGCGAGGCGCTCGACATGGAAACCCTCTCGCGCCTCCTCGGCGGCCCCGGGCCCCGTCGCGGCGTCGCCGCCCGCCAGCCCCCCCAGGTCCAGGTCTGGTTCGAGCCCCCGCCGCACATCCACGCCCTCGGCGAAATCGAGTTCCTGCCCGGCGAGTTCTTTCAGGCGGAGATCCACCACTACAGCTACGGCGTCGCCTGCCTCCGCCTGGAGCGGGCCTTCGACCTCGGCTGGCCCGACCTCGTCGCCCTCTCCACCCGCTGGGTCGGCGCCTCCGCCGCCGAGTCCGCCGCCTCCGACCTCATTGCGCGCCACCTCGACTCCATCCGCCCCGCCCTGCTCAAGCCCCACGGCGGCTTCCTCACCGAAGACTACACCGTCGTCCGCCTCGACCCCCTCCCTGCCCCGTCCGGCTTCCTCACCGCCGGCGAACTCCTGCAGAGCGCCGGCGGCGCCATCGCCCGCATCATCCGCGGCGAAACCCTCCCGCTTTCCCCGGAAGAACAATCCCACATCCTCGCCTCCCGCCTCTCCTACTATCCGGAGGACCTCCTCGTCGCCGGCTGGTCCGCCGCCTTCCTCTACGACACAGCCGGCGGCGCGGATCCTTCCCTTCAGCTCATCGAATACGCCAACTCCCAACTCCTCGAATTCCGCTTCTACGACGAACTGCTCACCCGCACTCTGCGCGACGTCTACCGCCGCATCGACGAAGGTACCGGGATGCTGAAGCGCTGGCGCCTCGCCGGCGAAGCCGAGCGCTTCAACACCGTCCGGCTGGACGTCCAGGAGTTGACGGAGCGTACCGACAACGCCGCCAAATTCCTCAGCGACATGTTCGCCGCCCGCCTTTACCAGCTCGTCGCCGCCCGTGTCGGCGTGCCCGACTACCGCCGCCTCGTCGACGAAAAGCTCCGCACCGCAGCCAGTCTCTACCACTCCATGACCGAACGCATCCACCAGTCCAGCGCCCTCTTGCTCGAGACCACGATTGTCGTCATCCTCATCATCGACCTCATCTTTCTCTTCCGCGGCAAGTCCTGACGGCCTCCTCGCAAAAACCTTTCCAAGGACGCTGCACCTTGGCATAGAATGATTGCGCCAAAGGGAGTCGCCAAATCGGCGAATCACATCGGGAGGTCGTTTATGAGGTCTTTGCTCGTTCTCGTTTGCGGGCTGGCGTTCGCCGCCGCCGCCCAGTCCCCCACCGCCCAGGTCACCGGCCGCGTCACCGATCCGTCCGGCAGCGTGGTGCCCGCCACGAAGGTCCGCATCACCAACCTCGACACCAACATCGCCAGCGCCGCCGCCTCCAACAACACCGGCGACTACACCATCCCTTACCTCAACCCCGGCCGCTACGCCCTCGAAGCCACCGCCGCCGGCTTCCGCGCCTTCAAGCTCGCCGAGTTCACCCTCACCGTCGACCAGGAGCTCCGCATCGACATCCCCCTCGAGGTCGGCGCCGCCACTGAAGTCGTCACCGTCTCCGATACGCCCCCGGCGATCAACACCGAAAGCGGCGCCCGCGGCGAAGTCACCTCCAGCCGCGAAATCGCCGAAATCCCCCTCGAAGGCCGCAACTTCTCCGACCTCGCCTACCTCACCGGCGGCGTCATCCCCAAGGGCGATGGCGGCGACGGCCAGTACGCCGTCAACGGCGCCCGCGCCGACAACATCAGCTTCCTCGTCGACGGCGTCAACAACACCCAGCGCCGCAATACCGGCCCCGTCGTCAACCTCCCCATCGAAAGCGTCCAGGAATTCAAGATGATGACCTCCGGCTACTCGGCCGAATTCGGCCGCTACGCCGGCGGCGTGCTCAGCGTCGTCACCAAGAGCGGCACCAACCGCCTCCACGGCTCGCTCTACGAGTTCCTCTGCAACGACATGTGGGACGCCGTCAGCTACTTCGACCTCACCAAGGGCAAGCTCCGCCGCAACCAGTTCGGCGCCAACCTCAGCGGCCCCGTCGTCCTGCCGAGAATCTATGACGGCAGAAATCGCACGTTCTTCCTCTTCACCTGGGACGCCATCAAATCCATCGACGGCAAAACCCAGCGCGGCATCGTGCCCTCCCCCGCCATGCTCCAGGGCGACTTCTCCCTGGCCGTCAACGCCCTCGGCCAGCCGATGACGATCATCGACACCCTCAGCGGCAAGAAGCCCTTCCCCGGCAACCAGATCCCGGTGAGCCGCCTCGACC
>DAHVTI010000124.1 GCA_027324255.1 Bryobacterales bacterium | reverse complement strand
TCGAACTTCGCCCCCTGCCACTGCGCCGTCGTGTGGCACACCGCGCAGTCCTTCGGGAAACCCGCCGCCGTGTGATTCGGGTTCGCGGTCTGGTTGTACTGCGCCAGGTGGCACCCGTCGCAGTTCGCCGGAGTGCCGCGGAAGACGCCGCCCACGTGGCACAGCGCGCACTGCGTCGCCGTGTGCTTCCCGGTGAGCGCGAATTTCGTCATCGTCGAATGGTCGAACTTCGCCCCCTGCCACTGCGCCGTCGTGTGGCACACCGCGCAGTCCTTCGGGAACCCCGCCGCCGCGTGGTTCGGGTTCGTCGTCTGGTTGTAGTTCTGCAGGTGGCACCCCTCGCACGCCGCCGGCGTGCCGCGGAAGACGCCTCCCGCGTGGCACTGCGCGCACGTCGTGGTGGTGTGCTTCCCGGTCAGCGCGAACTTCGTCATCGTCGAGTGGTCGAACTTCGCCCCCATCCACTGCGCCGTCGTGTGGCACCCCGCGCAGTCCTTCGGGAACCCCGCCGCCGCATGATTCGGGTTCGCCGTTTTCTGAAATGCGTCCGCGTGGCAGCCCTCGCAGTTCTGCGGCGTCCCGGCGAACCGCCCAGCCGCGTGGCACGCTCCGCACTGCGCCTGCACGTGCGCCCCGGTCAGCGGGAACTTCGTCGCGGTGCCGTGGTTGAAGGACGCCCCCTGCCACTGTGCCGTCACGTGGCACAGCGCGCAGTCCTTCGGGAACCCCGCCGCGGCGTGGTTCGGGTTCGCCGCAGCCTGGTAGGCCTGCAGGTGGCATCCCTCGCACGCCGCCGGCGTGCCCGTGTACCGCCCGCCCGTGTGGCACTGCGCGCATTCCGTCCTGAGGTGCGCCCCGGTCAGCGCGAAGCGGCCCAGGTGGTGGTCGAAGCTCGCCCCTTTCCACTGCGCCGTCGTATGGCACTGCGCACAGCCCCGCGGAAAATTGGAGGCCGCGTGGTTCGGATTCGTCGTCTTGTTGTAGGCCTCCAGGTGGCAGGCTTCGCAGTTCTGCGGCGTCCCCGCGAACCGCCCGGCCACGTGGCAGCCGTTGCACTGCGCCTTGGCGTGCGCGCCGGTGAGCGCAAAGCTCGTCCGGGCCGCGTGGTCGAACACCGCCCCGGCCCACTGCGAGGCGCCGTGGCAGGTGGCGCAGTCGCGCGGGAAGCCGGCCTGTTCGTGGCTCGGGTTCTGCGCCGCCGAAAACTGCGCCGCGTGGCAGGAAAAGCAGTCCGCCGGCGTGCCCGTGAACCGCCCGCCCACGTGGCAGCTCCGGCATTCCAGCCGGGCGTGCGCGCCGCTCAGCGCAAAGCGCGTCACCGCCGCGTGGTCGAACTTCGCCCCGCGCCACGAATCCATCGAGTGGCACTGATCGCACGCCACCGGGAACGGCGCCGTCGTGTGCGGCGGCTCCACGGCCGCGCGATAGTCCGCCAGGTGGCACGCCGCGCAGTCCGTGCTCAGCCCCGAATACACGCCGCTCGCCGCCCCCTTGTGGCAGCTCTCGCAGGCCGCCGCCGCATGCGCGCCGAGTAGCGGAAAGCGGTTAAAGTGCTCCCGAGTCTGCCGCACTGCCGTGCGGAAGCCCTGCACCGTGTGGCACTCCTGGCAGTTGCCGCCGAACTGCCGGCGGTGGATGTCGGCGTGGCAGGCCGAGCACTGGTGCCCCACGTTGCGGAACACACGGTCCACGTGGCAGGCGTTGCAGGCGACGCCCGCGTGGCCCCCGCGCAGCGGATACGCCGTCTGTGTGTCGTGGTCGAACTCCATCCGCGGCCTCGCCGGCCGCCAGCCGGACGCCGTGTGGCAGCTCTCGCACGCCACCTTCAGCGCTCCGTGCGGATTCGCCGTGCGCCGTGCCGGCGCGCTCTGCGCCAGGGCCCCGGCCAAGGCCAGCGTCAGCAGGATCCAGGCCCGCGGCACTTTCATCGATGGCACTCCTCGCAACTCCTCGGCGTCCCGCGGTACAACACCACCATGCGCCCCTCCACCTGCCGCCGGTTCGCGTGGCACATCCGGCACGGCACCCGCTCGTGTGCCCCCGCCAGCGAGAAGTTCGTATTCCTCTGATGGTCGAACTCGTTCGAGCGCCAGTTGGACGTCTCGTGGCAGCGCGCGCAGTCCGGCTGCGTCCCGCCGAGCCCGGCGAACTGCCCGTCGTGCGCGTCGCCGTGGCAGGCGCCGCACGCCCGCGCCGTTCCGGCGAACGACACGAGCTTCTTCTCACCCATTACGGCCGGCTTGTGGCAGCCGGTGCACGGCGCGCCGCGGTGCTTGCCCGTCAGCGCGAAGTCCGTCCGCCCGTGGTCGAACGGCCCTGTCTCCTTCCAGGTCCGCGTGGTGTGGCAGGACGGGCACCCCCACCGCGCCGCCGCCGGTGACAGGCGCTCTCCCGCCGCCGCGGCCTGCACCGTGCGGTGCGGGTCGGCGTGGCACTGCTGGCAGTCGAGCGACCCAAAATGGAACGGCCGGTCCGCCGGATCCGCTCCCGCCCGGTGGCACTCGCCGCACGGCACGGCCGCGTGCGCCCCCAGCAGAGCGAACCGCCCTTTCTGGTGATCGGCCAGGGTGTAGCGAGCCGCCTGCCAGCCGCCGTCGGCGTGGCAGCGCTCGCAGCGGTTCTCATACGGCGCGCCGGCAAACTGGCCGCGGTGGCGGTCCTGGTGGCAGTCCCGGCAACTGGCGAAGGCCGGGTGGTAGTTGACGCCCGCGCCCTGCCCCGCATGGCATTTCGCGCACTCCACCGGCGCGTGCCGGCCGTTCAGCGGGAAACGCGTGCCGGCGTGCTCCCGCGTCCCGAACCGCGCCGGCTTCCAGCCCGTCTCCGTGTGGCAGGCGCCGCACTCGCCGCCCTCGCGCGCCGCGAGCTGCCCCCGGTGCCGGTCCTCGTGGCAGTCCAGGCACCGCCCGTGCGGAATCTTCGCGCGGAAATTTTCGCTCTGGTGACACTTCCGGCACTCCACCGCGGCGTGCCGCCCCTTCAACGGGAAGCCGGTCTTGTCGTGCTGGAAGCCGCCCTCCAGCCGCGCCGGCTTCCACCCGGCGGTGGTGTGGCACTTCTCGCAGTCGCCGGCGAAGGAGCCGCCGTGCGGGTCCTGGTGGCAGGCCCGGCAGGTGTTGAAGAAACCGAAGTTCTTGAATTGCACGTGATTGCCCAGCGCCGCCAGCCGCTTGTGGCACTTCTCGCACGCCAGTTGCTCGTGCCGGCCCGTCAGGACAAAGGCAGCCTTGCCATGGTCGAAGCCGGACGCCGGCTTCCAGCCCTCCAAGGTGTGGCAGCGCGTGCAGTCCTTGCCCAGGTCTCCGCGGTGCTCGTCCCGGTGGCACGCCGTGCAGCGCGGGCTCAGCCCGGCGTATGTCGCCGACAGGTTCGACCGCTTCAGCACGACGCGGTCCTCCGCCGTGATGCGGCTTTCGTTGTGGCACTGCTCGCAGCGCGCCCGCGCGTGCTTGCCCTCCAGCGGCCAGCCCGCTTCCTTGTGGTCGAACTTCAGCTTCGGCGTCCGCCAGCGCACCAGTTGGTGGCGCCGGCCGTTGTGCTCGGAGTGGCACCGGCTGCAGTCGTTGGCCGCCTGACGCCCCGTGCCCCGCACCACCTTCGCGTGGTAGCCGCGCTTCTCAGCCAGCCGGCGCGCGATCTCCTCGTGGCACTGCAAGCACTTGAACTGCGCCGCCCCGGCCCCGAATTCGTGGCAGGACACGCACCTGAGCGGGCTGTCGAGTTCCCGGTGCGCCTGCGACAGGTCCCCCGGCGACATCTGAGCGCGGCAAGGCAGCAGCCCCGCCGCTACCACGAGCAGGCGGGCGACAAGTCTACCGCTGTCGGCCCAACTTCTTAAGAGCAAACCCTCTCCAACACTCCCCGGCATGGGGACGCACAAAATCCCGATGTGTTCCTATCGGCGGAGCGCCTCGCGAACGAAGGCGGAGGTTTCCTCAACCCGGTCCGTTAGAAACCCTACGAGGAGAGAAAGAATTACGCTAATCGGTAAATATTCCCAGCGGGGTCCGGAAAGCCTTGCCGGAATCTTCTCCTCCTGGCTCCTTGCCAGGAGGAGATGCAATCAGGGTGCCAAAGTGGCGCCGCCGGAGAATCGCGGCTTACCCCTGCCCGTAGCGCGCGCACGGGCCGTGCTTCCGCAGGAAATGCTGGTCGTGCAGCGCCTTGCCGATCGCCTGCACGCTCGGGTTGATTCCGATGGTGATCGCCGCGATGCGCGCGATCTCTTCCAGCAGCACGGCGTTCATCGCCGCCCGGGCCGGCGACGTCCCCCACGCGAACGGCCCGTGCGAGGCCACCAGCACCCCCGGCCGCGTCAGCGGATCGATCCCCTCGAACCGCCGCACGATCGCCTTGCCCGTGTTCAACTCATAGTCGCCCCGGATCTCTTCTTCCGCCAGCGGCTGCGTCACCGGCACGCTGCCGTAAAAGTAGTCCGCGTGCGTCGTACCAAGGCACGGAATCTCCGCCTGCGCCTGCGCGAACGCCGTCGCGTAGCCGGAGTGCGTGTGCACCACCCCCAGCACGCACGGAAAGCTCCGGTAGATCTCCAGGTGCGTGTCGAGATCCGAGGAGGGCCGCAGCGTCCCGTCCACGATTCTGCCCGACAACTCGGCCACCACCATGTCTTCGGGCCGCAGTTTCTCGAAGGGTACGCCGCTGGGCTTGATAGCCACCAGCCCTTCCTCCGGTAAATAACCGCTGGCGTTGCCGAATGTGTACAGCACGAGGCCCCGGCGCACGATCTCCAGGTTGGCCTCGAGGACCTGTTGGCGAAGCGATTCAATCAGCATGGCCGCAATCAATTACTCCTCTACCAGCGTATGCGATAAGATGCCAGTTTCACAGGAGGTAAGCGCAATCATGTCTGTTGTCGCCGGCGTGGACTTCGGAACCCAGACCGTCCGCGTCTCGCTCTTTGACAGCGAACGGGGCCGCCTCGGCGCGGCTTCCGCCGAATACCCGGTCAGCCGCCGGCGCGAAGACCCCGACCACGCCACCCAGAGCCACGCCGACCACATGAACGCGCTGGCCGCCGCCACCCGCGACGCCCTCCAGGCGGCCGGCGTCGACGGCTCCCTCGTCCAGGCCATCGCCCTCGACACCACCGGCTCCACCGTCATCCCCCTCGGCGCAGGACTCACCCCGCTGGACGACTACTACCTCTGGTGCGATCACCGCGCGAAGAACGAGGCCGGCGAAATCACCGCCAAGGCCCGCTCCACCAGCCTGGAGGCGCTGAACTGGTGCGGCGGCGTCTACTCTTCCGAGTGGGGCTTCTCCAAGCTCCTCCACTGGCTGCGCAACAACCCTGAAAAGCGCGGCTCTATGGTCACCGCCATGGAGCACTGCGACCTCGTGGCCGCCGCGCTCTGCGGCATCACCTCCCCGGCCGAAGCCCCGCGCAGCGTCTGCGCCATGGGCCACAAGTGGATGTACAATGACGCCCTCGGCGGCCTGCCTCCGGAAGAGTTTCTCACCCAGGTCGATCCGCTGCTGGCCGGCGTCCGCTCGAAGCTCCAAGGCCGCTACGAAACCTCCGACCGCATCGCCGGCCATCTCTCCCCCGAATGGGCCTCGAAGCTCGGCCTGAAGGCCGGCATCCCCATCCCCGTCGGCGCCTTCGACGCCCACTGGGACGCCATCGGCGCCGGCATCCGCGAAGGCGACGTCGTCAACGTGGTCGGCACCTCCACCTGCATGATGGCCATCGCCCGGGAAGTGGGCCTCATCCCCGGCGTCTGCGGCGTCGTCAAAGGATCCATCCACCCCGATTACTACGGCATCGAGGCCGGCCTCTCCGCCGTCGGCGACATCTTCGAAGCCATCGCCCACCGCGCCGGCGCTACCGTCGCCGCCCTCTCCGCGGGCCTCGACAACTGCAAGGCCGGCTCCACCGGCCTGCTCCGCCTCACCTGGGACAACGGCGACCGCACCGTCCTCGTCAACGCCGAACTCGGCGGCGTCACCCTCGGCTGGACCCTCACCACCACCGCCGCCGACGAACTCTTCGCCGCCATCGAAGGCACCGCCTTCCACACCCGCATCATCCTGGAGCGCATGGCCGAACATGGCGTTCCCATCCACCGCGTCATCAACGGCGGAGGCATCCCGCAGAAGAACCCCACGCTCAACCGCGTCTACGCCAACGTCTTCAACAAGCCCGTCCTCGTTCCCGCGCAGGAGGTGACGAGCCTCGGCTCCGCCATCTTCGCCTTTATGGCCGCCGGCGCTTTCCGCACCATCGAAGAGGCGCAGGAAAAGCTCTGCCCCTCCTATCAGGTCATCCAGCCCGACCCGGCCGAAGCCGCCGTCTACGAGCAACTGTTCGCCCTCTACCGCAAGCTCTACTTCGGCCTCGGCAAGCCCGGCTCCGCCGCCGTCGAGATCGGCGGCGTCCTGCCGGCCCTCCGCCGCCTGCGAGCCTAGGCGGGGCAGGAGGTCCCGCCTAGGCCCGGCCGCCGTAGCCTTGGCGAAGGAGGCCGGCGCCCTTCTCCTCCCCCTTAGAAGATCACCTTCATGAACAGGTTCAACTGCCGCTGGCCGTGCCCCTTTTCCGCCGTCACCGTCCCGAACGCCGTGCTCGTCGGCGTCGTGTTCGGATCAGCGAACTGCACGTGGTTGGCCGCGTTGATCGCCTCCAGCCGGAACTGCGCGTTCACCCGCTCCGTGATCCGGAACCGCTTCATGAACGACGCGTCCACGTTGTTGATCCCGTCTCCGCGAATTCCGCTGAACCGCAGCGGGAACTGCCGCACGTTCGACGCCAGTTGATAGGCCGCCCGGCGCTCAAAACCCGCGTCCGGGTTGAACCAGCGTTCCGCCATGCGCTGCGAGACCGGGATTGCGATGCCGCCCAGGTCCCCGTTGAAGATCGCGTTGCCGAAGCCCAGCGGAGCGCCCGACTGCCCTTCATACGAGGCCTGGGCCTGCCAGCCACCGATCAGCAGGTCCACCCAACGGTTGACCCCGCCGAAGACCGGCTTGCCTTTGCCGAACGGCAGCTCGTAGATGCCCGTCAGGCTGAAGCGCTGCGTGAAGTCGAGGTCCGACACCGTGTAGGCCGGCCGCGCATTCATCTCGTTCAGGTAGCCGGTCGCCTCCATGAACTTCGACCATGTCCAGTTCGTCTGCAGCACCAGCCCGTGCGACAGCCGCTTCTCCAGATTGACGGTCATCGCGTTGTAGAACGAGAACGCGTCGTTCGTCGCCATGCTCATCCCCGTGAAGTGAGGATAGGGCCGCAGCAACTGCGATCGCGCCACGTTCGCCCCCGCCAGCGAGGTCCCCGTGAAGCCCGCGATGCCCGCGAACGGGTTCTTCACCTGGTCGTTCAGCAGGTTGATCGTCGTCTGGTCGCGTACCCCGCTCGTCGACAGGTACTGCGTCGGAATGCCGTCCTGCGCCCGGCTCGATGTCAGCTTCGTACCCCGGTTGCCCACATAGCCGACCTCCAGCACCATGCGCAGCGGCAGTTGCCGCTGTACGTTCAGCGACCAGCGCTGCATGTAGCCGTTCAGCGGATGCGTGTTGAAGAAGCTGATCCCGCGACCCAGGAACGTGTTCATGCCGCCCGCCGACCCCACCGGCGTGTCGATGCCGTTCGGGAACGGGCTCGCCAGCGTGGCGTTGAAGCTTACACCGTTGTTCAGCGTCGGCACGATCAGCGTCGACTGGCTGAAGCCGCCCTGGTTCACGTCCGTCCGGTCCGAGCCCGACGGCGCGAAAAACACGCCGTAGCCCGCACGCACGACCGTCAGGCCGTTGAGCTGGTACGCCAGGCCGATTCGCGGCATGAAGTTGTTCTTGTCGCTCGTCCAGAGTTCGCGCGGCAGCCCGTCTACGCCGGCAAACGTCAGTCCGCCCTTCACCGCGAATGCCGCGGCCGGAATCTGCGGGATCGGGTTCGCCGCATAGTTGGCGCGCGCCTGCCCCTCGATGGGATGCGCCGCGTCGAACGCGTAGCCTCGGATCGTGCGGTTGAAGCGCTCCGTCACCGGCAGTTCCACCTCCCACCTCACGCCCAGGTTCAGCGTCAGCTTCCGCGTGAGCCGCCAGTCATCCTGGAAGAACAGCGCGTGGAAGCTCGACTGCTCCGCCCGGCTGGCGTTTACGTTCACTTGCCCGCCGGTCGGAATGCCGTACAGGAGCGAGGCCAACCCCTGCCCGATGGGCGCCGCCCCGGAGGTGTCCAGCGGCCCCTTCGTGTAGGCGCTGCCGAACGTGTAAGCCGGCGATACGTTGCCGTAGCCGAAGCCGTTCTCGCGCATGAGGCGGAACTCGTGCCCCGCGCGCCAGGAATGGTCGCCCTGAATGTGCGTCACTGTCGTGCCGATCGTGTGCGAGTAAACCGAGCTCAGGCTGCCGCCGCCCCCGCCCAGGCCCGTGTAGCCGTCCACCGTCAGCGCCGGGAACGATACGCCGGCATAGTCGGTCTTGGATTGAATCTGGCTGATCAGGGCGGAAGAAAATCCCAGCGAGCTGAGGTCGAAGCCCCGGTGCAGCGGCGCGCTGTATGGCCTTTGCACCACCAACCCGTAGCGTACGTTCAGCAGCGTGGTCGGCGAAAACGTGTAGACATTGTCCAGCGCCACCCTGTAGCCCGACGGATTGTTCCACGTCCCCACCGCTTCGCTCGGGTACGACCGCACCCGCTGGTCGAACTCGCTGCTCGACACGCGCGTGAACGCCCGCCACCGCTCCGAGAAGTTGTGGTCCAGCCGCGCCGCGATCGACTTGTAGCGCCACTTCTCGTCCTCGATCTGGAAATAATTGCTCCGTCCTTCCTTGTCGCCCGCTACGTTCGGGTTCGGGAAGTACTTCATGATGTTTGCCGCAATCGGGTCCAGCGCCGACGACGGGATGCGGTTGCCTGCCACCGGCTGCCGGCTCACCCGCCCGTTCGCCTGCAGCACGCCGGACCGCGGATCGTAGATCTGGTACGCCCCACCCAGCGCCAGCAGTTGCGAGAAGTCGCCCGCCCGCTGCGCCGCCGTCGGAAACGTGGCGATCACCGTCGCCTGCCGCTGCACTTTCATCCCCTCGTAGCCGAAGCTCCAGAAGGTCCTGTTGTGCCCGTCGTACACCTTCGGGATCACCACCGGCCCGCTCACCGTACCGCCCCACCGCAGGTACAGCCAGCCCGGGTTGGCCTGCCGCCGCTTCTCATCGGTGATCGGCCCCGTAGAGAGGTCGTACAGCCAGCGGTTGGAAAACCACGGCACCGCGCGCGTCCGCGAATCCAGGTAATACCCCGTGCCGTGGAACTGGTTAGAGCCCGACTTCGTCGTCAGGTTGACGATCGCGCCCGTCGCCCGCCCTGCGCTAGCGTCGTATGTTGTCGTCTGCACCCGGAACTCCTCCACCATGTCCTGCGGCGGCGCCATGTAAGTGGAAGCGTTGTTCGCCATGTTCGGTACCCCATCCACCAGCGCCTCGCTGCTGCCCGTGCGCGTGCCGTTCACCACCACCGCGCCGTTTGCCAGGTCCTGTGTCGGATTGCCCGGCGCATGCCCGCCCGTGGCATTCACCCCCGGCATGAACCGCACCAGGTGATAGGCGTTCCCACCCGCAATCGGCAACTCGGTGATTCGTCTCCCGTCTACCACGCCGCCCAGCGAGGCGGAAGCCGTCTCCAGCAGCGTCGCGTCGCCCGACACCGTCACGCTCTCGCCCACCGTGCCCAACTCCAGGCTGAAGTCCACCGTCAGGCGGTCGTTGATGCGCAGCTCGATGTCGTCCCGCACACTCTTCTTGAAACCCGCAAGGTCCACCGTCAGCCGGTACCGCCCGGCCAGCAGGTAGGGGATCTCGTAGTTGCCCTCCGTGTTGGAGGCGGCCGGGACTTTGACGCCCGTGTCCATATTCGCGGCCTCCACCCGCGCGCCGGCGGCGACCGCGCCGGAGGGATCCGTGATGCGGCCGCGGATGGTTCCGCGAGACTCTTGCGCCGGCAGCCCGGTGGCCGCCAGCAGGGTGAAAGCGAGGATTCGGATCAACACTGCGTAAGACTCCTGGTCGTTGCTGGATAGCGGCGCAACCGCGGAGGAAACCGGGTGTTCCGCCAGGTTTCAGGCGCAGGGCTTGCACCCTGCTATCGCCTGAAACTCCTGATGGAGTATAGTGCGACCTGCCCCGCGATGAAGTCGAATACCCGTCTCGTTACCGTATCCGGCATTGGGAATCAGTGGGTTATGATGGGGTTCGGTAACCTCCGCATGCTGACTTTTCCGCGTAGGCCGGAAGCTGCCCGCCATCCGCCGGACCGGCAGGAGGTCTCGGCGCAGGCGGATCGAATCCTCAGTTCAGCCGGCTTCCGCGAGAGCGCCATCCAAACCCGCCTGTTGCGGTTCCTCACCCAGCGCCAGCTCGACGGCCGGGGCCGGGAGCTCAAGGAGTCCACCCTGGCCGTGGAAGTTTTCGGCCGTCCGGGCGACTTTGACAGCCGCACCGACAACACGATTCGCATGAACGTCTCCCGTCTGCGCAGCCGCCTGTCCGACTACTACGCCTCGGAAGGGGCCGCGGATCCTGTCGTCATCGAGGTGCCCCGCGGCTCCTACGCACCGCTGTTCCGCTGGCGGAAGGAATCCGCGCCGGTCGCCGGCGCATTCCGCAAATGGCTTCCATTGTGGGGCTGCCTGGCCTTCCTGGCTGCCGGAATTGCAGTAGGCTGGGGCCTCGCCGGCTGGCATTCGGGCCAGGCGCGTTCCCGTGCGCTGGGACCCGCTGTCCAGTCCTTCTACGCGCGCTTCTGGGACAAGCCCACGCTGCTGGTCTACCGCAATCCGACTTTCCTTCGTATGGAATCGGAGATCCCCCTCCTGCTCCTCTACGGCGGCCACAGCGCCGGCTCGATGAGCGAGCGCCTGCCCCTGCCCTCCGACGCCCCCGACCAGATCCGCAAGCGCTATGAGGGCAGCACGGTCACTCTCGAAAACGTCTGGACCGATACCGGCTCAGTGGAGGCCGTGTTTGCCCTCTCTCGCGTTTTCGGAGACGGAGGCGCCGCCATCGGCCTGCAGAACACTCAGAACGTCGATGCCGAGCAATGCCGCGACCGCAACCTCATCGTGGTCTCTCCTCCCTGGTTCAACCAGTTCGTCGGCCAGTTGCCCCCGCTCCAGCTCTTCGAATTCGACGTCAGGATCTCGCGCATTGCCTGGAAAGGCCCTCCCGGCCAGCGGAAAGACTATGAGTCCCAATATGAAAGCCAGACGGGCGCCATGCGCCGTACCTGGGGTTTCGTCGCTCTCGAGCCCGGACTCTCCCCCGGCACCAGGACTCTCCGCATCTCTGGTGTCAGCCCTCTCGCCGTGCATGGAGCCGCGAAGTACATGACCGCCGCGGCCAGCCTGCAGGAACTGGCCCGGGCGCTCGGCGATGCTCGCACCCTGCCCGATGCCTTTGAGGCGCTGCTGCGTGTCGAAAGCCTGAATGGGCAGGTCGCCGCGGTGCACTTTGAACGGGGGGCGAAGACGGCTCCCGCCAAATAGAGCCGGATTTTTTCTGAAACCTCGCGCTCCTCTCAGCGCGTCTCCCTGGGCAGGAGCAACAAGCCATGAGAAACTTTCTCCTCGCGGCAGTAGCAATAATGGCAGCCCCGGCGGCGTGGGCCGATTGGGGCATCAATGTGAACATCGGCGTGGGCACGCCCTACTACGGCTATGCGCCCGCGGACGTGGTCTACGTCCAGCGTTACGTCCCCGACTACGACGTCCCCCGCATCTTCATCGTGGCCCGCCATGCCCGCGTGCGTCCTTCCATGGTAGTGGAATACTACCGCCGCTATCCCGCCTGGGGCTCCGTCTGCTCCCGCTTCGGCGTGCCGGTTTCCGCCGTCTACGGCTCAGGCTACGGACCTGGCTATTATGCGCCCCGTTATTCCGAGCCCCGTTACTACGCGCCGCCGCCGCCCGCCTATTACTACCGCGAAGGCCCGCCCCGCGGCCGCGCCTACGGCCACTACAAATCCCGCGGCGGCCATCATGGCGGCCATCATGGCCGCGGGCGCGACTGAGCCCGCCGCGCCCTTACTCCGTCCAGTCCAGAATCACCTTCGCCGCGTCGCCCTGGATCATCGCTTCAAAGCCCTTCCGGAACTCCGAATAGTGGAACCGGTGCGTGATCACCGGTGAAATGTCCAGCCCCGACTGCAGCATCACGGTCATCATGTACCACGTCTCGTACATCTCCCGGCCGTAGATGCCCTTGATGGTCAGCATCGAGAAGATCACCGTGTTCCAGTCGATCGACGCGTCCTTCGGCTGAATGCCCAGCAGGGCGATCCTGCCGCCGTGGCACATGTGCGCCACCATGTCGCGGAACGCCGCCGGGCTGCCCGACATCTCCAGCCCCACGTCGAAGCCTTCCTTCATCCCCAGGTCGCGGGTCACGTCGGTCAGCGACGTCGTCCGCACATCCACCGCCCGCGTCACCCCGAACTTGTGCGCCAGCTCCAGCCGCGCCGGATTCATGTCCGTCACCACCACGTGCCGCGCCCCGGCGTGCCGCACCACCGCCGCCGCCATCAGTCCGATGGGCCCGGCGCCGGTAATCAGCACGTCCTCGCCCAGCACCGGGAAGGTCAGCGCCGTGTGCACCGCGTTGCCGAACGGGTCGAAAATGCTCGCAATCTCCAGGGGCACCTTGCTCGAGTGCTTCCAGATGTTCGACATCGGCACCGAGATGTACTCCGCGAAGCACCCCGGCCGGTTCACGCCCACGCCCATCGTATGCGCGCACAAGTGCCGCCGCCCGGCCAGGCAGTTCCGGCACCGCCCGCACACCACGTGGCCTTCCGCGCTCACCACGTCGCCGGGGAAGAAGTCGCTGACGTTCGCCCCCGTCGCCACAATCCGCCCCACGAACTCGTGCCCCACCGCCATCGGCACCGGGATGGTCTTCTGCGCCCACTCGTCCCACTTCCAGATGTGCACGTCCGTGCCGCAGATGGCCGACTTGTCCACCCGGATCAGCACGTCGTTGATCCCGATACCCGGCACCGGGATCTCCTCCAGCCACAGCCCGGGCTCGGCCTTGCTCTTCACCAGCGCCTGCATCGTCTTTGGGATTCCCATAGGTTCTCCGTGGAACTCCCTCCAGTAAAGCAGGTTCAAGCACGCCCGTCATTTCGGACCTGTTAGCCTGTTAACTATGTCGCAAGGCTCCAGAAGGTCCTTCTTCGGCACCGCCGCCGGACTGGCCGCTGCCCGGGGCGCGGCCCGCGCCGCCGAGCCGGCCGCATCCGGCCGGTTCGCCACCGTCTCCCTCAACGGCGAGTGGGAATTTTCGCTCGACGCCAGATCCTGGCGCACCGTTCGCGTCCCGCACACCTGGCAGACAGAGGCCCAAAACGCCAACTATCTCGGCAAGGCCTGGTACCGCCGCCGCTTTGAGGCCCCGAAGGCCTGGCAGGGCGGCGCCGTGCGCATCGAGTTCGAAAGCGTCTTCCACACCGCCCGCGTCCAGGTGAACGGCCGCGCCGCCGGCGACCACGTTGGCAAGGGCTACACCGCCTTCACCCTCGACGCCACCGGCCTCGTCGACTACGGCCAGGAAAACACCCTCCTCGTCGAAGTGGACAACTCCTTCAACGGCTCCATGCTGCCCCGCAACAGCAGCTACGACTGGACGCCCGACGGCGGCATCTACCGCCCCGTCTGGATCCATGCCACCCCGGCCGTCTACATCGAGCGCGCCGAGATCGACGCCGCGCCCGACCTCGCCACCGGCCGCGCCGAGGCCGCCATCCGGGTCCTCGTCACCAACCGCGGCGCCAGAACCGCCCGCCTCGTCCTCGAAGCCGAAATCCTGGACGATGCCACCGGCCTCCCCGCCGCCCGCAGTTCCACCGCCACCGAGATCCCCGGCGGCCGCACCGAAGCCGTCACCCTGCCCACCGCCCGCATCCCCCGCGCCCGCCTCTGGCACTTCGACCACCCCCATCTCTACCGCCTCCGCGTCTCCACCGGCGCCCATTCGCACGAGGAGACCTTCGGCATCCGCAAGTTCGAAACCCGCGACGGCGGCTTCTACCTGAACGGCGAGCGTGTCCGGCTCATGGGCGTCGAGCGCATGGCCGGCAGCCATCCCCAGTACGGCATGGCCGAGCCGCCCGAGTGGATCGATCACGACCACCGCGACATGAAGGAACTGAACTGCGTCTTCACCCGCGTCCACTGGATGCAGGACCGGCGCCTGCTGGACTGGTGCGACCGCCACGGCATGCTCATCCAGCTCGAAGTGCCCACCTGGGGCCCCGCCACCTGGCAGGGCATGCGGGACGAGCCCGACCCCGGCATCCTCGAAAACGGCCTCCAGCAGCTCCGCGAGATGATCGAGCAGAACCGCAACCACCCCTCCGTCTTCGCCTGGGGCCTCTGCAACGAAATCGGAGGCCACCGCCCGCCGGCCAAAAAGTTCGCCCAGGCCCTCTTCCGCGAAGCCCGCCGCCTCGATCCCGGCCGCCTCCTTTCCTACGCGTCGAACACCCTCCACAGCCATACCGCGGACGACGTCGCCGGCGAAATGGACTTCCTCGAGTGGAACGAGTACTTCGAAAGCTGGTACGGCGGCACCGCCGAAAGCGTGCGCCAGGCGCTGGCCAAAATCCGCTCCGTCTACCCCGGCAAGGCCATCGTCATCAGCGAGTACGGCCTCTGCGAGTGCAACCCCAAGAACCCCACCAGCGACCAGCGCCGCATCGAGATCCTCAAGTCCCACAACGAGGTTTACCGCCAGGAGCCCAACGTCGCCGGCCTGATCTTTTTCTGTTACAACGACTATCGCACCCACATCGGCGACAAGGGCATCGGCGCACTGAAGCAGCGCGTGCACGGAGTGGTGGATGTCTACGGCGCCCGCAAGCCCAGCTACGACGTCCTACGCCGCGAATCCAGCCCCGTCGCTTCGCTCCGCGTCGCCCGCAACGGCCAGACCTGGAACGCCTCTCTGGCCACCCGCAGCCAGACGCCCTGCCACACCCTCCGCGGCTACGCGCTACGCTTCACGCTGTTCGGCTTCGGCGGGCTGCCCATGGAGCAGAAGGAAGTGGCTCTGCCCGTGCTCGAACCGGGCTCAAAGACCGAAGCCGCCGCCGAGTTCATCGAGACGCAGCCTGTCAGGGTAGTGGTGGAAATCGTGCGCCCGACCGGCAGCACGGTGTTGACGGAGGAGTGGAGAGCCTAGTCGCCCGACGCCGGGTTCACCGGCACCAGCGCCGCCCGCTGCGCGCGCGTGTCCAGCAGTTGCGCCGGCAGCGAGCTCGCCAGCCCGCTTTCGAGCAGGAACAACTGCCCCTGCCCCACGCGGTCCAGCGCGCTCGGCGCGAAACCGAGGTCCAGCGTGTCTTTCACCGCGCCCGATTGCAGGTCGATCCCCAGCACCTGCTGCGTTTCCCGGCTCGCCACGAACAGCATCTTGCGTTCGGAGTCCACGGCGAACCCGACAGGATCCACCAGTCCGTTGCCCGCCGACGCCAGCGTCGCCACGTTCGGCATGCGGTCCCAGTTCGTCAGCCGGATTACTTCGTTGCGCCCGCGGTCGGCGATGTACAGCGCGCCCCCGGCCAGTTGAATCACGCCCGCCTTGCCCAGCGGCAGCAGCATCAGCGGCTCCTGCCCGGGCTTCAACAGGTACAGCGTGCCGGACTCCTTGCCCTGCGTGGCCGCAAAGGCGAACCGCGCTTCCCCGTCCACGGCCAGCGACACGATGCGCTCCGTGATCGACGCCAGGTCCACCGTCCCTTTCCGCTTCGGCTCGGAGCTGAGCCGCGTCCAGAGTTCCAGCCGCCCGGCCGCCGTGTCGATCAGCGCCAGCGAATCCGAGTTGTCGCTCCACGCCGCCCGCTTCACCTGCAGGTCCTCCGGCGACAGTTGCCGCCATACGGGCAGCGCCCCGTCCAGCCGCCGGACGATGTACAGCGAACCGTCGCGCGAAACCAGCGCGTTCCGCCCATCCGGCGCCGCCACCGCGAAGTCGAACTCCCGCACCTTCGCCGTGCCCGCCTGCGCGGATTCAGGTCCGGCCACAATCGGCCGGATGGCGCGGTTCACCTGGTCCACGATCACCCCCGACATCGGGAGCGTCTGGGCAGGCACTACCGCTGCAAAGAAGACAAAAGCAAATAGAAGGCGTTTGGGCAAGGCAGGTAATCCAGGCAAGGTTGGTCTGTTTGATTGGACACCGCGGTTGCCCGTTTGGTTGCGGAAGAATCAGATCTACCGGCGAATCGCCACCGGCTTGCCCCCGGCCGCTACCGACTGCCGCGCCGCTTCCACCACCGCTTCGTTGTAACGCGAATTGGCCGGCGTCGCCATCACGCCCGCCGCATCCCATTGAGCCAGCAGGGCCTGCCGGTCTTTCAGGTTCAGCCCCTGCAGCTCCAGCGCGCGCTCGGCGATGTAGGCCACTGAGCGGTAGCCGTAGCCCACCGGCACCAGCCCCGGACCGCCCACGTCCACATACTGAAAATAGTCCGGGGAAGGCTCAGTATAGACGTTCGCCCCGTCTCCGCCCGGATGCCGCGTGTAGCAGTACTGCATGCCGCGATACTGGTCGTCGTGCCGGATCCACGCCCCGGCCTCCCCGCTGGAGCAGTACATCGTCAGCCCCTGCGCGTTCGTCCCCGGCCCCGCGTCCGGGAAACCCAGGGCGTTTTGCACGTTCAGGCACGCCCCGTTGGACCAGATCACCCGCGCGTCCGTCCACAGCCAGCCCTCGTTGCCGTTCGGGAAGCGGTCCTTGATGCCGTACACGGACACCTCCGCCGGCTCCAGCCCCGTGATGAAGGCCACCAGGTCCACGTAGTGGCAGCCCACGTAGGTGAACGCGTCCGAGGCATCGCACGTGAACCAATTCTGAAAGTTCGAGTAGCGGTAGTACCACTTCTCCAGCAGGCACGCCGTGCCCAGCTTGAACTCGCCGAAGAGCCCGGCCTGGTACCGCCGCCGCGCCATCAGCGAGCGGTCGTCGAACCGCTTGTGGTACTCCACCCCCACCAGCAGGCCGCGCCCGCGCGCCTCCTGCTCGATCTCCTCCGCCTGCGCCACCGTCAGCACCAGCGGCTTCACGCACAACACGTGCTGGTCCGCACGCAGCGCGCACATCACCGCCTCGTAGTGCAGCGCGTCCGGCACCGCCACCACCGCCAGTTGCCGCGCCGGCAGGCTCTTCATCCCCTCCGCGTACGGCTCCGTCCGCGGCGTGAACCCCTGGTCCGGAAACGCCTGCCGCAGCAGCGGCGCCGAGGCCAGCGCCTCCAGCGATTCCTTCCTCCGGTCACAGATATCAATGCCCTCGATCCGCCCCAGCCGCTTCAGTTGATACAAGGAGGGGAGAATCTGGTCGTGGGCGATCATGCCCCCGCCAATCATGAATGTGCGCATGATCTTTCCTCGGTTCAGGCGGCGCCACGCCCGGCCAGCACCTCGGCGAAGGTCTCTTCCAGTACCTGGCAGCCTTCCTTGATTGCCTCGGCCGTGATGGTGAGCGGCGGCGCGATCTTGATGGTGCAGCCCTGCGGCCCCACCGGGTTAAACATCAGCAGGCCCTTTTCCACGCAGCGGTAGACGATGTCGTGCGCCAGCGGCCCGTCCGGCTGCTGGTGTTCCGGATGCACGCACGCCAGCCCCGCCACCAGCCCCTTGCCCGCCAGGTAACCCGCCTGCCGGAACCGGTTCTGGATCGCCACCAGCCCGTCGCGCAGCACCTGCCCCATCTGCGCCGCGTTCGCCGCCAGCCGCTCTTTCAGGATGATGTCCACGTTGGCCAGCGCCGCCGCGCAGCATACCGGGTTGCCCGTGTGCGTCGACGACGCCGAGCCCGGCGGGTGCAGGTCCATCAGCTCCGGCTTGCCCACCACCGCCGAAATCGGCAGCGAACTCGAGATGCCCTTACCCCACGTCGTCAGGTCCGGCAGGACACCGTAATGCTCCCAGCCCCACAGCTTGCCGGTCCGCCCGAAGCCCGCCTGCACCTCGTCGAACACCAGCACCGCCTGGTGGCCGTCGCACCACTGCCGCAGCGTGCGGATGTAGTCCACCGGCGCGAACGCCGCCGTGCCGCCCTGGTACGTCTCCATCACTACCGCGCACACCTGGCTCGGCGCCACCCCGTTCTCCGCCAGCGTCCGCTCGAACAGCTCGAAGCTCGTGTCCGGCGTCCAGTAGCCGTCCGGAAACGGCACCTGGATGAAGCCCGGGTCCAGGTTCCCGATCCAGTCCTTCAGCGCCGGAATGCCGCCCACCTGCTGCGAGCCCAGCGTCCGCCCGTGGAACGCCTTCTCGAACGAGACGATCACGTTCTTGCTGCGCCCGCCCACCTTCTGGCCGTGCGTGCGCGCCACCTTGATGGCGAACTCCACCGTCTCCGACCCCGTCGTCAGGATGAAGATCTTCTTCAGCGGGTCCGGCATCAGCGACACCAGCCGCTCAGCCAGCTCCGCCCGGATCGCCGACGGAAAGCAGTAGTTGGTCAGCAGCCCGTGCTGCGCCTGCGCGATGATCGCGTCCACAATCTCCCGCCGCCCGTGGCCCGCGTTCGTGATCAGCACGCCGGACGACCAGTCCAGCCACTTGTTCCCCCACGCGTCGTACACCTGGAACCCTTCGGCCCGGTCCCAGATCACCGGCGGCTGGCCCGCCATCGCGCGCAACTCGTAATTCGCCAGCTTCTTCAGGATGGGCAGCGACTCCGGAACCGGAAACTCGGTGCAGATCCGGCGGTATGGGGTATCCACGTGCTGCACGGCACGCGGCGACTGGTAGACATCATCGGCCATGAGTTTCATTTTGGGGGATAGCCGCCGGGCGCGCAATGTGGTATCTCCTCTGGCAGCCGGAAAGGAGCTCGCATGGTTCTCGCATCGCAACTGCGGGGCGGCATGGCCGTCCGCTACGAAGGCCAGGAATATAAGGTGATCACCGCCGATTACCACCCCGGCCAGGGCAAAATGGGCGGCGTTTCGCACGTCCGCCTCAAGAACCTCTCCACCGCCACCACCTGGGAAACCAGCTTCCGCGCGGACCTCAAGCTCGAGGAACTGCCCCTCGAGAAGAAGGGCATGGACTATCTCTACTCCGACCTCGGCCTCTGCACCTTCATGGATCCCGAGACCTGCGAGCAGGCCGAGGTGCCCGAGTCCCTGCTCGGCGACCAGGCCCGCTTCCTCGTCCCTGAGATGCGGGTGATCGTCGAGTTTCTCGGCGAAAAGGCCGTCAGCGTCCAGATGCCCGATTTCCTCGAAGTCCATATCGACGACACTGCCCCGCCCATCCACGCCACCAACGACAGCACCTGGAAACCCGCCCGCCTCGACAACGGCGTAGAAGTCATGGTGCCCCAGTTCATCAAGACCGGCGACGTCATCCGCCTCGACATGGCTTCGCTCAAGTACATGGACCGCGTCAAGTCAACACGTGCGTGAGGCCCGCCTCCCGCGCCCACTCCAGCGCCTGCCGCCACTCCGCGCCCGTGATCCGTCGCGACAGCTCCTCATGCTCCCGCGCCCGGTGCTCCGGCCGGTACTGCGGCATGATGTTCACCCACGTCGCTTTCCCCAGCGTCCCCGCCACCCACTTCACGAACCGGTCCGTCCCCGCCAGGTTCCGCGGCAGCACCAGGTGCCGGATCAGCAGCCCGCGCTGCGCCACCCCGCTTTCGTCCAGCTTCAGCACCCCCACCTGCCGCTGCATCTCCTGTATCGCCGCCGCCGCCACTTCCGGGTAGTCCGACGCCCCGCCCGACAACCGCCCCGCCACCGCGCCGTCCATGTACTTGAAGTCCGGCAGGTAGATGTCCACGATCCCGTCCAGCAGCTTCAGGATCTCCACCGGCTCGTAACCCCCGCAGTTGTACACCAGCGGCACCCGCAACCCGCGCGCCGCCGCCCACCGCAGCGCCGAAACGATGTTCGGCACCACGTGCGTCGGCGTCACCAGGTTGATATTGTGGCACCCCAGCCCCTGGAGGCCCGTGAACATCCGGCCCACTTCTTCGTCCGACGCCCACGACCCGTCTCCCCTGTGGCTGATCTCCCAGTTCTGGCAGTACAGGCACAGCAGGTTGCAGTTCGAAAAGAACACCGTCCCCGACCCCCGCCGCCCGCTGATCGGGCGCTCCTCCCCGTGGTGCGGATGCGCCGACGCCACCTTCACCCGCGCCGTCGACCGGCACACCCCCGTCTCTCCCTTCAGCCGGTTCACCCCGCATCTCCGCGGACACAGCCGGCAGTTCCGGTAGATCTCCTTCAACTCCTTCGTCCGCTTCTCGAGCTCCCCGCTCCGCTCGAGCCGCAGATATCCCGGCTCGAACCCCGGCCTCGCCGCCGCCAGCCCCACCGCAAAGTCCCGCCGCGTTGTCCGGTCCATGCCATCCCTCCCTGCCCCCACAGTAAGCGCCCGCGCATCCAGCGTCCACGCCTACCCGGTTCTGCCTCCACTACCTATCTAAAGATACCCAAGGATTTCGCTTGAAATGTATTAGTAAACTAGTACACTAGTTAACTAGATGAATGGTGCGAAGGCAATTCGGGAAAGGCCCTTCGGGTTTCTGTTGGACCTCGCCAGCGGAGTGCCCGTCTACCGCCAGTTGATCGATCAAGTGCAGCTCGCCATCGCCTCCGGTGTGCTCTCCGGCGGCGACCAGTTGCCCACCGTCCGGCAGGTGGCCGTCGATCTGGCCATCAACCCGAACACGGTGATGCGGGCCTACCGGGAGCTGGAGATTCGCGGCACACTCACCACGCAGCAGGGCTCCGGCACTTTCGTCACACCGGCGACGGTCCAGCCCGACGAGGCGCAGAGGCAGGCCCAACTCAGCCGCCTGGCCGCCGAGTGCGCCGCCAAGGCCGGTGCCGCCGGCTTCTCGCTGCGGGATCTCGTCGAGCGGCTGATGGAGATGCTGCCATGATGACGCGCGTTGTCATGATCGTCGCGGCGTGGATGGTCATCGCCGTCGGAGTGATGGAGTTGATGGAAGCCGGCAGGGAGGCGGTGGTGGCGGCCGGCGTGGAATGGGTCGAATTGGCGGCCGGACAGGCCGAGAGGAGATAGCGGTTATGTTCCCCAGAAAGAACCTGGCGGCATCGGAGGTCTTCAAGGCAGCGCGCAGCAACAGCCTCAGCGGCATCGGCGGGGTGGTCTGCGCCGTCTGCGTGCTGGCCGGAGCCGGCGCCGCCGCGCTGCTCAAGCACCCGTGGCCGGTCTTCCCCGCCGTCCTGATCGGGCTCTACTTTCTCAACGCTATCAAGGTGGCCAACCAGTGGGAGAAGGTGGCCGTGCTGCGCCTCGGCAGGTACCTCGGCCTCAAGGGCCCCGGCGTCTTCACCATCATCCCGGTGGTGGACCAGCTCAGCAATTACGTGGACCAGCGCGTCCGCGTGACCGACGTCAAAGCCGAATCCACCCTCACCCGCGACGCTGTCCCCGTCTTCGTGGACGCCATCGTCTTCTGGGTGGTGTGGAACGCCGAGAAGTGCATCCTGGAGGTCCAGGAGTTCGAGGAGGCCATCTCGCTCAGCGCCCAGACGGCGCTGCGCGAATCCATCGGCCGCCACCTGCTCACCGAGATGCTCACCGACCGCGAGTCGCTCGGCCACGAACTGCAGAAGATCCTCGACGCCAAGACCAACCCGTGGGGCGTCACCGTGCAGAGCGTCGAGATCCGCGATGTCCAGATCCCGCAGGGTCTCGAGGACGCCATGTCGCGCGAGGCGCAGGCCCAGCGCGAGCGCCACGCGCGCATCATCCTGGGCACCGCCGAGACGGAGATCTCCGAGAAGTTCGCGCAGGCCTCCCTGATGTACAAGGACAACCCCATCGCCCTGCACCTGCGCGCCATGAACATGCTCTACGAGGCCATTAAGGAGAAGGGCTCGATGGTCATCGTGCCGTCCTCGGCGGTCGAGACCATGGGCCTCGGCGGCATGATCGGAACTACCGCCCTCTCCAAGCTGATGGAGGGCGGAGACGGCCCGAAGGCCTGACGCCGCCGGCCCCGTCTCTCGCGGCAGATCGAACCGACACGAAAGGAGCAGCGGTATGAACAACGTGTGCAAGGCTGTATCCCTGGCAATGGCCATGGGCTCGATGCTGGTGGCGCAGGACCCGTGGCGCCCGGTGCTGCGCGCCGGCGTGAGCGTCGAGATGGCAACCACGCAACATGCGGTCGCCGCGCCGCAGGCGGACGAGGAGGATGCCCTGGTGGTGGCGGTCACGGCCAAGGGCAGAGTGTATCTGGGTGTCACGTCCCTCAGCCCCGCGGAGTTGCCGGCGAAGGTGAGAGGCGGGAAGCAGGTCTACATCAAGGCGGACTCGCGCGCGCCGTACGCCGAGGTGGCGAAGGTATTGGAAGCGCTGCGCCAGGCAGGCTTTGCAGCACCTCTGCTGCTGACCGGGCAGAAGGACACGCCTGAGCCGGGCCGCCCGCTGCCGCCGAGGGGACTGGAGGTCCACCTGGCGCCGGGCGCTGAAACCGCCGCCGTGGAGGTGCGCGTAAGGGCCGCCGGTTCTGCGGCCTATGGCGATGTCGTGCGCGTCATCGACGCGTGCCGCGGGGCGGGAGCTTCAGTGCTACTGGTGCCCTAAATCGCTTTTCGCGATTGCCTCCTGCCCGTCTCGTGGGAGATAGTGGAAAGGAACCCCGGAGGCAGCGATGGCGGATGGCAGACCAGATCCTCTACCTCACCGAACTGCTCGGGCTCAAGGTCTATGATCTGAAGCACCGGCTGTTGGGTCGCATCCAGGACGCAGTCCTGGTGCCCGTGGTGCATCCGGTGCGGGTGGACCGCTACCTGATCGCCGGCGGCGGCGGCTATAGCTGGCTGAGCGTCCGGCACGACCAGATCGCTTCCATCTCCCTCGACGGCATCACTCTCATCGACGAGCAGATCGCCCCCTATCATCCCGACGAGTACATGCTGCGGCTGGTGCGCGACCTGCTCGACCAGCAGATCATCGACGCCCAGGGCCGCAAGGTAGTGCGCGTCACCGACGTCACCTTCGACATCCGCCGCGAGGCCGGCCGCGACGCCCTGCACGTCCTCGAAGTCGATATCGGCATGCGCAGCGTCATGCGACGCCTGCTGCAGGGCTGGCTGCCGCGCCGCGTCATCCGCCGTCTGCAGAGCCGCATCCCTCCCAGTTCCATCAGTTGGGGGCTATGCAACATCGTCGAGCCGGACCCGCAGCGCCGCCTGCGCCTCAACATCTCCATGGAGCCCCTGGAGAACATGCACCCGGCCGACCTCGCCGATATCGTCGAGGAACTCAGCCACGAGGACCGCGAGGCCATCTTCGAGGCCATCGACACCGAGGTGGCCGCCGAAGCGCTCTCCGAGATGGAGCCCGAACTGCAGGCCCAGATCATCGAGTCGCTGGAGACCGAGAAGGCCGCCGACATCCTCGAGGAGATGGACCCGGACGAGGCCGCCGACGTGCTCGGCGAACTCGAGGAGGAGACCTCCGAAGAGATCCTCGAGGAGATGGAGAGCGAGCCCAAGGCCGAGGTCGAGGAACTGCTCGAATACGACGAGGACACCGCCGGAGGCATGATGAACACCGAGTTCGTCAGCGTGCACGAGGACGCCACCGTGGCCGACGCGCTCGACGCCCTGCGCCAGAACCCCGACCTCGTGGACACGGTCAACACCATCTTCGTCACCGACATCGACGACCGCCTGAAGGCCGCGCTGCCCGTGGCCCGCGTCTTCCTGGCGCGCCCCACGGCCGCGCTCTCCAGCATCATTCCGGAGGACGAAGAGCCCATCCACGTGCCAGCCGACGAGCACTCCAGGCGCGTGGCCGAACTGTTCGATAAGTACAATCTCATGACGCTCCCCGTCGTGGACGAGGACGGCCGCCTCTCCGGCGTGGTGACGGCCGACGACATCATCTCGCTCCTGAGGCAGAAGTAATGCTGAAGCGCCTCAAGTACCACATCCTGGTCTTCTTCTCCGTCATCGGCCCGGGCTTCATCACGGCCATGGTGGACAACGACGCCGGCGGCATCTTCACCTACTCGCAGGCCGGCGCGCGCTACGGCTACCTGCCGCTGTGGACGCTGGCGCCCATCACCGTGCTGCTGGTGGTGACGCAGGAGATGTGCTCGCGCATGGGCGCCGTCACCGGCAAGGGCCTCTCGGACCTCATCCGCGAGGAGTTCGGCCTGCGCACCACGTTCTTCATGATGGCCCTGCTGGTGGCCGCCAACCTGACCAACGTGATGGCGAACTTCGCCGGCGTGGCCAGCTCGCTCGAACTGTTCCACATCAGCCGCTACATCACCGTGCCGCTGGCCGCGGCCGGTGTCTGGTTCCTGGTGGTGAAGGGCACCTATGAGCGCGTGGAGAAGGCGTTCCTGTTCGCCACCGCGCTCTACGTCTGCTACATCGTCTCGGGCGTGCTGGTGAAGCCGGACTGGAAAGAGGCCGCACTCTACAGCGTGAAGCCCGTGCTCATGCTGGAGCCGGGCTACATCACGATGCTCATCGGCATGGTGGGCACGTCGGTGGCGCCGTGGATGCAGTTCTACCTGCAGGCGGCGGTGGTGGAAAAGGGCATCAGCGCCAAGGACTACGCCGAGAGCCGCATCGAGGTGGTGGTGGGCTGCATCGCCATGACGGTGATCGCGTTCTTCATCATCGTGGCCTGCGCCGGCGCCATCCACGCCGTGCGGCCGCGCGACATCACCGACGCCACCGACGCCGCGCTCGGCCTGAAGCCCTTCGGCCAGTACGCCTACCTGCTGTTCTGCGCCGGGCTGTTCAACGCGTCGCTCTTCGCCGCCTGCATCCTGCCGCTGTCGACGGCCTACACGGTGTGCGAGGGCCTGGGCTTCGAGTCCGGCGTGAACCGCCGCTTCCGCGAGGCGCCGGTGTTCTACTGGCTGTTCACGCTGCTCATCGTGGTGGGCGGGGGGGTCATCCTGATCCCCAAGTTCCCGCTGGTGAAGATGATCCTGCTGAGCCAGGTGATCAACGGCGCGCTGCTACCCCTGGTGCTGATCTTCATGATCCGCCTCGTCAACAAGGACCGGCTCATGAAGAAGTGGAAGAACAGCGCGTTCTACAACGTCGTGGGCTGGCTGAGCGTGGTCATCATGATCGGGCTCACCGTGGCCCTGGTGGTCTTCACCGTCAAGAACCTGATCACCGGCAACTGACGGCCTTACCCGGCAAGTCCCGGCACGCCGCCCAGGGACTTCGCCGTCTTCACCGCGCGCACGATGGCCTGCGCCACCGCCTCCCCGGCGGCCACGCCGACGGCGTCGGGCGAGGCGGCGAGTGCGCCGCACGAAAGAGCGATGCACAGGTCCCCGTCCACCGAGGTGTGCACCGGCGAGATGGCGCGCACAAAGCCGTGGTGGCCGGCCTGGGCCACGCGTCCGGCTTCCACCTTATCGAGCCGGGCGTTGGTGGCGACGACGGCCAGCGTGGTGTTCTTGCGCAGCGCGCCGGGCGCCCGGCCGCGTTTCATCAATTCGGTTGAGTTGGCGAACTCGCGCGAGTCCGGCTGCTTGCGTGTGCCGGCCAGGATCGCCCCGGTTTTGGGGTCGAGCACGTCGCCGGCGGCGTTCACGGCGGCCAGGGCTGAAACCAGCACGCCGCCGGGCAGCTCCACCGTATAAGTGCCGATGCCGGACTTCATGGCATTCTTCATGCCGAGAGCCTTGCCGACGGTGGCGCCCGTTCCGGCGCCCACGGAGCCTTCCGGCACCGCCACAGCCGTGGCCGCGGCCGCGGCCGCCTCGCCCATCTCGCGCGTTGGACGCACGTTGGCCTTGCCGATGCCGAGGTCGTAGAGAATGGCGCAGGGGACGATGGGCACGAACGCCGCCCCGGTGGCGAAGCCGATGCCTTTGTGCTCGAGGAAGCGCCGCACGCCGCTGGCGGCTTCCAGGCCGAAGGCGCTGCCCCCGGCCAGCACGACGGCGTGCACGTGCGGGGTGATGTGGCCGGGGCTCATGACGTCGATTTCCTCGGTGCCGCTGGCGCCGCCGCGGATGTCGCAGCCGGCCACGGCGCCCTGCTCGCACAGGATGACGGTGCAACCGGTGAGCGCCTCGAAATCGGAGGCATGGCCGACCTTCACGCCGGGGATATCCGTCAAGCCCTTCATGCCCTCTATGGTAGCCTTGAACACGAGAGGATCTCTTCCTTTTGCTGGACCTTCTCAAGTCCCCCGTTCAGACTTTCCAGGAATTCACGCGCCTCGCCGGGCTGGCGGTAAGAGGCATTGCGCGGAAGCCCTACTACTGGGACGACATCTTTATCCAGATGGACCTGATCGGCATCGGCAGCCTGCCGGTGGTGATCCTGACGGGCTTCTTCAGCGGCGCGGTGATGGCGCTGCAGATGTCGCGCGCGCTGCAGACCTACGGCGCCACCAGCCAGGTGGGCAAAATTGTGGCCATCACGCTGGTGCGCGAGATGGGGCCGGTGCTGACGGCGCTGATGGTGGCGGGCCGCAACGCGTCGGGCATGGCCAGCGAGCTCGGCTCCATGAAAGTCACCGAGCAGATCGACGCCATGCGCGCGCTGGGCACGGACCCGGTGCTGAAACTGGTGAAGCCGCGCCTGATCGCCACGGCCTTCGTGCTGCCGCTGCTCACCATCCTGGCGGACTTCCTGGGCCTGGTGGGCGGCTACATCGTGGCCTGCCAGATGCTGCATCTCACGCAGGGCCCGCAGTACTGGGAGAGCGCGTGGCGGGCCATCGAGTACAACGACATCGCCCAGGGATTGCTGAAACCTTTCTGCTTCGCCATCGTACTTTCCCTTGTGGGCTGCTATTACGGCATGCAGACGACGGGCGGGACGCAGGGCGTGGGGCGGTCCACGACGCAGGCCGTGGTCGTGGCGTCGGTGTGGGTGGTAGTGCTGACCTTCATCATCGGCCGCATCTTCACATCTATGTGATGCCATGAGCGCGACCGATTCCAGTCCCGTCGTCATGGCGTTCGAGTCCGTCTCGTTCGGATTCGGCGAGGGACCGCTGCTCCAGGACATTTCGTTCGAGCTGCGGCGCGGCGAGACGCTGGTGATCCAGGGCGCCGCGGCCAGCGGCAAGACGCTGCTGCTGAAGCTCTCGCTGGGCCTGCTGCGGCCGACGGGCGGGCGCATCCGGCTGTTCGGCCGGGAGGTGCAGGAACTGGACGAGCGCGACTGGTACGACGTGCGCTCGCGCATCGGCGTGCTGTTCCAGGAAGGCGGCCTGTTCGACTCGCTGACGATCGAGGAAAACGTGGCCTACCCGCTGCTGAACCAGCGGCTGCTGCGCGTACCGCTGGAGCAGGTGCGCGACCGCGTGGAGCGGTCGCTCGATTTCGTGGAGCTGGGCCACACGCTGGCGCGGTTTCCGAGCGAGCTGTCGGGCGGCATGCGGCGGCGCGTGGGCATCGCGCGGGCCATCGTCACGCAGCCCGAGCTGATGATCTACGACTCGCCGACGGCGGGGCTGGACCCGATCACGGCGAACACCATCATGGCGCTGATCGCCAAGGGCCGCGACGTGCGCGGAGCGACCACGGTGATGGTGACTCACCGCCACCAGGACGGAGACATTCTGGACCGCTACCGCTTCGACGCCGCGAGCGGCCGGCTGGCGCCGGCGGCGCGGGAATCGACGCGCACGCGCTACCTGGTTCTGCAGGAGGGACGCATTGCTTTTCTGGGATCCCCCGATGAATTCGACAATTGCCCCGACGCCTATGTCGCCAAGTTCGCCAGCCGCTGAGCACGACGCCGGCTTTCATGGCAAGCTAGGGAGAAATAGACATGCCTGCATCTCATAAGGTGGCCTGGTCTCAACTGCGCGTGGGCATCATGTCGATGGTGGCCCTTGCGCTGTTGGCCGTCCTGATCTTGCTGATGACGGGGGCGGAGAACCCGTTCGAGGAGCGCGCCACGCTCTACACCTACATGCTGGACTCGGCCGCGCTGACCGAAGGCTCCAGCGTGCGGCTGAACGGAATCCTGATCGGCAAGGTGACGCGCATCGAGATCACCGGGGACAAGGACAACAACCGCGCGATCCGGATGACGATGGCGGTGGAGAGCAGGTACCTGAAGCAGATCCCGGACGACTCGATCATCGGCTTCTCGGCCGAAAACGTGCTGGGCTCGAAGTTCCTGAACATCCGGCGCGGGACCAGCCCCACGGCCATCCGGAGCGGCGGCACGCTGCGGGCGAAGGACGAGAAGGACTTCCTCGAAGTGGTCCAGTCCGCCATGCCGCTGCTCGAGTCGCTGCAGTCGATCCTGGCGCGCATCGACAAGGTGGTGGCGCAGGTGGAGTCGGGCCGCGGCAGCATCGGGAAGCTGCTGTACGACGAGCAGCTCTACTCGCGGGTCAATAACGCCCTGGGCGACATCCAGGCGGTGACGGGCGCGGTGCGGGAGGGCAAGGGCACCATCGGCCACCTGCTCTATGACGAAAGCCTCTACAACGAACTGCGGAAGACGCTGGCGCGCGTGGACGCTGTGGCGGCGGGCCTGGAGAAGGGCGAAGGCACGGCCGGCAAGCTCCTGAAGGACCCTGCGCTGTACGACGAACTGCGGAAGTCCTCCACCGAGATCCGGATGCTGGTGGCGGACCTGAACGCGGGCAAGGGCACGGCCGGCAAGCTCCTGAAGGACGAGGCGCTGCACACGCGGCTGGTGGCCACACTGGACCGCGTGAACGCGACCATCGACCGGGTGAACTCCGGGCAGGGCACCCTGGGGCAGTTGATGACCAACCCGGCGCTATACGAGAACCTGGCGGCGACCTCGGCGCAGATGAACGGGCTGATGAAGGATTTCCGGGCCAATCCGAAGAAGTTCCTCACCATCCAACTGAAGCTCTTCTGATGGCCGCGGCCCGCATCCTCGCCGTCAACGCGGACGATTTCGGCTTCACGCGCGACGTGAACCGGGGCATCGTGGAGGCGCACACGCGGGGGATTCTGACCTCGACCACGCTGATGGCCAACGGCGCGGCCTTCGACGATGCGCTGGAGTTGGCGCGCGAGCACCCGTCGCTCGACATCGGGGTGCACTTCGTGCTGGTGCAGGGGCACTCGCTGGTGACCGGGCGCCCGCTGCCGCGGACGGTGCCGGAGCTGATCCGGGCGCTGGCGCTGCGCCGGATGGACCCTTACGCCGAGCTGCGCGCCCAGATGCTGCGCATTGTGGAGGCGGGCATCCGGCCGACGCACCTGGACACGCACAAGCACACGCACCTGCTGCCGCCGGTGCTGGAAGCGGTGGCGCGGCTGGGCGAGGAGTTCGGCGTTGCCTGGGTACGGCGCCCGATGGACCTGCCGCTGATGGGCTCGCCGGCCGGGGCGCCGTGGAAGGTGCGGGCGGTGAGCCGGGCGATGTCGTCGCTGCGCGGCCGCTTCCACCGGCAACTGGCAGCCCGCGGCTGCCGCACGACGGACCACTTCGCGGGCTTTCAGCTCACCGGGCGGTACAGCGCGGAGGATGTGCTGCACCTTTTGCGGCGCCTGCCGGCTGGCACGACGGAGTTCATGACGCACCCGGGGTTCTGCACGGAAGAGCTGCGGGGCGCGGCGACGCGTCTGAGGGAGAGCCGGGAGGCGGAACTGAGAGCGTTGACGGACGGGCGCGTGGTGGCGGCGGTCCAGGAGGAGGGCATCCGTCTGTCGCCCTACCCGATCCTCTGAGCGGATCCCCCGAATGCAGAAAGGGCCGCCGCGAAGAGCGGCAGCCCTGAAATGTCGGCCGGAGTTTGCCGGCGAGATCAGCGCCCGTAGAACTCGGCGTTCTTCTGGGCGTATTCGGCCCACTTTTCAGGCAGGTCGTCGAGAGCAAAGATGGCGCTGACCGGACAGACCGGCACGCAGGCTCCGCAGTCGATGCATTCGACAGGATCGATGTAGAGCAGTTCCACCTCGGCGAACTTCGGCTCATCCTTCTTGGGGTGGATGCAATCCACCGGGCAAGCGTCGACGCAGGCGGTATCTTTGGTCCCGATACAAGGTTCGGCGATCACGTAAGCCATGAGTTACCCCTCTCTATATCTAACGAGTCTACGACCCGGGTTTGAGTTGCTCCGAGCATAGCATAGAGCCGCAAAGTGCAGCAATTTCGGTAATTTCTGGCCGTTTGCGGGGATCCGGGCGCCTCACTGGACGAGGCGGCGGACCTTCTCGAGGGCTTCGGCGGCGGGCTGGTAATCAGGCTCGATGTCGAGCGCGTGGGCGAAGCAGTCGCGGGCCTTCGAAAACAACTCGAGGGCGGCATAGGCGCGTCCGAGATTGTACCAGGGGAAGTGGTAGGCGGCGTAACGCCGGGCGGCGGCGGCCTGCTCGAGCCAGGGGATGGCCTCCCCGGGCCGTTCGAGCTCGATGAGGCAGGCGCCGATGTCGTTGTAGGGGTTGCCGAGGGCGGGGTCGACTGCGATGGCGCGGCGGCATTCGGAGATGGCGTCCTCGAGCCGCCCCTGCTGGCGGTAGACGCAGCCGAGGTTGGAGTGGGCCTCGGCGCTGGGCGAGAGGGCGATGGAGCGGCGGTAGAGATCGACGGCCAGCTCGAGGTCCCCTTGGGCCTGGAGCTGGCAGGCGCGCTCGAACAGCTCGCGAGCCATGCCGGATTTCGGATCGGCGTCCATACAGCCTATTCTGCCCTGAATCCCACTGAATTCCGAATAGGATCATCAAGTCGGCTTGCTTACAATAGGGAGCATGATTCCGAAGGTTCGCAAAGCCGTGTTTCCGGCGGCCGGACTCGGCACCCGGTTTCTGCCCGCCACCAAGGCCATGCCCAAGGAGATGCTGCCGCTGGTGGACAAGCCGCTGATCCAGTACGGCATTGAAGAAGCGATCCAGTCGGGGATACACAACATCGTGATCGTCACCGGGCGGGGCAAGTCGGCGATCGAGGACCATTTCGACGTGTCGTTCGAGCTGGAACACCTGCTGGAGTTGCGGCAGAAGACGGAAACCTTGCAGGCGGTGCGGCAGATTTCGGACATGATCGACGTGGCCTATGTGCGGCAGAAGGAGGCGCTGGGGTTGGGCCACGCGATTCTGCGGGCCAAGGACCTGGTGGGTCCGGAGCCGTTTGCGGCGGTGCTGTCCGACGACGTGATCGACGCGCCGGTGCCATGCCTGCGGCAACTGCTGGACGTCTACGACTTCTACGGCTGCTCCGTGCTGGCGCTGATGGAGGTGCCGCGGGAGGCGATTTCGGCCTACGGCGTGGTGGCGGCGGAGCCGGTGAGCCACGGCGAGAGTGGGACGGTATTCCGCGTGCACGACCTGGTGGAGAAGCCGAAAGCGGAGGATGCGCCGTCGAACCTGGCGATTATCGGCCGCTACATCCTGACGCCGGAGGTGTTCGACGCGATCGAAACGACGCCGCCGGGCCGCGGCGGAGAGATCCAACTGACGGACGGCTTGCGCCACCTGCTGCGGTCGCGGCCGATCTACGGCGTGAAGTTCGAGGGGAAGCGCTTCGACGCCGGCGACAAGCTGGGCTTCCTGCAGGCGACGGTGGAGTTCGCGCTGAAGCGGCAGGACCTGGGCGGCGCCTTCCGCGATTATCTGCGCAGCCTTGGGCTGTAGCAGCCACGGGGTGGGGAGAGAAAGCGCGGTGAACCCGCCCCGATCGAATTGCCGCCGCGGCCGGGCAAGGCCGCGCAACTGCCGAGGCGATCTACGATTCGGCAGCGGGCCGGGCGGGAGTCGGGTGGTGGTGATCAAGGCCATCCGGCTCGACCGGCGGGCGCTCTTCCTCAAACCGCGCGAGGATCTCAGCCCCGCTGCGTCACCGGGTCCAACAGCTCCTGCTGACTCTCCCGGCGCATGAATTCGCCCAGCGAGATGGGCACGGCCACCTTGAGCATCAAGGTGAAGATGAGGAAACCTAGCGCGAAGATGCCGGCGGCCACTCGCAACTCGGTGAGGGTGGGGTAATACTCGTAGATCTCGCCGAGCGTGTCAGGCGTCAGCCCGGGGATGATCAGCCCCATGCCCTTCTCGATGTAGACGCCGGCATAGGTGGCGAGGCAGCCGATGTTCAGCGTCAGCCAGTGACGGCGCGCGGCGGGCACGATGAACAGGGCAAACGCGACGACGTTCAGCGCCACGGCCGACCAGGCATAGGGCACGAGGGTGCGGTGATCTCCCAGCCCGGTATACCAGTACTTCGTGTAGAGCAGGTGTTCGGTATCCGAGTAGAATTCCTTGAACGCCTCGGCTCCGTGGAGGAACAGGTTGAGGAACATGGCATAGGCCATCAGCTCGGCGATCTTCCAGATGGCCTGGTCCTGGATTTCGAAGCGCGTGAACCGGCGCAGGAGTTGCAGGACCACCAGCAGGATGGCCGGCCCCGAGCAGAAGGCCGAGGCGAGGAACTGCGGAGCGAGGATCGAGGAATTCCAATAGGGCCTGGCGGCCAGCCCATTGTAGAGAAATGCGGTGACGGTGTGGATACCCACTGCCATCGGAATGGAGAGCAGGACCAGCGGGACCACGAGGCGCTTCGCATACTTCCGGCCATGAAAAGCGCGGTACAGAATGTGTGTCGCCACCACGAAGTTGATGACGAAATAGAGGTTCAGCACCAGGACGTCCCAGGCGAGGATGGACTGCGGGAAGTTGAGGTACCCGAAGGGCGGAATGAGGTGCCAGAAGCGATCCGGACGGCCGATGTCGACGAGGACGAACAGGAGGCACATAACGATGGCGCTGATGGCGAGCAGCTCTCCGTAGATGACGATTTCGCGGATCGGCTTCCAGTCGTAGACGTAGGCGGGAATGACGAGGATGACCGCGGCCGCGGCCACGCCCACGAGGAAGGTGAAGTTGCCGATGTAGAATCCCCAGCTCACCTGGTCGCGCATGGCGCTCAGCGCGAGGCCGGTCTGAACCTGAGCGGTGTAGGCGAACAGGCCGGAGACGATCAGGAAGGCGAGGAACGCCAGCCACACCCAGTAGCTGCGCGGGCCCCGCAGGATTAGTTTCGCGCTGCCGCGCGTGAATCGGGAAAAAAGCAGGATGGTCTGCACGATATCCTCACGTGGCGTAGAAATAGAAAAACCTGGGGACGGTGTTCAGCTCTTCCTTCAAAACCAGGACGCGCTTGTGCTCGATGATGTAGCGGATCTCGCTGTCCTTGTCGAGCAGGTTGCCGAACTTCCGGGCGCCGGCCGGACAGACGTCCACGCAGGCCGGGTACTTGCCGGCGCGGGTCCTCTGAATACAGAAGGTGCACTTCTCCACCACGCCTTTCGGCCTGGGGCGGTTCCCGAGGTAGTGCGTATCGGTATTGACGGCGTCGGCCGGCAGCACCGGCTCGGCCCAGTTGAAATGCCGCGCGCCGTAGGGGCAGGCGGCCATGCAATAACGGCAGCCGATGCACCAGTCGTAGTCGATGACGACGATGCCGTCGGGCTCGGTCCAGGTGGCTCCAGTGGGGCAGACCTTGGTGCAGGGTGGATTCTTGCACTGCTGGCAGGCGACCGGCACGTAGAAGTGGCCTTCCTCCGGGACGGTGGCTGGATGGTAATAAGGGTCGGCGTGTGAAAAATCGACGCCTTTCTCCTTCTCCATCGAGAGCACTTTGATCCAGTGCAACTGGGGGTTTCGCGACTGGTTATTCTCCTCGACGCAGGCATAGACACACCTGCGGCAGCCGATGCAACGCGAGATGTCGAGCGCGTAGGCGAACTCGACGCCGGGCAGCGCCCCGGCATCGGAGACCTTGACCTCCTTCCCAGCCTGCTGCGAGTATTTGCGCTCCATCTCCCGGATGGCTACGCGGAGGCGGTCCCGAGGCACTTCGTGCAGACGTCTGGGGCCGCACGCAGTGAGGACCCAGGCGGCGGCGGAGGCGCCGCTGGCGGCGAAGAGGCGGCGGGAGACTTTGGGTTTTTCCGGGGTGGTCATGATGCGGGTGTCCTCTCCGTCTACCTCGCGGCGCGGCTTGGCGGCAGGGGCGCCGGCTTGGGCGCCAGCGCGCGGAACCGGGGCTGATGCGGGTTGTGGCAGTGCGCGCACAGGAGATAGCGCTTGGGGCCGTTCCAACTGCCGGTCCTGCGCCCGTGCACGCCGGCGCGCCAGTCCCTCAGCTTCTCGCCGTGGCACTGGCCGCAGAGCAGGTAGGATTCCTCGAAAGAGACCGGGGCGCCGCTGGCCAGGTGGAGCCTGTCGCGGTTGGTGGCGTCGTGGCAGTCGAGGCACCAGCGATGTTCCTCGTCGTGCTTCAGGACAATGTCGTCGTGCATATCCTTGAGAACGCGGCGGGTGCGATTGACGGGCATGCCCTCATGGCAGGTGGTGCAGGGGAAGAGCCCCTCCGTGAAAGGCGGCGGCGGCACTTCCAGGCGCTCTTCGGTGCGCTTGTGCGGCGCAGGAGCCGCGGAAGGCGGGTCGGCGGCCGGCCCGAGCGCGGCCGCCGCCAGGCCGAGGGCGGCGAGAGTAGTCAGCCTCATCTCTCCCTCCCGTCCTCAGGCGCAGCGCAGTTCGACCATCCGCTGCATCTCCCGCAGCCACATGGCTTGAAAGAGCTGCAGACGCCGGCCGATGAGGGTGGCAACGTTCTGGGTGACCGCGGCGCCGGTGGCGGGATTCGCGGCGAAGTAGCTGCGCAGCGCCTCGCGCGGCAGCGCCAGCACCTCCGTTTCGAGCGGGGCCGTCGCCTTCAGGGTGTAACGGCACGGCGGGATCAGCGCAGACCAGCCGATAGTCTCACCGGGGCCGCTCTCCTCCACGAGCACGTCCTCGTCACGGCCCCGGATCTGCATGGGCAGGGTGAGTCTGATCCTGCCTCTTAATACGACGTAGAGGTGCTCCGCCCGCGCTCCCAGGTCAAACAGGACAGAGCCGCTGGGCAAGGCCATCAGCGCGCCCAAATCGAGGATCTCGTCGTGCTGCTGGGCGGAGAGTCCGTTGAAGAGTTCAGCTCGCTGGTCAAACATTCTCAATCTCCTTTCTCAGTGGACCAGGGGGGAACAGGTCCGGCTGTGCAGCAGCGCCGTGGTCGGATACTGCAGGAACGATTCCGCCGCGGCGTGCTCCAGGCGAACGTGGCTGTCGATCTGGAGGAGGAGCGCTTCGATCGGCACCTTGGGCATGGGCTGCGCGGGCACCACAATGTCTTCCGCGAAAAAGTGGGCAGGCACGACCTTGGCCGCCGTCTCACGCTCTGGCAGGGCATCCTCCTGCATCTGTTCGCGCTGGGTGGCAGCGCCGAACGCGGCAGCCGTGACGGCAAGGCCGAACAGGCTGATACAAACGGCCATCAAAAACATTTCCATGGCTCTCTCCCTTTCTGGCCCCATGCAGTGGCACGTTGCATGCCAATCCCCGGCCCCGTGAATCTTCCTTTGTTTGCGGCATGTCCGGCCGCGGCGGAAGGCGGGTCATGACGTTTTGTCATGACAAGAACGGAGGGTTGACAGGATATTGACGAATCTCGAAGTTTCTGCCATGATTCCTGGGGCTCAGAGGGGCGAGTGCATGAGATTCCGCATCGCCAGTATGACTGTGGGGCTGTCGGCGGGCATCACCGCCGCTGTCGTCGTGGCGTGCGTCTCCGGCGCCTACATCTATTCCGTCCACCATTCCGACGCACTGATGGAGGCGGCGCGCTCGGGCGCACTGGCCGATGCGGAACTGATCCGCATCGCGCTGGAGCACCAGATGATCGAAAACGACCGGAGCCTGATTTCGCGCATGGTGGCGAGCTTCGGGCAGCAGCCCGGCGTGGAGCGCGTGGTGATTCTGGACCGGCACGGAGTGCGGCGTTACACCAGCCGTCCGGATGAGCCGGCCACGGACCTGGAGATGAACTCCTCCACGTGCCAGGCATGCCACCGGCTGCCGCCGGCGCAGCGCGGATCGAGCCGGGTGATCGAGTCGCGGAACGGCACGCTGCTGCGGACGGTGGTGCCGATCCGGAACCGGGCGGCATGCCACGGGTGCCACGAGCCGTCGCACCAGATCAACGGCATTCTCATCCTGGACCGCGACGCCGGCGAGATCCGTGCGGCGATGCGGCGGGACCTGCGCTGGCTCACCCTGATCACGGGCGCCCTCACTCTCCTTCTGGTCGGAGGGATCGGGCTCGTGTTCCGGATTTTCGTCCTGCGCCGGCTGCAGCGGCTGGAGACAACGGCGCGCCTGGTGGCCGCGGGCGATCTCGACCGGCGGATTCCCATCGAAGGCTCCGATACGCTTTCCTGGCTGGCGCGGGAATTTAATACGATGGCCGATTCGCTGACCGGGCTGGTGCGGGAGGTGAACAACCAGAGGGAGCGGCTGGAAACGGTGATCAACAGTGTGGACGACGGCATCGTGGTGCTGGACGATCAGCGGAAGATCATTGCCGCGAACGATGCGTTCCTGAAACGCGCCGGGCAGTCGCGCGAGCAGGTGCTCGGCTGCTGCTGCGCGGGCTCGGCGCCGGGCCGCTGCGGTCTGGCGGACTGCCCCTCGCTGGCGTGCCTGCGGAGCGGGGCGCGGCAGGTGCGCATCTGCGAGAGGTGCACTCCGGACGGCGTCACGGTGTGGGAGGAGATCCACGCCTCGCCGGTGCTCGATTCCGCCGGGAAGCTGCGCCAGGTGGTGGAGGTTTGGCGGGACATATCCGAGCGGCGCGCGGCGGAGGCCCACATGGCGGAGTCGCACCGCCTCGCCTCGCTCGGGCTCCTGGCATCCGGATTTTCGCATGAGCTGAACACGCCGCTGGCAACGGTGCTGACGTGCCTCGAGGGGATCCTGCGCGAGGTGCCCGAGGGCAGTGGGCAGCCGATGGATGCCTGCCGGGTGCGCGAGAACGCCGCGATTGGAAGAGACCAGATACTGCGGTGCCGGAGCATTACGCAGCATTTTCTGCGGATGTCGCGCGGCCAGCGGTCGCCTGGAGACGTCGTCGAAATCCGGGCGGCGGCGGAGGCGGTGCGGCGCCTGATCGAGCCGACTGCCCGGGGGCACTCCGTGAGCATCACGGTGCGTGAGCCTGACAGCGAAGTACGCGTCCGTGCGGACGAATCCGATCTCCATCACGCCCTGGTCAACCTGATGCTGAATGCGATCCAGGCGTGCCAGCCAGGCGGAAGGGTGACGGTGGCCATCAGCTCAGGCGATATGGCACGCATTCGCATTTCCGACGACGGATGCGGCATCCCATCCGACTACCTGAAGCGCATCTTCGAGCCTTTCTACGGGCTGCGCAAAGGTGGCACGGGGCTCGGCCTGTTCCTGTCGCTCAATTTCGTCCGCCGGTGGGGCGGCGACATCTCCGTGGAGAGCGTTGCGGGAAGCGGATCGACATTCGAAATCGCTCTTCCCGTTTTCGTCCCCGCCCTGGTTCAGGAGGCCGCACGTTGAAGAATCCGCCGGTCATTCTTCTGGTGGACGACGACTTCGCGTTCCGGCACGTGATGGCCGGCGAATTGGGGCGCCTGGGCTTCAACATCTCCGCCGCCGCCTGCGGAGAGGAGGCGCTCAAGGTGGCGCCTGACCTGGAGCCCGAGGTGGTGCTGCTGGACCTGCAGATGCCGGGTATGGACGGGCTCCAGGTGTTGAAGGGACTGCGCGAGCTGCCGCACGCGGCAGAGGTCATCATGCTCACCGGCCACGGCTCCATCGACACGGCCATTGAGTCGGTCCGCCTGGGCGCATTCGACTACGTGCTGAAGCCGTGCGCGCTGGACGAACTGCAGATCCGCATTCAGCGGGCGCTGGAAAACCGCGGCCTTCGCCGCCGCGCCAGCCTGCTGGAGCGGGGGCTGACTCCTCCGGACCTGGGCAACTCCTTCGTGGGCGAGAGTCCCGAATTCCAGGAGCTGCTCCACCTAATCGATCTCGTTTCGCCGAGCGACTCCACCGTGCTGATCACGGGCGAAACCGGCTCCGGCAAGGAACGCGTCGCCAAGCTGATTCACGCGCGCAGCGCGCGCCGCAACAAGCCCTTCGTGGTGGTGGAGTGCGCGGCGCTGCAGGAGAGCCTGCTGCAGAGCGAGCTCTTCGGCCACGAACGCGGCTCATTCACCGGCGCGGAGCGCGCGAAGCCCGGACTGTTCGAGGTGGCCAACGGTGGCACGATTTTCCTGGACGAGATCGGCGAAGTCAGCCCGCCCACCCAGACGAAGCTCCTGCGCGTGCTGGATGCCGCGACCTTCCGGCACGTGGGCGGCACTACGGAGGTTCACGTGGATGTACGGGTGCTGGCAGCCACCAACCGCGATCTCCGGTCGATGGTCCGCCAGGGGCTTTTCCGGGAGGACCTGTACTACCGGATGAGCACCATCACGATCCAACTACCGGCGCTACGCGAACGGGGCTCGGACATCGAACTGCTCGCCCGCCACTTCGTGGAAGTGATGAACGAGCGTTTCGGGAGCTCAAAGCGCATCGGCCCTGCCGCGCTGCGGTTTCTGCGGAGCCACCCCTGGCCGGGTAACGTGCGCGAATTGCTGCATGCGGTGGAAGCGGCGATGGTCGTCTGCGAAGGTGTGGAGATCCTGCCCGATCACCTGCCGCCGGCCATCCGTGGAGGTGAGCGCGCCCATGCGGCTCAGCCGGCCGCGGCCAGCGAGAGACTGCTCACGCTGGAGGAATTGGAAAGGTCCCACATCCGGAAGGTTCTGCTGGCTACTTCCGGGCACCGCGGCCAGGCGGCGCGAATCCTGGGCATCAGCGAGCGGAACCTGTACCGCCGGCTGCAGTCGCTCGACCTGCTTTCCTGAAGCCCCTCTCGGGAAGCGCGGATTCCCTTCCGCTCCATGTATCAAATCGAAGACCGCGGGCCTCGGTTTCTCCGTCCGTGTCCCGGCGGAACCGCATCGCATGGCGAACATGACGTACGTGCGGATACAATATCCGAATGTATTTCCGCCTGTTCCTGGGACTCACGGCCGTTCTAACCCCGGCCGCTCTTGCCGGCGATCCGCCGAAGCTGCCGCCTCCCTACCACACGCCGTCGGCTTCGAACGCGCCAAAGATCATTCCGCAGCCGGGAGGGGTGGCGCTGCGCGTGCCGGCCGGGTTCACGGTGAGCGAATTCGCCTCCGGGTTCGCCAAACCGCGCTATCTGGTGGAGGGACCGAACGGGGAGATCCTGCTTTCGGACAGCGTGAAGGACGGGGCGGTGTACGTCCTGGCGGACGCCAACGGCGACGGCCGGATCGGCGACGACGA
>DAHVTI010000511.1 GCA_027324255.1 Bryobacterales bacterium | reverse complement strand
GCGATTTCTGGGAGATCCTCTACAGCCTGGCCAAGGGGGGCATGACCGTCTTCGTGACCACCGCCTACCTGGACGAGGCGGAGCGCTGCGACCGCGTGGGCCTGATGCACAAAGGCGTGCTGGTGCGCTGCGACACGCCCGAGGCGCTGAAGTCGCAACTGGCGCCGTACTGCTTTCGGGCCGGCGCGCCCGACCTGCGCGCCGCCCGCAGCACGCTGCTGGGCCATCCCGGAGTGCTGGGCGCCGAGCCGGCCGGCGCCGCGCTGCACGTCTACCTGCGCGAGGGTGCCGGCGCCGCCGAGGTCTCCGCCGCCACGGGTGTGGAACTCTTCCCCCTTGCGCCGGCGCTCGAGGACGTCTTCATCGCTTTCATCCGCCGGGAGGAGTCCCATGCAGCCGCGTAACGGCAGTGCCGTGGAGGTGCGGTCGCTGGTGAAGCGCTTCAACTCCTTTGTGGCTGTGGACCGCGTCACGCTCGACGTGGCGCGCGGCGAGATCTTCGGCTTTCTCGGCCCGAACGGCGCAGGGAAGTCCACCACAATCCGTATCCTCTGCGGCCTGCTGGCGCCGACGGAGGGCTCCGCCCGCGTGCACGGTTTCAACGTCGCCACGCAGCCCGAGCTGGTAAAAAAATCCATCGGCTACATGTCGCAGAAGTTCTCGCTCTACGACGACCTCACGGTGGAAGAGAACCTGGAGTTCTTCAGCGGCGTCTACGGCGTGCCGCGCAACGTGCGGCCACTGCGCCAGGCCTACGCGTTGAAGATGGCCGGCCTCGAGGGCGAGGAGCACACTATGACCAGGCTGCTGGCAGGCGGCTGGAAACAACGCCTGGCGCTCGGTTGCGCAATTCTCCACCAGCCGCCCATCCTGTTCCTCGATGAGCCCACCTCAGGCGTGGATCCGATCGCCCGAAGGCAGTTCTGGGACCTGATCTACGCCATGGCGGAATCCGGCACCACCGTGTTCGTCTCCACCCACTACATGGAGGAGGCCGAATACTGCCACCGCCTGGCGCTGATGTACAAGGGCCGCACCATCGCCCTGGGCACACCTGCCGAGCTGAAGGCCTCACACGGTCCCGGCGCCACCATGAACGACGTGTTCATTGCCAGCATCGAGCACGAGGAGGCCGAATCCCGATGAGCTTCCGCCGCTACTCCGCGATTTTCCGCAAGGAAGGGCTGCACATTCTCCGCGACTGGCGCAGTCTCGCCATGGCCCTGGGCGTTCCCATCCTCCTGCTCATTCTCTTCGGCTACGCCCTGACTCTCGACGTGGACCGCATCCCGACCGTGATTTACGACCAGGACGGCTCGCCCCAAAGCCGCGAGGTGGTGGAGCGCTTCCGCGGCTCGCGTTTCTTCAGCATCGTCGAGCGCCAGGGCGACTACCGCGAGATCATCCGCCGCATCGACAACAGCACGGCCCTGGTCGGGGTCGTTATTCCGCGTGACTTCGCCCGCAAGGTGGCCGGCAACGAAGTGGCCGAGGTCCAGCTTCTATTCGACGGCAGCGACTCCAACACGGCCTCCATCGCCGCCGGTTATGCCGAGGCGCTGGTTCTGGCCTACTCTTCCGAGCTGCGCGAGCGCCAGGTCATCCGCCGCGGCGCGGGCAAGATGCCCCCGCCCATCGACGCCCGTGTGCGCGTCGTCTACAACAACGAACTGAAGAGCCGGAACTTCATCGTCCCCGGACTCATCGCCGTCATCCTGATGATCATCGCCGCGCTGCTCACGTCGCTCACCATTGCCCGTGAATGGGAGAACGGCACCATGGAGCAGCTCCTCTCCACACCCGTCCGCCCCACGGAGCTGCTGCTGGGCAAGCTGTCCGCTTACTTTGTGCTTGGCATGGCGGACATGGCCATCGCCCTCGCCCTGGGCGTGAGCGTCTTCGGCGTTCCGATGCGGGGCAGCCTCCTGCTGCTGATCTTCGCCAGCGCCCTGTACCTGTTCGGCGCACTGTGCTGGGGCATCCTCCTCTCCACCGTTACGCGCTCGCAACTGCTCGCCTTCCAGGTTGCGCTGATTTCGAGTTTCCTGCCCGCTTTCCTCCTCAGCGGCTTCATCTTCGCGATTCCCGACATGCCTTTCGTCATCCAGCAGTTCACGCGCATCGTGCCCGCGCGCTACTTTGTCGCCCTTCTGAAGGGCATCTTCCTGAAGGGGGTTGGCGTCTCCGTTCTGTGGGCAGACATCCTCTTCCTGTTCGTCTACGCCGTGCTGGTCTTCGCCTTGGCCAGCCGGACAATGCGCCAGAAAATGGCGTGAGGTCTCCGCTTATGTGGGAACGAATTCTCCAGATCATCCGCAAGGAATTCCGTCAGGCGCTGCGCGAGCCCCGCATGCGCGCCATCGTCATCGGCCCGCCGCTCATCCAGACCATCGTGTTCGGCTTCGCCGTGAACCTCGACATCGAGCACGTGCGCCTCGGCTGGATGGATCTCGACCGCACCGCGGAAAGCCGCGAGCTCCGCCACGCCTTCGACGGCTCGCCCGTATTCACCATCGACCACCAGGCGGACAGCGAGGCCGCTGCGCAGGCCCTGCTCGACCGCAACGAAGTGCAGGCAGTGGTGCGCATCGCGCCCGGCTTCTCCTCCGATATCCGTTCCGGCAAGCAGACCGAGGTGCAGATCCTGCTGGACGGCTCGAATTCCAACACCGCCGCCATCATCGGCAATTATGCCTCCGCCGTGATCGCGCGCCGCAACCAGCAGCTTCTCGGCGAGCGGCAGCGGCAGAAGCTGGTGGACCGCACGGCCGCCGGGCCCGTGCTCCTTCGCATTCCGGGCGTCCAGCCTGTCCGCCGCGTCTGGTTTAACCCGGAACTGAAGAGCCGGAACTATTTCGTGCCCGGCGTCGTCGTGAACATCATCACGCTGGTCACCCTCCTCCTCACCGCGCTTTCCATCGTGCGGGAAAAGGAGCTCGGCACGATGGAGCAGATCATGGTCACGCCCATCCGCCCTATCGAGCTTATCCTCGGCAAGACCATTCCCTTCGCGATCATCGGCATGGTGGATATGATCCTGGTGACCGCCATCGCCCTGCTGCTCTTCCACGTGCCGCTGCGGGGCAACTTCCTGCTGCTCGGGTTCTCAAGCGCGCTCTTCATTCTCTCCACCCTGGGTATCGGGCTCTTCATGAGCACCATCAGCGAAACGCAGCAACAGGCCATGATGTCGACGTTCTTCTTCTTCATGCCGGCATTCACCCTCAGCGGCTTCAACTTCCCCATCGCGAATATGCCGCTGCCGGTGCAGTGGATCACCTATCTGAATCCGTTGCGCTACTTCATGGACATCGTGCGCGGCATCTTCCTGAAGGGCATCGGCATCGAGATCCTCTGGCCTCAGATGGCCATGCTGGCGGTGATTGGCGTTTCCATCCTGTTCGTCAGCGCGCTGCGCTTCCGCAAACGGTTGGATTAGACGCCGCGCCGCAGTATGATGCTCCTGGCAGAACTGCCAGGAGCACCGCCATGAAGTTCGGCATCCATTCCCTCCTCTTTCGCGAGACTTTTGTGGAATCCGACCTGCCCCTGCTCGACAAGTGCAAGGCACTCGGGTTCGACGCCGTCGAAATCATCCCCTTCGATCCGGACCACTTTCCCGCCGCCAAGGCGCGGCGGGCCGCCCGGGACCTCGGGCTCACCTTGAACATGGGCTACGGCATGCCCGTCGAGTACAACATCATCGACCCCGATCCGTCGGTCCGCGCCCGGGGCATCCATTTCTCGAAGCGGCTGATCGACCTCAGCAACGAAGCCGGCGCAGAGGTCTTCGGCGGGATGATCTACTGCGGCTGGGGCTACCTCACCGGCAAGATGCGGACGGAGGAAGAGTGGCACTGGGGTGTGGAGGGTTATCACACCATCGCCTCCTACGCCCTGGAAACCAATCCTCACCTCGTGCTCGGCATCGAACCGGTGAACCGCTTCGAGTCCCACTTCATCAACACGGCCGCCGATGCGGTGCGCTTCATTCGCACCGTGGGCCTGCCCAACGTGAAGGTCCATCTCGACACGTTCCACATGATCCGCGAGGAAGACCACATCGGCGCCGCCGTGCGCGCCACCGGCCGCGACATCGGCTACGTGCACGCCTGCGAGAACCAGCGCGGCATCCCGGGCCGCGGGTTGATGCCGTGGGAGGAGTTCTTCACCGCGCTGCATGAGACGGGCTTCGACGGCTGCATCACCATCGAAAGCTTCAACCCGGACATCGAGAGCGTGGCCAAGCTCTGTTGCATCTGGCGCAAGCTGGCCGACAGCCCGGAGCAACTGGCCACCGAAGGCCTGGCGTTTCTCAAGGCGATGCACCAGCGCGTGTGGCAAGGCCACCCGCAGTTCGTGCCCTAGTTGCCGCGCTGCCCGCTGATGTAATCCACCGCCGCCGACGTGAAGGCGTCGACGAACGGGCGGCCGGCGTTCATGAGGTTTTCGCGGGTCATGTAGTCGATCTCGACCTCGGGCCGCACGCCGATGTTTTCGATGTAGGGCGCGGGAGGATACTCGGCAGTGATGATGTCCGTCTTGCGGTTCATCAGCGCGCGGGTTACGCGCGTGAAAGCCTCGGTGTAGCTGGTGGCGTCCCAGTCCACCACGTTGCCGCCGGCGCCCATGGTCCGCCAGCCGGCGAGCAGCGCCCGCTGGTTGTCCTGCAGCGTGGCCGGAAAGGCGTCGCCGCCAGAGCCGGAGAATTCGTCCACCAGCACCACCAGCGGTTTCGTGTAGACGACTCGGGCCGGATCGAGTTCCAGGCCGGCTTGCGTCAGAGAGATGGGGCCGGTGCGGCCTCGCATCTCCCGGTAGGCGGCCAGCACGTCGTTGTAGCGCGCCTGGTAGCCGGCCACGAGGTAGTCGGGCAGGCCGGCGTTTTTCGCGGCCTGCACGGTGGCGCCGAAACTGGCGACGTCCGAGGCCGTGGCGCGCAATTCGAAGCCGATGCTGCGGAACGGGTAGGGAATCAGCCGCTGGCACAACTGCTCCACGTACAGCACGGATCCGCCTGGGTTGCGCATGACGTCGATGACGAGGCCGTCCGTGTTCTCTTCCATCCACGCGATCTCGCGTTCGAACTGCTGCAGCGCCGCCGAGGTGCCAAGGGACGGGCTCATGGTCGGGATGCGTAGGAAGCCGATCCGCTGGCCGCCTGCCGTCCAGGAGCCGCTGGTGAAGGCGTCCACGGAGGAGTTGCCCGCCATGCGGAATTCGAAACCTTCGGGCAGCGCGAAAATGGGCCGGACGCCGTTGGTGAGCACGGCGCGCGAATCCTCCGGCACGCTGGCGTTCAGCAGGTAGGCCAGCGGTTTCTGCCACGGCTCCAGGCTGTCTTCCATGCGCAGGAAGTCCTCCCGGTCGCGGTTCGCCTTCGCCGCCCGTTCGGTCGGCGACAGCACCGGACCCATCTCAGTGATGGAGACCCCGAATTTGATCCATGGAATCGTGTAGGTCTCCAGCTCGCCGGAGGCCCGCCGCACCACCACTTCCGCGGTGTCGCCGATGCGGTCTGCCCAGGGAATGCGCGACTGAGAGCGCGAAGTAATCCTTCCCGCGGCCACACGCGCGGTGGAGCGCGGATTGGCGGCGATGGAGTAACGGGTGAGCTTCTGGATCCACTCCTCCACGCCGGCGCCGTCGACGGAGACCAGCTCGTCGCCGACGGCAAACGGGTACTGTGCGGCCGGCAGGGTGCTACGGCTGATGTAATCGATGAGCACCTTGCCGTCGTAAATGTCGGCGTAGAAGCCCAGGTTGGCGCTGAAGGAGAAGGGGAAACTGACGACGTCGTGGGCGTCGTTGAGGCTGGCCACATATTCCACCAGCAGGTCGAGGTACTCGATGTCGTTCTGCGTCTTCAACGCCCGGTCGAGCCAGGGCTGCAGATCCAGCAGGTCGAAGCCGGCTGT
>DAHVTI010000477.1 GCA_027324255.1 Bryobacterales bacterium | reverse complement strand
AATACGCCTTCGGCGCTTCGGCCGCCGCCGTGCGTTTCAGTTCCGCGGCCAGTTCCCGATCAGCGGCACGTCGCCTGGCTCCGTGACACTCGTCGCCGGCGGCGGCGCATCCGCCGGAGATCCATTGTCATTGTCGTTGGGATACTCCAACTTCCACAGCCGGCGAAATTGCAGCGCAGGCGGCGGTTGTTGACGAAGGAGAGCCGGCACCGCCCGCATGGGCATTGAGACACCGCGGAGACGGCGCAGGTGCCCGCGGCGCGCGCTCACCCTTCTCTCGCGGCCTCCGCCCACAGCGGTGGAGCCTTCCACCCCGCCGGCTGGCCCGTGTCGCGCACTCCGTCCCGCGGATGCAGCTTGCGCCATTGCTCGATCTTCCCGGCGAGCGCTGCCACCACCCGCGGATTCTGCCCGCTCAAATCGGTGGTCTCGTTCGGATCCTCGGCGATGCGGAACAGCAGGTTCCGCGGCTGCCCGTCGCGCGGCGCCGTGCGCACCAGTTTCCATTCCGGCGTCAGCATGGCGTACTGGTCGTTCGCGCCCGACTGCACGGAGAAGAAGATCTCCCCACGAGCGACCGGCTTGCCGGAGGTGATGGCCGGCCACAGGTTCATGCCGTCGAAGGGCTGGTGCGGTCCTGTCGGGACGCCCGCCGCGGCAGTGAGAGTCGGGAAGTAGTCCATCATCGTCATCACCTGCTGCGACACCGCGCCCGCCGGCAACCGGCCGGGGAAGCGCATCGCCGCGGGCACGCGGATGCCGCCTTCAAAGCAACTCCCCTTGGCCCCGCGCAGCGGCGTATTCGTGGCGCCCTGCCGCACGGGCCCGCCGTTGTCGCTGAAGAACAGCACCAGCGTGTCCCGCGCCACCTTCTCGTCGTCCAGTGTCGCCAGGATCCTCCCCACCATGTGGTCCATCGCGGCGGTCATGGCCGCATAGGACCGCCGCTTCGGGTCGGCGATATGCGCGTACTGCTCCAGGAACTCCGTCGGCGCCTGCAGCGGCGCGTGCGGCGCGTTGAAGGGTACGTAGAGGAAGAACGGGCGCGACTTGTCCCGCTGCTTCACGAAGCGGCACGCCTCGTCTCCCAGCAGGAAAGTCGTGTAGCCCTTCTCGCGCCGGCTCTTGCCGTTGCGGTTCCAGTCGAGGCCGCCCTCACGCTCGTGCGTGAAGTAGTCGAGCGCGCCGTTCAGGTGGCCGTAGGCGAGATCAAAGCCGCGCGCGTTCGGCAGGAACTTGCGGTAGGCGTGTCCCAGGTGCCACTTGCCGGTAATGGCGGTCTGGTAGCCCGCGTCGCGGAAGGGTTGCGGCAGGAAGCGCTCCGTGACGGGGATGCCGTAGTCGGACCAGGGCCGGATCACGGTGTAGCCGGTGCCGAGCCGCATCGGCGAGCGGCCCGTCATCAGCCCGGAGCGAGTGGGCGAGCAGAGCGGAAATGAGTAGGCGCGCTCGAAGCGCACGCCCTGGGCGCCCAGCCGGTCGATGTTGGGCGTACGGATCTCGCTGCCGTGGTAGCTGACGTCGTGCCACCCCAGGTCGTCGGCCAGGATCACGACGACGTTCGGGCGGCGGGACTGGGCAGCCGCGGCGGCTGCCGGCAGGAGTGAGAGAAAGTTGCGGCGCAGCATGGCCGGCACCTCCTATTTCTGATCGCCTTGCTCTATCCAAGCGAGGTTGAAATGAGCGTGGCGGATAGTCTTTTTCGGCTGGCCTTCGGGAAGGTGGTTCAGGAACACGCTGTAGGAAGCGTGGATGGTTCCGTCCGGCGCCTGCACGATCGAAGGGTAGTGAAAGGACCCGGCGCGCTCGGCGCGCGTGTCGAGTTCCAGGTGGCGCGTCCACTTCCAGCTCTTCCCTTCGTCGCCGGAAATCGTCAGCGCGAGCGAGTGGCGGCCCTTCTCCGTGTCGTTGTTGATCATCAGCCAGCGGCCGTCCTTCAGGTTCATTAGTTCAAGGCCCGTGCCGGAATTCGGGATGTCCGTGTCCTCCGCGGGCGTCCAGGTTTCACCGTTGTCCTTCGACACGCTGATGTGCAGCCGCTTCGGCGGCGGGCCGTTGTCGCGCATGTAGGCCACGATGGCGCCGTCTTTCTTCACCGCGAACGTCGGCTGGATGTTCCCGCCGCCCACGATGGGCGCGGACGCGTGCCACGTGAGCCCGTTGTCGTCGGAGATGGCCACCAGCGAGAAGCTGAACCCGTCGGAGTAGAGCCCCACCAGGATGCGCCCGGAGGCAAGCTGCACCGGATGTGCGCGCGTCATCCAACCCATGCGCGAAAAGTACTTGTCCTGGGCCTGCTCGGCTTTCCTGTTGGCGTAGGCGGCGTACGGCGTGTCCTTGAACTTGGCGGCGAATTCGGCGGTGAGTTCGGCGATGTTCGCGGGCTTCACCAGCAGCACGTCGGCGCGGTCCCAGTGCGGGACGCCCGCCCGGCCGTAGGAAGACGCGATGCGGTAGTTGTTGATGGCGGTCTCCCACCGGTTGGCTACGATGGTCTGCCAGAGCAGCCACAGGCGCTTGTCACGGTCGAGGAAAAGGGTGGGATTGGTGTCGGGGAAGCCGGGCTGGTCGGCCAGAACGAAAGGAGGCGTCCAAGCCTTGGCGCCCTTGGTTTTGCGCGCGGCCATCACTCGCACGTCGTCCGCGGTGCGCTCGCCGGAGCCGCGGTACCAGCAGACGAACAGCTCGCCGTTCGGCAGATAGAGAATCGAGGAGGCGTGGTTGTGCTTCGCATCCAGAGGAAAGATGTCCTCTTTCTCGACGAAGGGCTTCTGCGCAACAACGGAGGAGGCCAGGGCGGCCAGGAATAAGATGCGGGTAAGCATGACGTCCGGCGACTATTCTGTCACGGCGGCCCGCCTGAAGGGCAAGGCCAGCAGCAGGAAGAGGATCACGGCCAGCGCGTCGCCGGTGGCGACGTACCAGGGCCACGGCCCCATGTAATCCAGCAGCGAGGCGGCCGACGGCTTCTCGCACAGGAACATGTAGTTCGTGCGGAAGACGAGGTTGAAGGCGCCGACAAAGGCCGCCCACACGTGAAGGACCAGCAGTCCCCGCCAGAAAGCGCTCGGCCCCGGCCGCGCCTGCCGGCTGAAGACGAGGAACAGCATGGCCGCGATGATCCCGCCGTGCGCCGTGAAGAAGTACAGCGTCGGATAGGACCATGTCGGCGCCCACAACTCCGGGGTGAGCACCGCCATGGCCGCCCCCGCCTGGCCCGCGAACCAGGCCGGCTCATAGGCCCAGCGGTTCAGCGTCAGCAACGCCGCCACGGTGAGCCACAGCGACAGATCGCAGAGGTTCAGCGGCAGTCCTTCCGGGAAGCGCACGCCTTCCGTAATGATCCGGAAGGAGTACCAGACCAGTTCATTCACCAGCAGAAACCAGCCGAGCGCCAGACGGATCAGCCGTCCTCGCGCCGGGTTGCCGCGGGCGGCCCGCGTCAGCAGAAAGGCCGCGACGGGGATCGAGGCCAGAAAGACGAAATGAGCTGGTCCGAAAAGAACGAAGTCCGTTTGCACGTCGTCTCAGCGCAGCTTGACGGGAGCGCCGCCCGCCTCCCGGCTGCGCTGGGCGGCGTCCATGAAGGCGAAGATTTCAAGCGTTTCCGCCTCGTTCACCGGCGACACGCCCGTCTGGAAAAACTTCACGATTTCGACCAGCAGGTTCTTGTATCCGGAGTTGAGTTCCTTGCCGCTGGAGCGGATATCCTTCGGTGAGAAGGCGGTGACGCCGAACGTAGAGTACGGGCGGTTCAGACGCACGGTTCCGACGCGCCCGTCTTTCCAGCGTCCGGTCACCACCTCGGCGTCCGGCGCGAAGGTGCGCGTCACCTCTTCACACCCCGTGCCCATCAGCGTGTAGAGAATCTCCACCGTGTGAATGCCGTACCAGGTGAGGTCCAACTGATGGTGCTCTTCGAGCGGCCCTGGGCCCCAGGCCATCACGCCGCTCAGGCCCGGCAAGCGCAGCCCGGGCATGCCATCGCCGTAGCGCAGGGAGGAGGAGGAAAACCACTTGACGTTGTTTTCGCGGGCCAGGCGCGCGATTTCACGAGCGTCGGCCAGGGTAGAGGCCAGCGGCTTGTCGATGAACACGGGCTTGTGGCCTTTGGCGATTTCGCGGAACTGCGCCAGGTGCGGGCGGCCATCCACGCTTTCCAGCAGCACGGCATCCACCTTGGTCATCAGGGTGGCGATGTCGGGAACGATCTCCACGCCGTACTTCGATTGCAGCTCGGCCGCGTACTTTTCCACGCGCCCGCTCGACTCCGGCAGGTCGGCGCTGCCGCCTTTGTAGGCGGCGACGATGCGGGCGCCGGGAATGTAGTTCTTGCTCTCCGGGTTGTTGAGGATGGAGGCGAAGGCCACCGCGTGCGAAGTGTCGGTGCCGACGATGCCGAGGCGCAGATCGGCCGCGGAAAGAGAGAAGGCCAGGGCGGCCAGGCAGATAAAAAACCTCATGGGCGCATTGTAGCTGGGATCGGAACGCTATGCGAGAGTGGAAACGTGACGGACATCGTCAAAGTCACCGCCACGCTCAGCGCCGGCCTGGTGGAGGCCGGCTACCGCGAGGCCATCTTCCCCATGGGCCACGAAGGCGGCAGGGTCATCACGTGGCACCGGCCCAAGTGGCGCGGCGTGCTGCCGCTGGACCGTTTCCACGTTTCCCGGTCGCTGGAAAGAACCCTCCGCGCCGGCCGCTTCGAAGTGACGTTCGACCGCGATTTCGCCGGCGTCGTCGAAGGCTGCGCCTCCCGCCCCGATGTGTGGATCACCGCCGAACTGAAGCAGGTGTACGGAGAACTGCACCGCGCGGGCAAGGCGCACTCCGTGGAAGTATGGGTGGAAGGACAACTGGCCGGCGGCGTCTACGGCGTGCACCTTGGCGGCGCGTTCTTCGCCGAATCGAAGTTCCACCACGTTCGCGACATGTCTAAGGTCGCGCTGGCCTGCCTGGTGCGGCGGCTGCGCGAGCGCGGCTTCGCGCTGCTCGACGTCCAGTACTGGACCGAGCACCTCGCGCAGTTCGGCGTCATGGAGATCAGCGAGCGCGAGTACCGCACACGCCTGCGGGCGGCGCTCGAATTGGACTGCGAATTCTAGCTCTCGCGCCGCGTGAAGCAGAGCCCGGACCAGTCGCCGTCGATGGCACAGATCTTGAAGTCCACCCATAGGCGCTCCAACCCGTACGCGCGCACGAAGTCCTGCGTCAGGTCGGCCGCCAGCCGGGAGGCCTTCTTCGGCCAGGCAATCCACAGGTGCCCCTCCGGCTGGATTCGCGCCGCGGCGAAATCGAAGTGCCGGACCAGGTCATCGCGCGTGGCGGAAAAGAGCATGACCCTCGAAAATGTTCCGCATGCCGTGCGCGTGATCTCCACCTCGTCCGGCAGAGGATGCAGCGTTTCCTCAAAGGCGTCGGGCGCGTCGATCAGCAGAACGCGCGCGCCCGCCTTGATGCCCAGCTTTTTCGGAAGCGGCGTGCCGGAGTAGCCGGCCATCGTGCCGGGAACGGTGGGCCGCGGAAGGGGCGGCGCAGTCAGAGCTTTCTTCAGAGCGGCAGCGACGCGGGGCCAGGTGGTGAAGGTCGCGTCGGGAAGCAACTCGCGGGCGCGGGCGGCCTTTTCCGGCGCTCCTTCCAGAAACACCAGGGGCACGCCGCGCAGGGCCTTGCGCCGCCGGAACTCGATAGCCACGGCCGTGCCTTGCGCCGGCAGACGGGCGAGGTCGATCAGGATGGCGTCGGGCGGGTCGGGACACAGCGTCTTCAGCGAAGTGCTGGACCGCGGGATGAAAACCGACGCATCGTGGCCGGCCTTGCGCAGCGCGGCGATGCGCTCCTCGGCCTCTTCCGCATTCCAGTGGATCAGAACCACGCGGGCCATGCGAATCATGATGCCACGGGCGCGTGATAGGCTGTGCGCATGAAGCGCGCCCTTTTCCTCCTACTGGCATCCTCCTGCCTGCTCCCGGCGCAACTCCCGCCCGGGAACGAGGCGGGCGTGGCCATGGGCCACCTGCATTTCAAAACGTCCAGCCTGGACGCGCACCGGCGCCTGTGGGTAGATGTGCTGGGCGGAACTCCATCCAAGCTCGGCACGCGCGACATCGTCACGCTACCCGGCCTGGTGGTGCTGTGGGAGAAGGGCGAACCTTCCGGCGGCACCAACGGCTCGATTGTCGGCCACGTCGGACTCAAGGTCCGCGACCTCAAGGACGTCCTCGCCAAAGCGCGCGCCGATGGAATCTCCGTGGAGAGCGAAAAGCCCGCGTTCCTCAACGGTCCCGATGGAGTGCGCATCGAGCTGATCGAGGACACGACGCTGAGCGCGCCGGCGGCCAACCACCACATCCACTTCTACGACGGCGCCGTGGACGAGACCAAGTCCTGGTACGTAAAGATGTTCGGCGCGAAGCCCGGCAAGCGCGGCAACTTCGAGGCCGCCGACCTGCCCGGCGTGAACCTGACGTTCTCCAAGGCGGACCAGCTCGCCGCACCCACCAAGGGCCGCGCCCTCGACCATATCGGCTTCGAGGTCAACGGCCTGGAGGCGTTCGTAAAGAAACTGGAGACGCAGGGGGTGAAGTTCGACATCCCCTACCGCACCATCCCCGCATTGGGCATCTCTCTCGCGTTTCTCACCGACCCGTGGGGCACTTACATCGAATTGACCGAAGGCCTTCGCAAATAGCCGATGCTCACGCGCCGATCGCTCCTCCTCTCCGCCGCCGCTTCGCCGGCTGCCATCGCTGCGCCAGCACGGCCCGGCAGGTTCCTCGGCGTCACGGTGATGCCGGAGTACATTCAGTCCGAAGGCATCGACGGCGTGCTGCGCAGGCTGCAGCGCATGGGGGCCACGGCGGTCTGCACCTCGCCCTATGTCATGGAGCCGGCGAGCGAGAAGACCGGCTCACGCGAACCGCCCGACGATGCGGGCGCCGGAGGCGTGCGGTTGCTCGACCGCCCCTTGTGGGGCATGCGCGAACTCTTCGTGCGCACAGCGCCGAGCTTTGAGCCCGACAGCCGTGTCTACCAGGGGCTCCGCTATCAGCCCGTCGCGCCCGGCGACCTCACACGCAGAAGCGGCGCCCTCGTGCGTGACTTCATCAGAACGGCGAAGTCCTCCGGGCTGAAGCTCTATCTTCAGTTCCAGGCCGCGATTCCTCCCGGCTATCGCGTGCAGTTCGGCGGCGCCGTAGCCGAGGATCAGCCTCGGCTGCCGGACGGGCGCGTGCCCGTGCGCCGCGTAGACAGGAACGGGAGTCTGGCCAGCGAACACATCCGCCGCTACTCGGAGGCCCTCATCACCGACCTGTGCCGGGCGTATCCGGAAATTGACGGAATTCGCCCCGACTGGCCGGAGTATCCTCCCTACCTGCCGGATTCGCTGTTTCTCGATTTCAGCGTGCCGGCGCGGCAAGCCGCAGCACGGCTCGGCCTCAACGCGGAGAGTCTACGGCAGGATGCACTCGCGGAGTGGCAAAGGCTTCGCGGCTCCCTCACCAACCGGGACCTTGAACTCATCCTGGAAGATGACGGTGGGCGCTTCGGCCTGGCGCGCCTGTTCGCAGGCTGCCCCGGATTCGCCGGATTGTGCCGGCTCAAGGCGATGCTCGTGGACGAACTCCTGGGGGGCTTCCGGGCCGCTCTCACACGGGCCGGAGGCAGGGAGAAGGAGCTTGTGCCCAACGCCTTCCCGCCGCCCTTCACATCTGTCTCCGGCTTCGACTACCGCCGCGCGGCGGCACATTCCAACGCCATCAGCGTGAAGCTCTACACGATGCACTGGCCGATGATGCTGCGCTTCTACGGTGATGAGTTGCGCAAGACCAATCCGGGGCTTTCCAGCGAACTGCTGGCCGCGGCCCTGGTCCGGCTGATGGACATCTCGGAGCGGCCGCTGGGCGCGGTGGAGCGCTACTCCTATCCGGAGCCGGACGTTCCTCATCCCGTCTCGCCGCAAGCCCTGGAGCGCAAGATCCGGCAGGCCCAAACGGCCGCCGGCGCCGGCGTTCCCGTCATCGCCCTGGCGCACGGCTACGGACCGCCGGACGATTTCCAGGCCCGCCTGCGCGTGGCGTGGAGCGCCTCCGGCGGCCGCGTCTGGATCAACCGCTACGGATATCTCAGCGATCGAAAAATGGACCTGGTTCGCGCCACTTGCAGCCCCGCGGCATAGCGAAACGGAAATACAAACGGGGCCGCCAGAACGGCGGCCCCGTGTTATTCGTCAACGGAAACTCCCGGCTTACGCCGACATCGACGCCAGGAACTCGGCGTTGGAGCGCGTCTTGGCGAGCTTGTCCAGCAGCAGTTCGACCGACTCCACCGGCGACAGCGGCGCCAGCACCTTGCGCAGCACCCAAATGCGGTTGAGCTCGTCGCGCGGAATGAGAAGCTCGTCCTTGCGCGTGCCGGAGCGGTTGATGTCGATGGCCGGGAAGATGCGCTTGTCCACCAGCTTGCGGTCGAGGTGGATTTCCATGTTGCCGGTGCCCTTGAACTCTTCGAAGATCACGTCGTCCATGCGGGAGCCGGTGTCGATGAGAGCCGTGGCGATGATGGTCAGCGAGCCGCCCTCTTCGATGTTGCGCGCCGCGCCGAAGAAGCGCTTCGGCCGCTGCAGCGCATTGGAGTCCACGCCGCCCGACAGCACCTTGCCCGAAGGCGGCACAACCGTGTTGTAGGCGCGCGCCAGGCGCGTGATGGAGTCCAGCAGGATGACGACGTCGCGCTTGTGCTCCACCAGCCGCTTGGCCTTTTCGATCACCATCTCGGCCACCTGCACGTGGCGCTGCGCCGGCTCGTCGAAGGTGGAGCTGATCACTTCGCCCTTCACCGAGCGCTGCATGTCGGTGACTTCTTCCGGCCGTTCGTCGATCAGGAGAACGATCAGCACGACCTCCGGGTGGTTGGCCGTGACGGAGTGGGCGATCGCCTGCAGCATCATCGTCTTGCCCGTGCGGGGAGCGGAAACGATCAGCCCGCGCTGGCCCTTGCCCACCGGGGTGAGCATGTCCATCACGCGCCCGGTGAAGTTGTCCTTCACCGTTTCCTGCTTGATCCGCTCGAGCGGATAAAGCGGCGTGAGGTTGTCGAAGAAGATTTTGTTGCGGGACTGCTCCGGCGGCTCGAAGTTGATCGCGTCCACCTTGATGAGGGCGAAGTAGCGCTCGCCTTCCTTCGGCGGACGGATCTGGCCCGACACCGTGTCGCCGGTGCGCAGGTCGAAGCGACGGATCTGTGACGGCGAGACGTACACGTCGTCGGGACCGGGCAGGTAGTTGTACTCCGGCGCGCGCAGGAAGCCGAAGCCGTCCGGCAGGCACTCGATGACGCCTTCGGAGAAGATCAGGCCGGCCTTCTCGGCCTGCGCCTGCAGGATCTTGAAGATCAATTCCTGCTTGCGCATTCCGGCCACGCCGCTGATTTCCAGGTCGCGCGCGATCTGGTTCAGGCGCCCGATGGACATCTCCTTCAGCTCGCCGAGGTCGAGGTTGCCGCGCTTGTTCAGGGCGCCCTGCCGCGGAGCCTCCTCCTGGGCGGGTTGCTGATTGGCGGGCGCGGCGGGGGGTGCGGCGGCGGCAACCGGAGCTTCCGCGGCCGGCTTGGGCTCGCCGTCCTGGGCCTTCGGCGCGCTGTTTTCGGCCTTGAGGGCGCCGCCGTTCTCAACCTTGGGCTTGGATTCCGCCTTGCGGCGGGAGACGGGTGCTTCCTTTGCTTGGGACTCGGCCGGGCGCGATTCCGCGGAGGCGTCCGCGGCGGCGGGGTCGGGGCTCACCGAGCCGTTGTTTTCCAGATCGTTTGCCAAATCTCTTTCACTCCTTGGCCGGAAAGGCCCGAGAACCAGAGGAGGCTGCCGGAGGGATAGTGCTCGCGGATCGCCTTCTGGCTCGCGTTCTTCTCTTTCTGATTGAGCTTGTCCACCTTGGTCGCCACCACAACGAAGGGGCGCTGGTGGAACTCGAGCCACTTTTTGAGCTGGAGGTCAATGTCCATCCAGCCGCGCCGCGAATCCAATAACAGGATGCACAGCGCCAAACGCGTTCGACTCAGGAGGTAGCTGTCGATCACCTCCTGCCAGCCCCGCGAGACGCTCTTCGGGGCTTTGGCGTAACCGTAACCGGGCAGGTCGACGAAATTGATCCGCCGGTCGATCTCGAAAAAATTCACCGCTTGCGTCCGGCCCGGCGTGCTGGACGTGAACGCCAGCTTCCTGCCGATCAGCGTGTTCAACAGCGTGGACTTGCCGACATTGCTCCGGCCGAGAAACGCCACTTCGGGCATGCCCTCAGGCGGGAACTGGCCCGGAGCGGTGGCGCTCAACAGGAACTGAGCCGGGGTGACCACGGCGGAACGAAAACCTTTCTGACCGGGCTTCAGTGCGCCCGGTTTTCCTCGGCAGGCAATTCGGGCACGACCTCGAGAGGATGCGCCGGAGGCCTGGAGGCCAGCGATTCGAGATCCCCGACCAGCGCGATCTTCAACACTTCGTCCATCCAATCGACGAAGTGGATCTTCATCTCTTTGCGGATGTTTTCAGGGACGTCGGTCAGATCCTTTTCATTATCGCGCGGCAGCACGGCTTCAAAAATGCCGTGCCGGTGCGCCGCCAGCAACTTCTCCTTAACGCCGCCGATAGGCAAAACGCGCCCGCGCAACGTGATCTCTCCGGTCATGGCCAGATCGCCGCGCACGGGCATACGCGTCAGCGCCGAAGAAAGCGTGGTGGCGATGGTGATGCCGGCGGAGGGGCCGTCCTTCGGGATAGCGCCTTCCGGCACGTGGATATGGATGTCCAGGTGGCGGTAGAAGTCCCGCGGCAACCCCAGCATCGACGCGCGCGAGCGCACGAAGCTCATCGCCGCCTGTGCGGACTCCTGCATCACGTCGCCCAGCTTGCCGGTGGTCATCAGCCGGCCCCGGCCTTCCATGATGGTGGCTTCCGTGGTCAGCACCTGGCCGCCCACTTCCGTCCACGCCAGCCCAGTGGCCAGGCCGATCTCGTGCTTCTTCTCGGTGGTGAGGTCGCGGAACCGGGCCGGGCCCAGCAACTCGGCCACTTTGCCGGCGTCCACGGTGGCCTTCGGGTAGACCGATGCCGGCGCGGGCGCGGCTTCCTGGCCACCGTCCCCTTCCGCTTTTGCTCCGCCTTCCGCCTTCACTTCGGCGGCGGACTGCGCGATGACGATCTTGCGGGCCACTTTGCGGCAGACGTTGCCGATCTCGCGCTCCAGGTTGCGGACACCCGCCTCGCGCGTGTAGCCCTGCACCAGCGACAGCAATCCGGTGTCCTGGAATTCCAGGTTCTCGCCTTCCAGCCCCGTGGCCTTCATTTGCTTCGGCACCAGGAACCGCCGCGCGATCTCCATCTTTTCGATCTCGGTGTAGCCCGACAGCCGGATCACCTCCATGCGATCCTGCAGCGCCGGCGGAATCGTGTGCAGCACGTTCGCCGTGGCGATGAAGAACACTTCGCTCAGGTCGTACTCCACGTCCAGGTAGTGGTCCTGGAACATGAAGTTCTGTTCGGGGTCCAGCACTTCGAGCAGCGCCGCCGACGGGTCGCCGCGAAAATCGGTCGACATCTTGTCGATCTCATCGAGCATGAAGACCGGGTTGCGCGTCCCCGCCTTCTTCATCATCTGCAGGATCTGTCCGGGTAGGGCGCCGATGTAAGTGCGCCGGTGGCCGCGGACCTCAGCCTCGTCGCGCACGCCGCCCAGCGACAGCCGGACGAAGTTCCGCCCCGTGGCCTTGGCGATGCTCATGCCCAGCGACGTCTTGCCGACGCCCGGAGGCCCGACGAAGCACAGGATCGACCCCTTGGGTGTTTTCACCAGCCGCCGCACCGCCAGGAACTCGAGAATGCGCTCCTTGATCTTCTCCAGGCCGTAGTGGTCGGAGTTGAGCACATCCTCGGCGAACCGCAGGTCGCGGATCTCCTTCGACTTCTTCTTCCATGGCACGGCCAGCATCCAGTCCAGGTAGTTCCGGGAAACGGTGGACTCGGCCGACATCGGCGGCATCTGCTCCAGGCGGCGCAGTTCCGCCATGGCCTTTTCCTTGGCGTCGGCGCTCATCCCCGCCTGGTCGATCTTCTTCCGCAGCTCGTCGAACTCCGACTTCTCGCCGCGGCCCAACTCCTTCTGGATCGCCTTGATCTTCTCGTTGAGGTAGTACTCTTTCTGCGCCTTTTCCATCTGGCGCTTCACGCGCCCCTGGATGCTGCGGTCCACGTTCAGCTTCTCGATCTCGATGTCGAGCATGTCGGCAACCCGCGTCAGGCGGTCCACCGGGCTGAAGATCTCCAGCAGTTCCTGCTTTTCCTCGATCGTGAGCTGCAGGTTCGCGCCCACCGTGTCGGCGAGCTTCCCCGGATCGTCCACGCGGATCGCGGCGATCATCGTCTCGTAGTTCACGTTCTGGCTGAGCTTCACGTACTGCTCGAACAGCGACGTCACGCGCGCGGTCAGGGCTTCCAGCACCGGCCCGGGCTCGACTTTCACCGGCACCGTCCGCACCAGCGCGCGGAAGAAGCCTTCTTCCTCGGAGACCGACATGATCTTGCCGCGCTCGACGCCTTCCACCAGCACCTTGATGTTGCCGTCGGGCATGCGTACCGACTGCACGATGTTGGCGATCGTTCCCACCTGGAAAATGTCGGACGGCCGCGGCTCGTCCACCCCGGCGTCGTGCTGCGTGGCCAGGAAGATCTTCTTCTCACCCGCGAGCGCCTCTTCCAGGGCGCGGACACTCGATTCCCGGCCGACCACGAACGGGGTCATCATGTGCGGAAAGATGACCACATCGCGGATCGGCATCATGGGAAGGCGCCGGGTATCGGACTTCTCTTTCGGAGTGCTCATCGTGATGTGAGGGAAATGTCTGGTTAGATAATTGCGACTTGGAGCCGAGGCACACCGCCAAAGGCCCGGCCGGAGCTTTCAGGCAAAGAGCACCGAATGAGCCGGCCAGCGGCCGGAAGCGCCGATCAGCCGGCCTTTTCCAGTAGGGACCAGTTGATCTTCTGCGAAAGCACCATCTCCCGGGTGACTACAAACTCTTTCACCTTCTTATAGGAGGGGAGATAGTACATCAGGTCCAGCATGAGCTCTTCCAGAATCATCCGGAGGCCCCTGGCTCCGACTTTCCTCTGGAGAGCGAGCTCAGCGATCGCGTCCAAAGCGTCGTCGCTGAACTTCAGTCTAACATTTTCGTACTCGAACAGTTTCTGATACTGCTTGCTGATCGCGTTCTTGGGTTTCGTCAGAATCTGCACCAGCGCGGACCGGTCCAGGTCCTCCAGCACAGCCGCCACCGGCATACGGCCAATGAACTCCGGAATAAAGCCGTAGCGGATCAGGTCTTCCGGCTGCAGCTTGTCCAGCAGGTTCATGTCCCGGTGCTGCACGCTGAGGCGCTCCTGCTTCTCATCTTCGGACTTGAAGCCCAGCGTCTTCTTGCCCGTGCGCCGGGCGATGATCTTCTCCAGGCCCACGAAGGCTCCACCACAGATGAACAGGATGTTGGTGGTATCGACGGGCGTGAACTCCTGGTGCGGATGCTTGCGCCCGCCTTGCGGCGGAACGTTGGCGATCGTACCCTCCAGGATCTTCAACAGGGCCTGCTGAACCCCTTCCCCCGACACGTCGCGCGTGATCGACGGGTTCTCGTCCTTGCGCGAAATCTTGTCGATCTCATCGATATAGATGATGCCGGTCTGGCAGCGCTGCACGTCCCAATCCGAGTTCTGCAGCAGGCGGAGAATGATGTTTTCCACGTCTTCGCCAACATAGACCGCCTCTGTCAGCGTCGTGGCATCCACAATCGCAAATGGCACATCCAGGATACGTGCCAGCGTCTGCGCCAGCAGCGTCTTGCCGGTGCCCGTCGGGCCAATCAGGAGGATGTTGGACTTGGCCACCTCCACCTCGCCCACCCGCTGGCGGTTCATCTGAATCCGCTTGTAGTGGTTGTAGACGGCCACGGCCAGCTTTTTCTTCACCGAGTCCTGGCCGATGACGTACTGGTCCAGGTATTCCTTCAATTCCAACGGCTTAGGCAGCTTTTGCGACACCCCGTAGGGCTTCTCGGGACGGTCGTCCTCCAGAATGGAGTTGCAGACTGCAATGCACTCGTCGCAGACGTAGGCACGCGGATAGTCGCTCGGCGAGGAGATGAGTTTCCCGACAACGTCTTGGCTTTTGTGGCAGAAAGAACAGCGCAGTGTTTCGTCGTTCGAAGAACGCTTCACTAGATGACTCCTCGCGGCAGGGGTGGGGAGGTCGAGTACCCCAAGTCCGCGGATCCTGTGCCCTCATTATCTACCGAAAGAGGAGAAGGTGGCAATCGGAGAAGTTGGCAGGGTGGTTCTAGTCAATTCGATGCAGTGATCCGCCCAGGGGTTCCAGATCCGCTTCGAGACCTTAATCCTGACGCCAAGAGTAACGAGAGCCGTCCAAGGCGCGTCGATACAGACTGTTAGCCGGGAGTGTAGGCCGGCTATAAATGGACAACTTGGTATGAAATCAACCCTCAGACTTGCCTCAGCTTTCCTGGCCGTGGCCGCACTGGCCGCCGCCCAAGACAAGGTCGACCTCGACATGATCTACAAGATCAAGCAGGAGGCCATCCAGAATTCGAAGGTGATGGATCACCTTTTCTATCTGACGGACGTTTACGGCCCCCGTCTGGCCGGCTCTCCCCGCTACAAGACCGGCGCTGACTGGGCCGTCAAGACCTTGAAGGAATGGGGCATCGACAACGCCCGCCTGGAGACATGGGGCGAGTTCGGCAAAGGCTGGGAGAACAAAAAGTTCTCCGTGGCCATGACGGAACCGGCTTACATGCCGCTGATCGGCGCGCCGCAGGCATGGACCTCCTCCACCGAAGGCGCCATCTCCGGCGAAGCCATGATCGCGCCGCTGCGCACGGAAGAGGACCTCGCCAAGTGGAAGGGCAAGCTCGCCGGCAAGATCGTCCTGGTGGACCAGCCGCGTGAAATCACTCTCCACGAGAAGTCCGACGGGCACCGCTACACCGACCAGGACCTGGCTGCGATCGCCACCGCTCAGCTCGCGCCCATGTTCCGCCGCATGCAGGCCCCCGGCCAGCCGCCCATGAACTTCGCGCAGATCATGGCGTTCCGCCGCAAGCTCAGCGACTTCCTGCGCGAAGAGAAAGTTGGCCTCATCATCAGCAACGGCCGCGACGACCTCGGCACATACGTCACCTCCAACGGAGGCTCGCGTAACCCCAAGGATCAGCCCGCACCCCCCACCATCACCGTCACCGCCGAGCACTACAACCGCCTCTACCGCCTGCTCGACAAGAAGTTCCCCGTGAAGATCGAGGCCGACATCCGGAACCAGTGGTACGAGCCCGGCCAGAACAACTTCAACATCGTGGCCGAAATCCCCGGCACCGGCAAGCACAAGGACGAGGTCGTGATGATCGGCGGCCACTTCGACACCTGGCACTCCGGCACCGGCGCCACCGATAACGGCACCGGTTCGGCCGTCATGATGGAGGTCATGCGCATCATCAAGAAGCTCAACGTCAAGCTCGACCGCACCGTGCGCATCGGCCTGTGGGACGCCGAGGAAGAGGGCCTGCTGGGCTCCCGAGGCTACGTCACCAAGCACTTCGCCGACCGCACCAACATGAAGACGCTGCCCGAATGGGACAAGCTCTCCGCCTACTACAACGTGGACAACGGCGCCGGCAAGATCCGCGGCATCTACCTCCAAGGCAACGAAATGTGCCGTCCCATCTTCGAAAACTGGCTGGCCGCCTTCAAGGACATGGGCGTCACCACCGTCACCGCGCGCAACACCAGCGGCACGGACCACCAGAGCTTTGACGGCGTTGGCCTGCCCGGCTTCCAGTTCATCCAGGACCCGCTCGAGTACGAGACCCGCACCCACCACACCAACATGGACGTCTACGACCGCGTCCCCCGCGAAGACATGATGCAGATGGCCACCGTCGTCACCTCGCTCGTGGTGCAGACCGCCAACCGCGAGCAGCTGCTGCCCCGCAAGCCGAAGCCAGAGCCCCGCCCCGCCGGCAGATTCAGCTTCTGACCGGCCCCCCGATTAGACGAAGCAGGGCGCATTGCCCACCCGGGAATGCGCCCTTTTTCAATGCGCGAACACCGCCGCCGGACACGGCCCGGTGCTCTCCCTGACAATCAGCTCCGGCTGCAGCTCGATGCGCACCGGCTCCGGCCCCGCGGCTTTTCCTTCGATGCGGGCGATCAGAAGTTCCGCCCCGCGCCGGCCCATCTCGTAGGCCGGCTGCGCCACCACCGTTAGCCGCGGCTGGATCACGTCGCAGTGGGGCACGTCGTCGAAGACCGCCAGCGAGACGTCCCGCGGGCAGCGCAGGCCCAGTTCGTGTATGGCCTTCAGCGCACCCAGCCCCGTCATGCCGTTGGCGGCGAAGATGGCCGTGGGCGGGCGGGACTCGATCAGCAGCTCCTTGGCCAGGCGGTAGCTGCAATCGACGCGGAAATCCCCGTGGCGGATCAGCGCCGGATCTTCCTCCAGCCCCGCCTCCCGCACCACGTCGAGGTAGCCCTGCAGCCGGTCCTGCGCCGTCTGCAGTCCGGGCCAGCCGGAGAAAAAGCCGATGCGCCTGTGGCCGCGGGCGCAAAGGTGGTGCAGGCACCTGCGCGCGCCCTTGCGGTTGTCCGTGGAGACCGAGTCGGCGGCAATGCCCGTGGGCACGTGGTCCAGGAAGACCACCGGCGCAGCCGATGACCCGCCCGGCGTCAGTTCGGCCGGAGCCGTCGACTCCGGCGCCAGCACCAGCAGGATGCCGTCCACCTTGCGCGCGCGCAGCAGGTCCAGCGCGCGCCGCTCGCGGCAGGCGCGGTCGTCGCTGTTCAGCGTGAAAAGAAGGTAACCGTGCTCCAGCGCCGCATCTTCCGCGCCGCGGATCAACTGAGGAAAGAAAGGATTCGTCAGGTCGCTGACCACCGTGCCCAGCGCCTTCGTCTGGCGGGTTTTGAGGCTGCGCGCGATCTGGCTCGGCTGGTAGTCGAGCTCTCGCATCGCTTCTTCCACCCGTCTTCCACCCGGCGCCACAGCTCCGGCCGCACGATGCCGCTTCCGGCCAGCACGTTTGAGGCCGTGCCGACCGACACCCCGGCCCGCCGGGTTCCCTCCGCCCGCTACCCGCCAGCACCCGCCCGCTACCCGCTGGACCTCGCCGGACGCTTCCTGTATCATTCCCCCAGTTAACGATAAAAATAGGGTCCTCGAGCGGACTTCTCGCAGAATATCAGCCATTCGGACAGCTCTCATATGCTTCGCCGCAACTTCAATTCCCTCCTCCTCACCACCCCCGCCGCCCCAGCCCTCCAACCCGCCCCGCCGGACACCCCCTGGCGCCTCTGGTACGCCCAGCCCGCCGCCGACTGGAACGAGGCCCTGCCCATCGGCAACGGCCGCCTCGGCGCCATGGTCCATGGCGGCTTCTCCGAAGAACACCTGCAGCTCAACGACGACACCCTCGCCTCCAGCGCCCCCGGCGCCGATAACCTCCCGCTGGATGTCACCAGGCAATTCGACGAGGTCGTCGCCTTGCTCCGCCGCCGCCAGTTTGCTGAAGCCGCCGCCATCATGACGAAGAACTGGACCGGCCGCTCCTGGCCCTGCTACCAGCCCCTCGGCGATCTCTTCCTCCAGTTCGAGGATGCGCGCCTCCCCGCCGGCTACACCCGCGAGCTCGACCTCGAAAACGCCGTGGCCCGCGTCCGCTACAGCCTCGGCGGCGACTCCGTCACGCGCGAATACTTCGTCTCCCATCCGCACCAGTTGCTTGTCGTTCGGTTGAAGTCCTCCCGGCCCGGATTGCTCCATTTGAAAGCCCGCCTCTCGAGCGTCCACCCCACCGCCGTCACCCGGCCTGCCGGCCGCCAAGCTCTCGCCATGCAGGGCCAGCTTCCCGGCTTCGTCCTGCGCCGCACCCTCGAGTGGGTCGAGAATCGCAAGGAGCAGTGGAAGTACCCCGAGGTCTGGAACCCCGACGGCTCGCGCAAGCCCTTCGCCAAGACCGTGCTCTACGGCGGCGAAGTGGGCGGCCGCGGCACACGCTTCGAAGCCCGCCTCGCCCTCCACTCCACCGACGGCCAGTCCAACGCCTCTACCGAAGGCCTCTCCATCCAGCGCGCCTCCGAAGTCGTCCTGCTGCTCGGCTCCAGTTCCAGCTACAAACCCCTCGAACTCGACAGCCTGACCGCCGCAGCCATGCGCCTTCCTTATGAGGACCTCCTGGCCGCCCACACCGCCGACCACCAGTCGCTCTTCCGCCGCGTCCACATCGATCTCGGCGCCCACAGCCCCAAGCCGACGGACCAGCGCATCGCCGGTTTCAAGGACGGCGGCGACCCCGGCCTTGCCGCCCTGTATTTCCAATACGCCCGCTATCTCACCATCGCCGGCTCCCGCCCCGGCACCCAGCCGCTCAACCTTCAGGGCATCTGGAACAACCTCGTCATCCCGCCCTGGGCCTCCGGCTACACCGTCAACATCAACACCGAGATGAACTACTGGCCCGCCGAAGTGGGCAACCTCAGCGAATGCACCGAGCCGCTCATCCGCATGGTGAAGGAGCTCTCGGTCACCGGCCGCGACGTGGCCACGAAGATGTACCACCGCCGCGGCTGGGTGGCCCACCACAACACCACGCTCTGGCGCGGCGCCCAACCGGTAGACAACAACGCCATGCCCTCCTTCTGGAACATGGGCGGCGCGTGGCTCTGCCAGCACCTCTGGGAACACTACGCCTTCACCCGGGACCGGGCATTCCTGGCCGAAATCTACCCGGTGCTCAAAGGCGCCGCCGAGTTCCTTTCCGACTGGCTCATCGACGATGGCCGTGGCCGCCTCGTCACCGCCGCCGGCCACTCACCCGAAAACACCTTCGTCTATAAGACAGCGGACGGCCAGAGCCGAACGGCCGGTGTCTGCATGGGGCCGACGATGGACCTCGCCATCATCCGCGACCTCTTTCACAACACCCTCGAGGCCGCCCGCATCCTCTCCCTCGACGCCCCTCTCCGCAAGGAACTCGAAGAGAAGCTCGCCCGGCTCCTGCCCTACCAGGTGGGCGCGCGCGGCCAGCTCCAGGAGTGGCCCGAGGACTTCGAGGAGCGCGACCCGCGGCACCGCCACGTCTCCCATCTTTATCCCCTCCACCCCGGCCGCGAGTTCACCCTCCGCACGACACCGAAGATGTGCGAGGCCGTCCGCCGCACCCTCGAGATCCGCGGCGACGGCGGCACCGGATGGTCGCGCGCCTGGAAGATCTGCTTCTGGGCGCGCCTCGAAGAAGGCGACCACGCGTACGTCCTGCTGAAGAACCTCTTCGAGCCGGCGCAGAACCCGAAGGACCACTCCAAGCTCGGCGGCGGCGTGCTCCCCAACCTGCTCTGCTCCTGCCCGCCCTTCCAGATCGACGGCAACTTCGGCGGCGCCGCGGGCATCGCCGAAATGCTGCTCCAGAGCCACGCCGGCGAAATCCACCTCCTGCCCGCTCTGCCCAAGGCCTGGCCCAAGGGCCGCATCACGGGCTTGCGCGCCCGCGGCGGCTTCGAGGTCTCGCTCTCCTGGTCGGCCAGCCAGCTCCAGTCCGCCACGCTGAAGTTTCTCACCGGCGGAGAAGCCAAGCTCCGCTACGGCCGCCGCACCGTCACGCACAGCGCCCCCAAGGGCACTTTGCTCAACCTGAAGCCCGATCTCACTCTCGCCTGAAGGAAGTTCCTCATGAGCAGCCGTCCCTCCCGCCGCACCGTTCTGGCCGCCGGCCTCAGCGTGCCTGCCGCGGCCCGGATTCCCGCGCCTGCGCCAGCCGCGCTCTCCTCCCTGCTCTCCGTCGATTACGCCAGGCTGGCCGCCCGCGCCGACCTTCATTACACGAAGCCCGTCTCGCGCAGCGAAGAAGGACTCCCCATCGGCAACGGCCGCATGGGCACGCTGCTCTGGACATCGGCCACGGCACTGAAACTCCAGATCAACCGCCCCGACGTTTTCGCCAGCAGTTGCGAGTCCCGCAGCTTCTCCGAGCGCCACACCGACTACTCCGGCGGCTGCGGCTACGTGGACATCGGCTTCCCGGGCCTGGAGGACGTCTTCTCCGGCCCGGATTTTTCCCAGCACCTCTCCGTCTACGACGGCGTCGCCGCCACCGCCGGCCAGGGCGTATCCATCCGCGGCTTCGCCAGCATGCAGCACGACGTCATCGCCCTCGAAGTGGATGACCGCCGCCCCCAGCCCGGCCCGGTCGACATCGACCTGCGCATGCTGCGCTATGCGCTCGAATACCAGGCGGGCAGGAACTGGGAACTCACTGCCTCGCACACCGTCGCCGTCCGCCACCGCGGCCAGACCGCCGCCCTGCGCCTCGACATCCGCAACGGCCGCATCCTGCTTACCCAGGAGTTCCGCGAAGACCGGCATTTGTCCACTTCAGCCGTCGCCATCGCCGTTGCCGGGCGCGGCGCCAAAGCCCGCTTCGCCGGCGAGACGACGGTGCGCC
>DAHVTI010000473.1 GCA_027324255.1 Bryobacterales bacterium | reverse complement strand
CAGGCGCAGCACGCTCAGCTCCCATAGCCGCGTGTTGTACATGTCGCCTTCGTCGATCAGCAGCTCGCGCCGGATCACCTTGTCGCGCGTCGTCGTGTTGCCCGCGAAGTCGATGCGCCGCACGAAGAACTGCTTGCCTTCGTCCACGTTGATCGTCAGGTCGATCTTGCCGTCCGGCGTCGGGTTGAAGTCCGGCTCCGGCACCGCGTCGATGTAGCCGAATTCGCCGTACAGCTTCTGGAAGTTCTTGAAGCCCTTCTGCAGCTTCTCGGTCGAAAAGATGTCGCCCTGCCCCATGCCGAAAATCGGCCGCATCAGCGTCTCCGGGGTGCGGAACAGCTTCACCCCCACGAAGTTGATGTTGTTCAGCCGGTACAGCACGCCTTCGTCGATCGTCAGCTTCAGGTCTGCCTTCTTGCCCACCCCCGTCGACTTGAACGGAGGCACCCACAACCGGCCCGGTGCGTCCCGCATCGTCACCTGCGCGTCGCTCACACGCGCCATGAAGTAGCCCTTCGACGAATAGAACATCCGGATGCGGTCTTTGTCCTCCTCGAGCTTCGAGGCGTCGAACGTCTTGGCAAACAGGTTCTCGAGGAAGATGCTGTACGGGATGCCCACCGGCCGCGAATTCTTCATCGCCCGGCGCACCGCCCTGTCCCCGAACGCCTTGTTGCCCACAATGTCGATCGTGCCGACCTTGACCTTTGTCCCTTCCTTGATCCGGAAGGTGACTTCAATCGACGACGGCGGAATCTGCCGGATCTCCGGCGTCACCGTCGCAAACTGCCGCCCGCGCTCCGACAGGAACTCCTTCAGCACGTTCGTCGCGCGCTGCACCTTGCCCTGCTCGTACTGCTGCTCCACGGCCAGGCCCACGCGCCGCTCTTTGAAGCGGTCCAGGATCTCCGACACCGTGATCGACTTGTTGCCTTCGTACTTGATCGTGCGGATTACGCGCCGCTCCGTCACCAGGAAGCGCACAATCCAGCCCGTCTTGCCCGGTTCGCGCTCCATCGTGATGTCGTCGAAGCGCCCCGTGTTCCACAGCGCCATGAAGTCGCGGTGCAGCGCCTCCTGGTCGTAGCGGTCGCCCTTCTTCGTGAAAATCAGCGCCCGCAGCGTGTCCTGCGGCACGCGCCGCGCTCCGCGGAACTCGATGTACTCAACGACATCCGGAACGGTCTCCGGCGCCACGGCCGCTTCGGCCGGCTTCGCCTGCGGCGCCGCCTTCGGCGCCTCCGCCTCCGGCTTTACCTGCGGAACGGTTTCGAATGGACCCGGCTTCTTCGGCTCCGCCGGCTTCGGCGGTTGCGCCGGCTGCGCGCCCGGCACTCTTTCAAACGGGTTTGTGCTCGAAGGCTTGGCCTTCGGAGTCTCGGCCTGCTTGGGAGGCGGGGCCTGAGGAGAAGAGGATTGAGGATTTGCCTGCAGAGTATCCGCCGCACCCGCCAGAATCAGCAACCAACCAACCAGGCAGAACAGGACGGCGTCCAGGCATCTGCGCCTGTGGATCATTGTGAGCAGAGGAGGTCCTTTCTTCTTTCAGCGCCTTTGCCTCAGACGTACTGGCACCTGAAGGCGTTTCATGGAACCAGCCGGTACGCAGGCTCAAATTGTCCATTCTAGCTAAATCTGGAATGAGTCAACAATCGGCTCTTTCATCTTTCCGTCCAACATCTTCCCGCCGCGCCTCCGGCGAGCCCGCCCCGTCGTCCTCCGCACCGCCTGTTTCCGGGCCTGCGCCGCTTCCGGACGGCTCCCCCGCCGCCCTCTCCGGCGCCTCTGCACCGGCCTCCGGCGCGGCCTCCCTCAACTCCCGCGCCGCTTCCTCCGGCGCCTGCATCACCACACCCGCCGGCTCCTCCGCCAACGCCGTGGCCCACTCCGGATCCCCGAACGCCAGCGCCAGGCTCCGGTAGCGGACCCCAAACCGCGCCAGGCACAACGCCGCGATCAGGTGCGCCGGCAGCGTCGCCTGCGCCGGAAAATAGGAAGATCCGAACGCATCCAGCCCCGGCCAGAACCACCTCTGCGCCGCCATGTGCCACACCGCCGACCACCCCAGCGCCAGCAGCAGGTTCCTCGCGAATCCCTCCGTCCGCGCCACCCCCGCATACGCCAGCCCCAACAGCGTGTAAACCACCAGCAGCAGCGCGAAGCCCGCCACCGTCGCCCACCCCAGCCCCATCGTGTACACCGCGGGCCCGTAGAATAGCGCCCCCGCCACATTCAGCTTCGCCCACCAGTACTCGCCCCTCAACCACGAGTGCAGCACCAGCCAACTCAGCACCGCCAGCGCCGCCGAAAGCCCCACGTCCACCCCGGAAAGAACCCGGCACACCTTTCGCGAAACGCCGCCCTCGGCCCCTTCGCCTGACAACCCGGGGTTCATCGGCAGTTCACGTCCGCCTTCTAATCGGCCTTCGAATAGTAATAGGAATGGTAGTAGGTGTACTTGCTGTAGAGTTCGCTCTTGTTCGCGCCGTTCACCACAATACCCAGAATGTTGTTCTGGCACAGCGAGCCCATCGCCCGCGTCACCGAGTCGATCGTCGTCGCCCCGATCCGCACCACCAGCACCAGCCCATGGCACAGCGTCGACAGCAGGTTCGCATCCGCCGCAAACAGCAGCGGCGGCGTGTCCAGCACCACCCAGTTGAACACCGACGGCAGCCGGTCCAGCATGTGCTTCACTTCGGCCAGGTTCAGCAGCTCCAGCGGATTCAGCACCGCCTCGCCCGCCGGCATGATGCACAGGTTCGTGCCCTCAATCTTCTTGATGATCTCTTCCAGCGTCGCCTTCCCTTGCAGGTAGTCCGTGATGCCCGGGCTGCGCGGCACCTGAAACAGCGTGTGCACCACCGGCCGCCGGAAATCGAAGTCGGCCAGCAGCGTCATGTTCCCTTCCAGTTGCGACTGCGCGATGGCCAGGTTCGCCGCCGTGAACGACTTGCCCTCCGCCGGCGACGCCGACGTCAGCACAATCGAATGGATCGGCTGCAGGCTTTGCAAGTGGTTGAGCCGTGTGCGCAGGCTGCGGAACTCCTCCGCCGGCGCCTCGCTCGGCCGCGTTGCGTCCAGCAGCGACGCGTCCGGCGACGGCGTGAACGGAATCACCTGCACCTTTTCCAGCAGGCCGCGCAGTTCGTCCGCCGGCAGCGGCGCCGAGCTCCGCGCCAGCGCGCTCCGCTCCGCCGGAGCCCCAGCCCCCGGCGTGATCGTCGTCTCTGCGCGCCGCAGCGCGTCGTGCACTCGACTCATGCGTCTCTCCGATCCACTCTTAATCTCCGTTCATCGTCGCTCGTCCGCCGCCTGCCCCGGTCCCGGCGCCTCAAGCCCGCGACATGTAATAGTACGTGATCGATCCCGCCATCAGCAGCGCGCCCAGTAGCAGCGCCGCCATCCACATCAGCCACCCGAACCGCCGCCGGCGCCGCAGCACAAAGTCGTTCTCCAGCAGCGGAATGCTGCCCAGCACCGTCAGCCGCGTGTACGCCCGCACGTCCTTCAGGTTCTTCAGCGAGCTGTCCTTCAACTCGCGCATGCCGGCCAGCGCCACTCCCAGCGCCAGGCCCAGGATACAGCCCAGTGAGACGATCAATGGCCGCTTCGGCGCATACGGCTCGTCCGGCATCACCGGCTGCTCCAGCATCTCCAGCATCTCCCCCTGACCCCGGCTCATCAGGTCCGTCGCCATCGACGAATCCTGCATCTTCTTGCCCATGTCCTCATA
>DAHVTI010000119.1 GCA_027324255.1 Bryobacterales bacterium | reverse complement strand
GCCGCAGCCAAGCACCGCGCTTCTGCCGCCGGCAATCCATCCCCCCACAGCCGCAGTCAGCCACCCCGCCCCGCCGCCGGCAATCCGAGCCCCACGGCCGCAGCCAGCCGCCGTGCCCCCCGCGGCCCGCCCGGGGCGTGGCGGACCGTGTGGCGCGCCGCGCCTCCGCCGCCGACGCGCTACGCGCCGTCCGCCGGACGCAGCTCCACGTCCATCCACGCCAGGTAATCGGCGGAGCCGTCCGCCACCCGCACCGCCAGGATCTCCGGCACCTCGTAGGAGTGAACCTTCCGGATCTCCGCGCACAACTCCGCAAAGAGGTCCTCCCGCGACTTCATCGTCAGGGCGCACTCCTCGCTCTGCTCCAGCGCCCCCCTCCAGTGATAGAAGCTGCGCACCCCCGGCATCACCGCGGCGCACGCCGCCAGCCGCAGCCCCACCACGTGCAGGGCCAGCCTTTGCGCCTCTTCTTCGGTGGAGCAGGTGCAGTGGACGATGATCTTTGTTGGCATATTTTTAAGAGGCATATAGACTTACCGGTCCAAAGGGATTATAAACAGAAAGTAGGATGATTGTTTGACAGGCATGTCGTTCCTGCTCCGGCAACTCGGGTTCTTCGCGGCCGCGGCCGTGGCGTGCTTCTATGTCTTCATCGCGCTCAAGGGGCCCAACGGCATTCCCACCATGCTCGAAAAGCGCCAGCAGCTCGAACGCATGAAACAGGAAAACGACTCCTTGCGGCTCGAAATCCAGAAGCGAAGAATCGCCATCGAGCAGTTGCAGAACAGCGACGAAGCCCGCAAGCGCGCCGTGCGCGAGCAAACCCGCAAGTCCATGCAGGGCGACGTCACCATCTACCTGTCGGATCCGCCCGCTCCCTCCGCGCCTCAGAACTAGGGCGGCGCTTCAGCCGACGCTCTCCGCCTTCCGGTACAGCTCCTCCAGCATCTCCGGCGTGCGCGCCTCGGCCGCGATGCGCAGCAGCGGCTCCGTGTTCGAAGCCCGCACGTGGATCCAGCCCTCTTCCAGGCACAGCTTCAGGCCGTCCGTGCGGTCGGCCTTGGCGCCGGGGAAGAGCGTTTCCAGGGCCTGCATCATCGTACCCAGGCGCCCGTGCTGGAAGGCCATCTTGCCCAGCCGCCGGTGGTAGCGCGGCAGCGTGGCGGCCAACTCGCTCATCGTCGATCCCGTCTCGGCCAGCCGCTCCAACAGGAACGCCATGCCCAGGTAGGAGTCGCGGCAGTACTGCACCGCCGGGAAGATGATGCCGCCGTTCGAGCCCTCGCCGCCGATCACGGCCGAGACCGCCTTCATCCGCTCCACCACGTTGGCCTCGCCCACCGGCGCGCGAAAGACGCGGCAGCCGTGCCGCGCGGCCACATCGTCGATCACCGCCGACGTCGTCAGGTTGACCACCACCGGTCCCTGCCGCTTGCCGAGCGCGCAGTCGACGGCCAGCGCCAGCACGTCGTCGTTGTCCAGGATGCGGCCCGTCTCGTCGCCCACCGCCAGGCGGTCGCCGTCGGGGTCTTGCGCGAAGGCGATGTCGGCCTTGGAAGACCGGATCAGCGCCTGCAGGTCTCCGAGCACTTCGGGCTTCGGCTCGGCTTCGCGCGGGAACGGCTTCGTGGGATCTACGGAAATCGCGTGGACCTCGCAGCCCAGCACATCGCGCAGGAACTGAACGCTCATCACGGACCCGGCGCCGTTGACGCCGTCCAGCGCCACGCGGAAGCGGCGGGCGCGGATCTTCTCCACGTCCACGTGGGCCAGCACGCGGGCGAAGTGGCGCCGCGGAGGCGTCTCCGTGTCGCTCGAGACGCGCCGGATCCCGTCGTTGGTGGCCTGCCGGAACTCGCTCTGGTGATAGAGGTCCAGCAGCTCCGTGCGCTCGTAGTGGTTGAAGAACAGGCCCTCGCGGTTGAAGAGCTTCAGCGCGTTGTACTCGGGGGGATTGTGCGAGGCGGTGACGGCGATGCCGCCGCAGGCGCGGATCTCGGCCACATAGACCTGAATCGTCGGCGTGGGCGCGATGCCAACCTTGATCACTTCGCAGCCGGCGGCCAGCAGGCCGCAGGTGACGGCGTGCTCCAGCATCTCGCCGGAGGCGCGCGTGTCGCGGCCGATGACGACGGGACCGGGGCCGACGTAGGTGCCGAAGGCCTGCGCGAAGGCGCAGGCGAGGTTGGGCGTGAGGAAGTCGCCGACGACGCCGCGGATGCCTGAGACGCTGATCTTGAGTTGGTGGGCGCGGCTCATGACGTGTAACTCCTCACCAGGTCCATCACTTGGTCAAACAATTCAAGCGGCGCTTCCCCGCGCTGCTCGCAGATAACGCGGACGAGAGGTTCAGTCTGGGAGACGCGCACATGGACCCAGCGTCCGGGCCAGTCGATTCGCAGGCCGTCGGTATGGTCGAGGCGTCCGTCGGGGAAGCGCTCCTCGATGTCCTGGAACATATTCGGGATCAGGTGGGTTTGTAGCGGGATCTTGCCTTTGAGGATGGAGTACATCGGGTAACGGCTGAGCAGTTCGGAGAGGCTCTGGCCGCGGCGGTCCATCATGGAGAGGATGGCGAGCATGGAGGCGATGCCGTCGTAGACGAAGCGGAAGCGCGGCATCATGACGGCGCCGGTGCCTTCGCCGGCCACGGCGATCTGCTCGGGCCGGTAGCCGGAGAGCGCATCGATGGCCGAATGCCGGCCGACGGCGACGCGCACCACCTGGCCGCCGTAGCGGGCGGCCACCTCTTCGAGCAGCGCGGTGGTGGAGACGTTGGTGATGACGATCCTGCCGGGGCCCTGCTCCAGGAACCAGTCGGCCAGCAGCACCAGCACCATCTCCTCGCTGGCGGCTTCGCCGGTCTCGGTGCAGAAGGCCACGCGGTCGCTGTCGATGTCGAAGAGGAAGCCGGCCTCGGCGCCTGTGCAGCGGACCAGGGGAGCGAGCTGCATCTCGGCCATCTTGCGCGTGGTGGAGGGCTCGTGGGCGAAGGCGCGGCCTTCGAGCGGCTCGTTGATGAGGATGAACTGCGTGCCGAAGCGCTGGTTCATGCGGTGCAGGATGAGGGCCGAAGTTCCGTTCGTGCAGTCCACCAGGACGCGGAAGCGGCTGAGGAGCGGGAGGTCGAAGGCGCGGGCGAGATCGTCGAGGTAACAATCGATGGCGGCGGAGTCTGTGCGCAGCTTGCCCAGGGCGTGCCACTCCTCGAACTGGAACTTCTTGAGGTGGTAGATGTCGAGCAGCTCGCTGGCCTCGGCGCTGGAAAGGTAGGTGCCGCGCGGCCCGAAGAACTTGAGGGCGTTCCACTCGGCGGCGTTGTGGCTGGCGCCGATGGAGATGCCGCCGCGGGCATCCAGCCTGCGAATGCTGTGCTGGATGACGGGCGTGGAGACGACGCCGAGATCGACGACGTCGTGGCCCGTGGCGAGCAAGCCGGCGATGACGCCTTCGCGCATCATGATGCCGGAAGAGCGGGGGTCGCGGCCGAGAATGACGGGGCCGGGGCCGTCGAGGAAAGTGCCGAAGGCGGCGGCGAAGTCGAGGACATGGGCGGCGGTGAGGCCGTTGCCGACGATGCCGCGGAGGCCCACCTGGGAGATGCGCAGACTGCGTGCGGCCATGGCGTTACTTCTCCAGGCGCAGCAGGCCGAAGGCTTCCGGGATGTGATGGTTGCCGGTGGTGCCGGTGGGGCGCCAGGCGATGTTGCGGCGCTGCGGGGGCGGGCCCTGGAAGCGGTAGTAGTTCACGCGGAACTCGAAGCCGGGCTTCAGCGGCTTGTCTGTGATGGAGGCGACGGGGATCTGCATGGCGCCGTACCAAATCTTCCTGTCCTTGTCGATCCGGGCCGCGACTTTGAAGCCGGAGTCCCAACGCCAGCCGCCTTCGGGCTTGGGCTGCTTGCGGTCGATGTCGAGGTCCACCCATTCGCCCCGCGGTGAAACCTGGTATTCGCGGTATTGCCAGATTCTGTCGAAGTCGGCGCCGATGAAGATTTCGGCGGCGTCGTGCTCCCAGAGCTTGTTGGTCTCCTTGTCCGTGGCGGGATTGGGGATGAGGTAAAGCTCTTCGTAGGGGCAGATGAAGAGGAAGTAGAGGTAGTTGTCGGTCCAGCGGGAGCGGAACTCGGTGCGGTGGCCGGGGGTGGGCTGGTCCTTGGCGTTGCGTTCACTGAAGACGGCGGGCGCGCCATTCCAGAGGGAGGATTTCGGGTCGGTGTTGAGGCCGGCGTCCTTGTTGAGCCGCTTGCTGAGGGAGACTTCCGGAGTCTGCGCGGCGGCGCCGAGCATCAAGAAAAGAGCGAGCGCGAGAGATCGCATTTCAGTTCCCATTCTACGATCCCATGACCCACTCCTCTGCATTTCGAGACTTCAAGACGGAACTGGAACGGCACGAGTTCCAGATGGGCGTCGAGGCCGGGCGGCTGGCCGTGACGCTGGACATCCTGACGGATGCGTTGGTGCTGGTGGGGCAGCACGGCGTCTACTGCCAGAGCGCGCGGCAGCCGGGGAAGCCGGCGATGGATGTGCAGATGATTTCGCGGGGGATTCTGCAGGCGAAGGAACTGGTGCAGTCGGTGCTGGCGGAGATGCGGAAGAAGGGGGAGTAAGATACCGGCGCGGCAGGGAAGGCAGGGGAGACCGGGCCGGCGCCCGCGGAGGCGGGCGCCGGGGGTTCGGAGTGGAGTCTTCAGAGCTCGAGGCGGGCGCTGACGACGGAGTCTTCGATGTCGCGGGTGAGCTGGAAGCCGGCCTTTTCAGCCACCTTCTGCATGGCGTAGTTTTCGGCGAGGATGTCGGCGGTGATAACCTTGACGCCCTCGCGGCGGGCGATGTCGATCAGGCGGCGGAGGAGTTCGGTGCCGAGGCCGGACTTCTGGAACTTGTCGGCGACGACGATGGAGAATTCGGACTCGGCGACGCCGGCGAGGCCCTGGAGGCGGCCGATGCCGATGATCTGGGATTCGCCGGTGGCGGGGTCCTTCCGCTCGACGGCGAGGGCCATCTGGTTGGCGTAGTCGATGTAGCAGATGCGGGTGAGGCGCTCGTGGGCGGTGCGCTGGCTGAGGTTGAGCATCTGGAGGTAGCGCTGGTAGACGGTGCGCTCGGAGAGCGACTCGTGGAACTTGACCATGGCGGGCTCGTCCTCGTGGCGGATGGGACGAATCCTGACGGTTTCGCCGTTGCGCATGGTCCATTCGCCGCAGTACTGGGTGGGGTAGGGGCGGATGGCGGGTTTGGGGAGGTCTTCGGGCCTGGTGGCCGGATCGTGAAGGACGATGCGGGCATCGAGGGCGAGGAGGCGCTCACTGGAGGCGAGGAGGGGATTGACGTCGATCTCCTTGATCCAGGGCTGTTCGACGACGAGGCGGGAGAAGCGGACGAGGAGTTGTTCGAGAGCCGCGAGGTCCACGGGGGCGCGGCCGCGGACGCCCTGGAGGGCCTTGTAGATTTTGGTGCGCTCCATCATGCGGCGGGCAAGAGTGGAGTTGAGAGGGGGCAGGGCGAGGGAGCGATCCTTGAAGACCTCGACGAGCTGGCCGCCCATGCCGAATAGGAGGACGGGGCCGAACTGGGGATCGATGGAGGAGCCGAGGATGACCTCGTAGCCGTCGAGTTTGGCGAAGGGCTGGACGTTGACGCCGTTGAAGTGCTCGAGGCCGGCCTTGGCGGCGACGGAGTCGCGGATGGCCTGGTAGGCGCTGCGGACGCCTTCGGGGGTGCGGATGTTGAGCTGGACGCCGCCGACGTCGGTTTTGTGGGTGATGGTGAGGGAGTGGAGTTTGAGGACGACGGGGTAGCCCATGGAATTGGCGGCTTCGACGGCCTGATCCTCGGTGGAGGCGATGCGCGAAGGCAGGGTGGGCACGCCGTAGGCGGCGAG
>DAHVTI010000449.1 GCA_027324255.1 Bryobacterales bacterium | reverse complement strand
GTAGCGGTCGGTGCCGGGCACGCGCGTGAGCGCCCCCTCGCCGTAGTCCACCTGCATCTCCTCGCCGGGGGCGAACTCCAGGCGGTCGAACTGCTCGGGAGGGTCTTCTTCTCGCTGTAGTACTTGCCGATCGCGGTCAGGTTCGGCTTCTCCTTGGTGGGCTTGCCGGCCTTCATGTCGTGGCAGGTGGTGCAGGGCTTTTTTTCCTTCTTTGCCATCTCACCGGTGGCGAAGGCGTTCATGGCCAGGAAGGTCGCCAGCGCCGCGGCGACGGGGAGCAACAATCTAAGACTTTTCATTCCCAATCTCCTAATTAAGTGGCCGCCGTGGGCGGCACCATCAATATATCACTGCCGGTTAGACCCTTTCAGGATCAATTCGGTTACTTGCATCCGAATGTCGTGGGGGGGCTAGAGGCGGGGGGCGGTGGTGACGACGAGGGCGCGACTGGGGCGTTGGCCGGCGGAGCGGTAGCCGTGAGGGTGGCTGGCGTCGAAGTAAACGCTGTCGCCGGGGTGGAGGACGGTTTCCTCGCCGGCGAAGTGGACGGCGAGGTCGCCGTCGATGACGAAGAGGAATTCGGCGCCTTCGTGAAAGTGGTCGGCGACGGCGGAGGCGGGGCGGGGCTCGAAGAAGGCGAGGTAGGCCTGCATGCCCTTGTCCTGGGCGGAGAAGGCGAGGCATTCGAAGTGCCAGGCGGGAGCGGGGGCGTCGGGGCAGTCGGGGAAGCGGATGCGCTCGGCGGCGCGGATGACGGTGAAGAGGGCGCGCTTGCGGCGGTCGGAGAAGAAATGGTCCAAAGAGACATCAAAAACCATGGCGATGCGGGCGAGAGTGGGGAGGGTGGGGACGAGCTTGCCGTTCTCGAGCTGGGAGAGCATGGAGGCGGAGAGGCCGGTGTGCTTGCCGAGGTCGACGAGGCCGATGTTCTTCTTGAGGCGGAGCTGGCGGATTTTGCGGCCGAGCTCATAAGAAGACAGGACGCGCTGGACGGTCTCCTGGCTGGTCTCTGTGGGGGGCTCGGTGCTCATTGCAGGTTCCTTAACGGCAGCTTAACACCCAGGGCAATATTTTCATCAAACTAAAGCATAGTGATTCCCGCGCTTCAATCTTCGACTGGGTGGTGCTAAGTTGGAGGAGTAAGAATCCTGACCGGGAGGTGAAGGATTAATGAGAAGCGGCAATCCGGCCTTGGGGCGCCTGGTGGACGACGAACTGGTGCTGCTGGCGCAGAGAGGGGATAACGAAGCGTCCGGCGAACTGATGGAGCGCCACCAGTCCGCGTGCAAGCGGCTGGCGTACTCGGTTTTGAGGGACAAGCAGGACGCCGAGGACGAGGTGCAGAACGCGATGTGGAAGGCGTACGAGCACCTGGGGCAGTTTCAGCGGGACGCGAAGTTTTCGACGTGGCTGAGCCGGATTGTGCTGAACCAGTGCCTGATGCGATTGAGGAAAGACAAGCGGGCGCGGTTCCTGTACTTGGACGAGGGGGTGGCCGCCGAAGAGGTGGCGAGGCTGGACCTGCCGGACGAAGGGGCGACGCCGGAGGCGGCGCTGGCGCAGAGCGAGATCGGGGCGGTGCTGAAGACGGAGATCCGGCGGATTCCGCCGAAACTGCGGGACGTATTCGTCATGCGGGACGTGGAGGAGCGGCCGATGCCGGAGGTGGCGGACAAGTTGGGGATCTCGATAGCGGCGGCGAAGAGCCGGCTGCTGCGGGCGAGGCTGGAGCTGAGGTCGCGGATGGAGAAGCACACGGGGCGGCTGGGGCTGGCGACACTGACGGCCTGAGGGGAGCGGGAAGCGGGGCGAAGTCCCGCGGGTTCCGTGCTATAGTATGGCTGCATGAAGGAGTCCGGTCGGGACGGCGAGGGCCGTCCTCTCGCATGAAAGCTCGCGTGCCATTGATTCGCGGCCTCGAGTCCTTTTTCGGCACCCGGGACGAAAACATACGCCTTTTGGAGTCGGGTCTTGGTGTGGAGACCCGGATGACGCACGACGCCTTCGAGATCGATGGGGAAGCGGAGGCGGTGGCGCGGGCGGAGAGCATCCTGCGGGACTACATCACGCTGATGGAAGCGGGGCACAAGATTCCGGCGGGGGACGTGAACAGTTTTCTGCGGGTGCTGACGGCGGACGAGACGGTGACGTTCCGGTCGCTGGTGGAGAGCGGGAAGGCGCGGAATTTCGGCAAGAAGTCGCTGGTGCCGAAGACGCCGAACCAGCGGGCGTACCTGGACACGATCGAGCGGCACGACCTGGTATTCGGGATTGGGCCGGCGGGGACGGGGAAGACCTACCTGGCGGTGGCGATGGCGGTATCGGCGCTGCTGAACAAGCAGGTGACGCGGATCATCCTGACGAGGCCGGCGGTGGAGGCGGGCGAGCGGCTGGGGTTTCTGCCGGGGACGCTGCAGGAGAAGATCGACCCGTACCTGCGGCCGCTGTACGATGCACTGTTCGACATGATCGAGACGGAGAAGGTGGAGAAGTTCCTGGAGCGGAACGTGATCGAAGTGGCGCCTTTGGCGTTCATGCGGGGGCGGACGCTGAACGATTCCTTCATTATCCTGGACGAGGCGCAGAACTCGACCGGGGAGCAGATGAAGATGGTGCTGACGCGGCAGGGGTTCAACTCGAAGATGGTGGTGACGGGGGACCTGACGCAGATTGACCTGCCGCCGGGGAAGCGCTGCGGTTTGAGCGAGGCGGTGGATATCCTGCGCGGGGTGGAAGGCGTGAGCGTGATTCAGTTCGATGAACGGGACGTGGTGCGCAACGCGCTGGTGCAGCGGATTGTGCGGGCCTACGAACGGTACAACGAGCAGACGGGGATCGGGCGCCAGATGTCGCTGAAGCTGGACCGGGAGCAGGCGCTGCCGGAGCCGGCGGCGGCAGGGCGAGCGGCGGCCGGCCCGGCGGAGATGGATAAGCCGCAGTCCGATTCATGAAGACGGAGCCGCTGGTACTTTTCGACGTGCGGACGCCGGGGCTGAAGCGCCGGGAGCTGGAGCAGTTTGCGCGCGAGCTGCGGGACGAGACGGCGGGTGGGCGGGGGTTCTGCTGCCTGATCACGACGGACGATGAGCTGCGGCGGATGAACCGGGAGTTTCTGGGGAAGGACTATGCGACAGACGTGCTATCGTTCCCGTCGGGGGACGAGACCGGGGGATTGGGCGACATCGCGATTTCCTGGCAGCGGACGCGGGAGCAGGGGGAGGCGGAAGGGCACGGCGCGGGGACGGAGGCGCGGGTGCTGCTGCTGCACGGGGTGCTGCATCTGCTGGGCTACGATCACGAGACGGACGGCGGGCGGATGAAGCGGGCGGAGGTGAAGTGGCGGAAGCGGTTCGGGCTGGCCGGCGGGCTGATTGAAAGGGCGGGGCGATGATCTTTCTGCTGGCGTTCGTGCTGGCGGCGGTGCTTTGCCTGGTGTGCTTTGTGCAGGTGCTGTACCTGGAGTCGCTGCGGCTGCGGACGCGGGAGTTCGAGGCTCTCACATATTTCAAGGAAGAGCTGCAGGAGCGGCTGGGGTATGAGACGGAGCAGGGCGCGTTCGTGTTTTCGCTGATGAAGCACACGCTGCTGGTGTTTTGCGGCGCGGCGTTCGTGGCGGCGGCGGCGGCGCGGGGGGAAGGGTGGCAGGGGCTGGCGGAAGGGTTTGTGGCGGGGTGGCTGGTGATGATGGGGGCGGCGTACGTGCTGCCG
>DAHVTI010000435.1 GCA_027324255.1 Bryobacterales bacterium | reverse complement strand
CAAACACCTTTCGGCTGATAATTTGACGAGGCTATTGCGTTCACTGTTCGTTGCGGCCCGCTGGCTTGCTCCCCTCTCTTTCAAGGGCTTTCGACACTCCGCTCGGCTCGGTCGGATCTCTCCTCCCGGCTGGAGTCTGCTACCGGGCGCTCCGGCGCTTACCCGGACAGGACTTGCACCTGCTAGAACAACGCGTCTTTCAGGACGCACCATGCACGAATTATAGCGGCACCCATGAAGCCACAAAACAGGCGAGGTGGGCGGGAGGCAAAATCGCGACGCCTGTCCAATTCCCGCTCTGCCCGGTAGCTCGCTTCGAACGCTTCTTGACAGCCGCGCGGCTGGACGCTGTTCTGGAACAGCAACGCTTATGTGGTCTGCGTCTCGGACTCCCCCATCCAGTAACACAGGAGCGGCGCTGGAATCCGCATGATCTTGGTAGCTGGCGTTTCGCTCGACGAAAGCGGGCCGAAGTCGTCAAGTGATTTCGTGACCACGTAGCCACGGCCAATGCGCTTGTCTTTGCACAGTTCGAACAACCCCTTCAGCCGCCGGGCGCCTGCACGCTCAGCACGGTACTTGACTTCGAACGGTATGAGTTCTTCACCGAGTTGTGCAACAAGATCGACTTCGTGATCCCGCTTCCCTCTCCAATACGTGAATCTGACCTGTCGTGAATAATAACGGGCGAAGAGGTGCTTGAAGACCGCGGTTTCCGTCGCAACTCCCAAGGCAACCGGATCTTCTAGCACCGCCTTCCCCTTGAGCAGCACCGCAGGTGCAATTGCGGCATCCGCAAGGTAGATCTTGTACCTGCCGCGCAACACCTCCTTGCCGTACCCAAACGGTTGCAGGCGGTAAATCAGGTGGGTGGCCTCCAGCAGTTCGATGAAGTGCTGTGCTGTCGGACGCTTCACCTCGAGATTGCTGCAAAGTGCAGGCATGTCCAGCAGCCCGCCGTCATGCATGCACAGGTAAAGGAATGTCTGTTCGAGATCGAGAATGCGACGCACCCCGAACAAGGCGGTCATGTCTCTCTTCAGGACCTTGTCTATGATGTCTTCCCGTAAGAGGCGCTGGGCTTGAGTGATGCTCTCCACCTGCGCCGCTTGCGGGAACCCGCCACGCACTAGGTACTCATGAAAGTGTCCGGCGTATGGCTTTGCTGTTTCTTGAATGTGCAGCAACTCTCCGGGCGAACGGTCGAATAGTTCTGTAAGACTGCTCACGGCCGGCAGCGTCGGCAGTTGCACCTTTTTGATCTGAAGGTATTCGTAAAACGACAGAGTTGTCAGCCGGATCGCATGCCAACGCCCGACGCCGGATTCCTGCTCGGCCTCCAGCAAGGGCATGGCCGAACCCGTGAAAATAATGCGCCGGCCACGAACGAAGTCAACCTGATGTTTCACCCACGTTCCCCATTCCCGAATAAACTGCGCTTCATCCAGGAACAAGTACTCCGGTCCATCAGCCCTCGGTTCGCGGTGCCGCCACGCTTCCAAGACAGCATCAATGCCGGCGAGTTTCAGCAGCGGGTGATCAAACGTGGCGTACAGGATGTTCGCCGGAGGCACTCCCGCGGAAAGCAGGCCGGAAATACACTGCTGTAGCAGCGTCGTCTTGCCAATCTGACGAGCGCCCGAAAGGAGTACGGCGCGAGGCGCGGGAGGCTGAACGATCCACCTCTGTATCTCCAGCCATGCCGCCCGGCGCCAGGCAGGCAAATCGGAGATGGCTTGCCCACGCCACCAGGGATTGAACTGCCCAAGGACCGCCGTCAGCTCTTCTTGAGAGATCTTCACCACTTCAGATTATCAAAAAACGCACTATAGTGCAAGTATACGTGCACTAATCAACGCCAGCAGTGCGTTTTTTGAGCCTGGATGAGCTCTGCCGCTCGAATCGAAGGCCCGGGGCGAGGATCGCTGGACCAACTCTTCTCGGATGGCAGGCACCACCGTCCCTGGTCCTGGTATGATCGCGCAGGCAAATCCCAGTGCAAATGGGAGCACCGGCCCGACCTCGCGCTCATGCTCGCTCAGGACCTGAACACGCCCCTGGAGGAGGCCTGCCGCACCCCTCACCCCGGCGGATCCACCCCGCACCAAGTCCCCCCACTCCGCACCGCCCTGCACCTCGTGAACGACGTCCGGTCCGAAAGCCCCTCCGCCCGGTCCCGCTCCATCTGCCGCCGGTGCGACGCCGGCCCGTAAGCAAACGCCCGGATGGCAGCATCGTCCCGCCAGAACGTCACCGTCATCGGATCCATCGTCAGCACCCCCGGAAAGAAAAACGTCTGCTGCGTATGCAGCCCCTCCACCGCCGTCATCGACATCCGCACCGCCATCACCCCCGCCGAAAACTCCCGCGCCCGGTTCATGTCCAGCCCACGTTCCACCCCACCGTCGGGATGGCCACCAGCGGCACGTCCGCCCCCGCCCCCAACCGCTCGAACAGCGGCCCCGGCCCCTCCGTCCACTTCAGGTTATTCACCCTCTCTACACCGCCTCACACACCTCCCGCGCCTCGTCCATCCATAGAACCAGCGCCGCCCCCTCGTCCTCGTGCAGCCCCAGCAGCAGGAACTGGAACGCCTGCTGTGACGCCGGTTCCGTCCCCGCTGCCCGCCGCCCCCACCATCCCTGCGTTGGATCTCAGCTCGTCAAACCGAGCCAGCCAAACCGTCACCTGCGAGACAAATGGCATTCGAGAGACATCCCATCAACCACCGTCCAAAACCTCCCCCTCCCCGTCCTACACTGAAACCGAGGGCCCCCCCTATGAACACCACCCTTCGCATCGCCTGCCTGCTTCTCCTCGCACTCCCCTTACCCGCCCAGCAGGCCGCCATCCAGGAAGAGCCCCGTGTCTTCAAAACCTACCCCTTCTCCGGCCCCGATCCCTCCCCCATCATGACCCGCTCCTCCATATGGGGCCGCGGCCTCCGCCTCTACCCCTACTTCTCCTTCGACGGCCTCTCCACCGCCGGCAAGGACCAGCAGTGGAATGTCGTCCGCCTCGAAAATCCCTATATCCAGGCCTTCGTGATGCCCGCCGAAGGCGGCAAATTGATCGGCGCCGTCGAAAAAAGCACGAATAAGGAATTCATCTACTTCAACCACGTGATGAAATTCCGCCACATCGCCCTGCGCGGCCCCTGGACCTCCGGCGGCGTCGAGCTCAACTTCGGTATCGTCGGCCACACCCCCGCCACCGCCAGCCCCGTCGATTACCTCACCCGCAAAAACCCCGACGGCAGCGTCACCTGCTTCGTCGGCAACCTCGACCTCCCCTCCCGCACCTGGTGGCGCGTCGCCTTCACCGTCTTCCCCGACAAGGCCTACGTCCAGCTCAACTCCCTCTGGTACAACCCCCAACCCCTCAACCAGTCCTACTACGTCTGGATGAACGCCGCCAACAAACTCAGCCCCGGCCTCGAATTCATCTTTCCCGGCAACCGCTACATCGGCCACAACTACAACGTCCCCAGCAAGCCCTGGCCCGTCGATGCCAGCGGCCGCAACCTCGCCCTCTACAAGGAGCACGACGACAGCGACGACGGCAGCTTCTTCATCCACGGCGCCCTCCAGGACTTCTCCGGCGGCTACTGGCACGACGCTAACTTCGGCTACGGCCACTGGGCCCTCCACGAAGAAGTCCCCGGCCAGAAGTTCTTCCGCTGGTCGCTGTCCCGCGCCGGCGCCATCTGGACCGGCCTCCTCACCGACACCGACGGCCCCTACTTCGAGCCCCAGTCCGGCCGCCTCCTCGACCAGAACGACCACGAATTCTTCGCGCCCTACACCACCGACCGATGGAGCGAAATCTATTTTCCGTACAAGCAGATCGGCCCCATGGTGAAGGCCAACCCTTACGGCGCGCTCAACGTCCGGAACACCCCGCAAGGCCTCACCGTCAGCCTCTGCGCCCTCCAGAAACTCGATGAGACTCTGATCGTGCGCGCCGCCGGCAGGGAGATCTTCCGCGATCGCCTCTCCCTCCTGCCCATGCAGGTCTACGAAAAGCAGATCCCGTCCACCGTCAAATCAGGCGATCTCCGCGTCGAAATCGGCGACAAGCTCTCCTACACCGGCGATCCCAACGACGGCCTCCTCCACCGCCCCCTCAATTTCCACGAATTCGACGAATCAACCACCGAAGGCATCTATCTCTCCGCCGAACGCCAGGACAAAGAGCGCAATTACGACCTCGCCCTCGACAAATACCTCTCCGTTTTGAAGCGCGAGCCCCTCCACGTCCGCGCCCTCACCCGCGTCGCCGAACTCTACACCCGCCGCGCTGAATACAGGCAGGCCCTCGAATACGCCCACAAGGCCCTCGACCAGTCCATGTACGACGCCGGCGCCAACTTCATCTACGCCATCGCCGCCCGCCGCCTCGACCAGCTCACCGACGCCAAGGAGACCCTCGGCTGGGCCGCCCGCTCCATGCAGTTCCGCTCCTCCGCCTACAGCGAGCTCGGCTCCATCTACCTCGCCGAAGGCAACCTCGACCGCGCCCGCCACTACCTCGAAAGCTCCCTCAAATACGACGCCGACAATATCCGCTCCCTCCAGGTCCTCGCCATCGTCCACCGCCTCGCCGGCCGCCCCCCGCAGGCCCACGAAGCTCTCGACAAAATCCTCAACCTCGACCCCCTCAACCACGCCGCCCGCTTTGAGCAGTACCTCCTCGATCCCTCCCCCGCCGCCCGCGCCAACTTCACCTCCATGATCCGCAACGAGCTCCCCCACGAAACCTACCTCGAGCTCGCCGTCGAATACGCGAACCTCAAGCGGGACGCCGACGCCCTCCGCCTCCTGTCCCTCGCCCCCGAACAGGCCCAAATCCGCTACTGGCAGGCCTGGCTCCAGCGCGAAAATCCCGCCTCCACTCAGCTCCTCGAACAGGCCGCCGCCCTCTCCCCCTACCTCGTCTTCCCCTTCCGCGAAGAGTCCATCCCCGTCTTCGAATGGGCTGCGAAGACCAACCCCGAAGACTGGAAAGCCAAATACTACCTCGGCCTCGTCTACTGGGGCCTCCGCCGCACCGATGATGCCCGCCGCCTCTTCTCCGAATGCGGCGACCGCCCGGACTACGCCCCCCTCTACATCAGCCGCGCCTATCTCGAGCGAGAATCCAGCCCCGAAAAAGCCCTGGCCGATTTCGAGCGCGCCAAATCCGTCGGTGCCGAAGACTGGCGCAACTGGCGCCACCTCGCCGCCTACGCCCTCGATCGCGGCCTCAACGCCAAGGCCCTCGGCCTCGCCGTCGAAGCCGCCCGCCAGTTCCCCGCTGAGGATCAGCTCAAAGTCCTCCTCGCCCGCGCCTACCTCGCCAACGGCCGCTTCGAGGATTGCTACAACGTCCTCAAAGACGCCACCATCCTGCCCTTCGAAGGCCAGCGCGATGTCCACGCCCTCTACGTCCAATCCCAGATCGGCCTCGCCCTCCAACAAATGAAGAAGGGCCAATTCGCCGCCGCCCTGAAATACCTCGACACCTCCCGCGAATACCCCGAGCGCCTCGGCACCGGCAAGCCCGGCCGCCCCGACTACCGCCTCCAGGACGCCCTGGCCATGCTCTGCTACGAAAACTCCGGCCAATCCGCCCAGGCCGCCGAAGCCTGGCAGCGCCTCCTCGCCCGAGCGGATGTGGGGCAGGCCTCCAGGCCTGCGGCCGGCCTCCAGGCCCGCCCACGCCCCCAGTCCCTGCCCGGCCGGGAAGAACTCCGCCGTTGGTACCGCACCGTTCTCCCCACTCAACCCGAGCTCCAGGCCCTCAGCGAACTCACCAGATCCATCCGCCCCCGCTAATGTGAGCACGCCCCCCGGCCGCCGAAGCCTCGGCGAAGGAGACCAGGCCGGCCGACTAACTAAACAGCCGGCCGCCCGAAAACCACCCGTCACTCTCTAAACCCGAACTTCCTCAAATCCACCTCCACAAACTCCGCCCTTCTGAACTTATCTTTCAACCGATAAGGCACCGTACAATCAAAAATCGTCTTGCAAGACACCCCCGGCGCGGAAATCGATGGACTGAATTCCGGAGTCTGCGAAGGGTCCAGCGGATGGCACCGCACCCCCGGCACGAACACCGTGCTGACGTCCCCCTGATACCGCGTCGTCATCGCCCATAGCACGTCATTCGAATCGAAGATATTCACGTCCTCGTCCACCAGCACCACGTGTTTCAACTCTGAAAAGGCCGCGAACGCCACCAGCGCCGCCTGTCTCTGCCGCCCCTCGTCCCGCGGCTCCGACTTACAGAACTGCAGAATCGCCAGGTACTTCCCCCCGCCCGCCGAATGGCAATATACATTCCTCAGCTTCCCCGGCATCGCATCTTCCACCATCCGCAGAATGCTGGCCTCCGTCGGGATCCCCGCCAGGCAGGTGTGCTCCTCCCCCGGCCCCACAATCGTCTGCAGAATCGGATCCCGCCGGTGCGTCACCGCCGTCACCCGGATCACCGGCAGCGCCGCCTGCGCCGTCCCCAGGTAGCCCGGAAACTCCGGCATGCAGAACCCTGTGTCCGTCTGCACATCTTCCCGGATCCGCTCGTGCGGCAGAATCTCACCCTCCAGCACAATCTCCGCCCGCGCCAGCGCCGACGCCGCCACCGACACGCACCGCACCAGCTCCACCGGCCTCCCTCGCAGCCCGCCCGCCACCGTCAGTTCATCGAACCCCTGCGGCGTCGTCGGCGGCTCGAAACACGCCGCCAGGTACACCGCCGGATCCAGCCCCATGCTGATCGACACCGGCAGCGGCTTCCCCATCGCCTCCGCCTTCGCCCGGAACGCGTCGATGTGCCGCCCCGGCGCAAAGAAAATGCTCAGCCGGTCCGGCCCCTGCACGCACAGCCGGTGGATCGTCACGTCCGCCTCGCCCGTCTCCGGGTCTGCGGCCCGCACCAGCCCCATGTTGAAATACGGCCCCGCGTCTTTCAACGTGTTCGTGGGCGCCGGAATCAGGGTCCGCAAATCGAACGGCGGCCGCAGCACCACGTCCTGGCACGGTGCCTCTTCCACCACCACCGGCGCCACTGCCCGGTTCAACGCTTCCAACAAATGAAATCCCAACCGCTCCGGCCGCGTCCCCAGCAGCAGCGCCGTCCGCTCCCGGCTCGCCAGCAGCCCCACCACCACCGGCATCGAGTAGCCCTTTACCTTCTCGAACACCATCGCCGGCCCGATCTTCGACCCCGGCGCCACCGGCGTCCCCCCGCCCACCAGCCGGTACACCCCGGCCAGCTCCGCCACCGGGTCTACCGGTTCGCTCGTCGATGCCAGATGTCCCGGAATCCCCGCCAGAAACTCCAGCGCCGTTCTCAAATCCCGAATCTCGTGGGCTTCCATGCTTCGATCCTACTTGCCGCGCCCCTTCAACTGCTCGTCGAGAAACGCCAGCACCACGGAGCGCACCAACACGCCCTGGAACTCCATCCCCCCGTGCCCCGCCCCCACCAGCTTGTGGAACGTCACCGAAACCCCGGCCTTCTTCAAGGCCTCGAACAGAATCTCGCTCTGCCCCACCGGCACCAGCGGGTCGCGGTCTCCGTGCAGGATCAGGAACGGCGGATCGTCCGCCGTCGCATACGCCGCCGGGTTCGCCCGCCCCGTCTTCTCCCGGTTCTCCTGAATCGGCCCGCCGATCAGTTGCGACTCCGGCGAATCCGCCGGATCGTGCTTCATCCCTCCCACCAGCGCCTGCCGGTCCATCTGCAGGAAATCGGTCGGCCCGAAGAAATCCACCACCGCCTGCACCCGGCTCGACTGATCCGGGTTCCCCAGGTCGCCCTCCAACTCCGCCACGCCCCCCGAGGTCCCCAGCATCGCCGCCAGGTGTCCGCCCGCCGAGGCCCCCCACGCCGCCATCTTCCCCGCATCCAGCCCGTACCGCCCCGCGTTGGCCCGCAGCCACCGCACCGCCGCCTTGCAGTCGTACGCCTGTGCCGGCCATTGCGCCACCTGGCTCAGCCGGTAGTTGAACGCCGCCACGGCGTACCCGTGTTCCGTCAGCCACGTCGCCCCGGCCGTCTGCCGGTCGTCTTTACTTCCAGCCCGGAACGCCCCGCCGTAGATCCACACAACCACCGGCAGCGGACCCGCCGCCTTCTCCGGCCGGTACAAGTCCAGCAGCAGTTCCGTCTCCCCCGCCCGCGCATACACCAGGTTCTTCTCCACCTGCTGCCCCGCCGCCGCCGCCGCAAGAACAGCCATCAAAGCCACCGTTCTCATCGTCCACGCCTCCAGCCCAATCATAAGCCCCGAAGTGGCAGGTCTCGCTGAGTCGCCGTAGCCTTGACGAAGGCCGCTTGGCACGGCAGGCCTCGCCGGCCGGCGAACTTCAAGGCCGGGAGCGCCAGTGGCAGGCTCCCCCCTCCCTACCCCGCCACCAGCCCGTGCCGGATCGCATACTTCACCAGGTCCGCCGTGGTGCTGAGGCCCAGCGCCTGCACGAGCTTCGACTTGTGGAATTCCACAGTCTTCGGACTCACGTCCAGCCTGGCGGCAATCTCCTTGTTGCAGAGCCCTTCCGCCACGAGCTGGAGCACTTCGCGCTGCCGCGCCGTCAGCCGGCCGAACGGCCCGGACGAGGTCTGGGACGACATCGCATGATCCACGAAATCCTTCGTCACCAGCGGCGTCAGGTACACCCGCCCGTGCAGCACCTCTTCGATGGCCGTCACCAGCTCCTTCGGCGCCGATTGCTTCGACACGTAGCCCGATCCCCCCGCGCGCAACGCTTCCCGCACGAACGTCGCATCCGTGTGCATCGTCACAAAAATCAGCTTCGCCTGCGGCACCAGCTTGCGGAGCTGCCGCGCCGCTTCAATCCCGTTCAGCGCCGGCATCGAAATGTCCAGCAGGATCACCTCCGGCCGCAGCCGCCCCGCGGCCTCCACCAGCGCCCGCCCGTTGTCCGCCGTCCCCACTACCTCGTACGCCGACTCCAGCATCGACCGCAGCCCCGCGGCCACCAACGAGTGGTCGTCGGCCAGCAGCACCCGTGTTCTCCTGCCTGCCGGGGGCATCTACCCCGTTACATTACCACCGGATCGAATTCCCAGATAGCCGTTGGACTTCAACTCCCCCCATCAGCTAGGGATCACCCCCGCCCCCCACTGGGCGTCCTCCCAGTTCTGCCCCCCATTACGGATTGCTAACCTTCGAAAGAAGCCCGGCAATTGCCAGCCGGACTTCGCGAGCGGAATGGGGGACGAAACCACTGTGGATAGAATTGTGACCGTGCTGTTGGCGGGCGGAGCTGGAGAGCGAATGGCGCCTCTCACCAGGGAGCATGCCAAGCCCATGTTGCCGTTCGGCGGCATCTACCGCCTCGTCGACGTCACCCTCTCCAATTGCGTCAACTCCGGCCTGTCGCGCATCTACATCCTCACTCAGCACAAGGCCCTCAGCCTCAACCGGCACGTTCGCGAAACCTGGAACATCCTGCCGGCCGAACTCGGCCAGTTCATCGAGGTCCTGCCCCCCACGCGGAGACTCCGCGAAACCTGGTATCTCGGCACGGCCGACGCCGTCTATCAGAACATCCGCAGCATCGAGGACGAAAATCCTTCGCACGTCCTCATCCTCTCCGCCGACCACGTCTACAAGATGAACTACGCCCAGATGCTGGAGTGCCACAACCGGCGCCGCGCCGACGTGACTGTCGCCACCACCCAGGTCAACCCCGCCGAAGCCGGCCGTTTCGGCATCCTCGACATCGACCGGGATTCGCGCATCCGCGGCCTGGAGGAAAAACCCCGCCACGGCCGGCCCTGGCGTTCCCGGCTCAACCCCACTGTTTGCAGTGCCTCCATGGGCATCTACCTCTTCACCACGGAGGTCCTCCTCCAGGCGTTGCTCGAAGACGCCCGCGACGACTCCTCCTCGCATGACTTCGGGCGCAGTATCCTGCCTCGCCTGGTCGCCCACCGCCGCGTGGCCGCCTACGACTTCATCGACGAGAACAAGAAGGAAGGCCGCTACTGGCGCGATGTCGGAACCCTCGATTCCTACTACGAAGCCAACATGGATCTCGTCGCCGTCTCCCCCGTCTTCAACCTCTACGACGATTCCTGGCCTCTCCGCACCTCCAACCCGCGCCTTCCTCCGGCCAAGTTCGTCTTCGCCGACGAGGGCCGCCGCATGGGCATCGCCGTGGACTCCCTCGTCTCCCACGGCTGCATCGTCTCCGGCGGCAGGGTCACCTCCTCCATCCTCTCGCCCGGCGTGCGCGTCAACAGCCACGCGGAGGTGGAGGGCTGTATCCTTTTTGCCGGCGTCCACATCGGACGCTGCAGCCGGGTGCACCGCGCAATCGTCGATGCGGACGTCCGGATTCCGGAGCACGCCGTCATCGGCCTCGATCCCGAGGCCGATCGCGCGGCCGGCCACTTCGTCACCGCCTCCGGCATCGTCATCGTCCACGGAGACTCCCCCGGCCTGTCCTCCTCGCCGTCCGGTGCCGCCGCCCACTGCCATGCCTTCGGGGCGGTGCGGGCATGACCTGTACGCCGATCGCCGGCGCCCTCGCCGGCGCTCGCGGCGTCTCCCTCCTCCTCGTCAGCTCCTATCCGGAGGACCACCGCTACTTCCAGCATTTCTGCGATGTCCGCGACTGGCGCCTTCGGCACGCCTGGAATCCGGCCGGGGCGGCACAACTCCTCCGCACCCATGCCATCCCCGTCATCGTCCTGGAACATCCCTTCCCCACGGAAGCGTGGCCGGCGGAGTTCCGCGCCGGGCGCCCCGATTCGCCCCGCCTCATCGCCGCGGCTGGCGAACCGGCGCTGTCATCCTCGCGCCGGGCCGGAAAAGACCCCGCCTCCGACATCGTGCCCCGCCCGCTCCAGGACGGTCACGTGTTCCGCGCCGTCACCCTGGCATGGCTCGACTGGCAACTCCGCGTCCGATTGGGCAGGAGACTCGCCTGGAACCCGGCCCCATCCCGCTGCTGATGTGAATCTCGCGCCTTCCGGCGCACCGGCATCCTCCGCTTCTTCAGGCGGCCGTCGCGGCGGCCCGGTCCGGCGCCTCTCCCCGGGCTGGCCGCCTCGCGGCCGGCGGGCCGGACGCCACCCTGCATTTTGCTTCCCAGGCCAGGCTCACCACGCGGCGAACCTCGTCCTCCGCGAAGGGTTGCGCCAGCAGATCGTAGCCCCCCACGTTTAACACCTCCCCCCACAGGCTGTGGTCCGCCAACTGGGAGGCCACGATCACATGCGGCCGGCACGCCGCCGCCTCGGCCTCCTCCAGCACCGATCTCCAACTCCCGTCCGGCAGGTGCTGCTCGCACACCACCACCGCAATCTCCTCCCTCCGCAGCACGGCCGCCGCATCCCCACATCCTGCCGCTTCAAAGGCAGTCCAGCCGAAGTCCTCCGCCATCCGCGTCAACGGACGGCGGCTTTGTTCGCTCAGGCCGACCATCAGCAGTGCAGGCTGGACTCCCGGCCCGCCGCCGGGCACAAAATAACTCACTCGTTGAATCTCCGCCATACCCGAAGTATCACCCCGGCGCTCCGCTTCCGGAACTCGGTTCTTCCCTGGTTTTTCCTGGCCTATCCCCCGGCCTCCGGCCCGCCGGATACCGGTACCTCCGCGCACACCAGCGCGCCTTCTCCCGGCCGCGACTGGATGGTCAGGCTCCCTCCCGCCAGGCGCACCCGTTCCCGCATACTGATCAGCCCCAGGCCGCCTCTCGACCGCGGCGCGCTGCTGTCGAATCCGACGCCGTTGTCCTGGATCGAGAGCCGCAGGCTCCGCCCCACGCCGGCCAGCGTCACCGACACCCGGTCGCCCTCCGCGTGCTTGGCGATGTTCCGCAGGCACTCCTGCGCCACCCGGTACAGGCAGACCGCCACGCTCGGCGGAAGCGGCTCCGGGATCTTGCGCGCCTGGAACCGCACCGTGAATCGCCTGTGCTTCGATGCATCCTGGCACAGACCCCGCAGCGCGGCGGGCAACCCCAGCAACTCGATCGCCGAAGGGTGGAGCTGATGGGCCAGCCGCCGCAGATCGTCCGATAACCCCGCCACCGCCGCCTGGGCCGCATTCAGCTTTCGTTTGAGCCGCTCCGGCGCCTGCGTCGGGCACCCGGCCTCCATCGCCGCCAGGTCGAAGCCCAGCGCCGTCAGCCGCTGGCCGAAATCGTCGTGCAGCTCGCGGGCCAGGCTCTGGTGTTCCTCCTCATGGTCGCTGATCACCCGCGCCGCCAGCTCCCGCAGCTCCGCTTGGCTCTGCCGCAAGGCCTGCTCCGCCCGCTTGCGTTCCGTAATGTCCTGCATCACCCCCACCATGCGGCGCGCCACGCCCGTTTCGTCCACGCGGTGCTGCCCGCAGACCCAGATCCAGCGCACGTCCCCGTCCGCGCGCACAATCCGGCACTCGAAATCCCAGTTGCTCTTCGCTGCCACCGCTGCCCGGAACTTCTCATCCACCATCCCCCGGTCTTCCGGCAGCACCTTTTCCAGGAAGGTCTCGTAACTCCACTCCGGCAGCAGTTCGGAATAGCCGAAAAT
>DAHVTI010000434.1 GCA_027324255.1 Bryobacterales bacterium | reverse complement strand
CGTCACCGACTACTGGTTCAACCCCAAGCCGAACGGCACCCTGTGGGCCTACAAGCCGGCCAACGGCACGCTGCCGAACCAGAACCGCAACTCCATCGCCTTCAACAACGTCGGCTTCCAGAACTGGAACCTGGCCCTGTTCAAGGCCTTCCGCGTCACCGAAAGCCAGCGCGTCCAGTTCCGGTTTGAGGCCTTCAACTTCCCGAACCACCCGAACTGGGGCGGCGTCGACACCAACCCGACGTCCACCTCCTTCGGCATGGTCACCGGCAAGAGCAGCGAGCGCAATATTCAACTGAGCCTGCGCTACAGCTTCTAGCTCGCAGCCTGGTCGATTCAAGAGGCCGGTGCGTCCCCAGCGGGACGTCCCGGCCTCGCTGTTTTTGGGCCGTTCTCATCCTCTCCCTTCTCCTCAGTTATCTTGCGCCTGCTTCTCTAGATAGGTATCTTGGGATAGCGCGCCGTTGCTGGTTAGTCGGCGGCGCGCCCAGATCCAAGTGGCTCAGGAGGTCAACCGCATGAACCGTGTACGTACATGGGGATTGTTTCTCTCGCTCGTCTTGGCGCTATGCCTCCCGGCATTTGCGCAGTCAGACAACTCGAGCATTTCAGGCATCGTCAAGGACCCGACGGGGGCCGTCGTTGCCAACGCGAAAGTAATCGTCAAGAACGAAGGTACGGCGTTTGAGCGCCAGACCACAACCAACGAATCCGGTTTTTACACCGTCACGAACATCCCGCCGGGCTTCTATGAGGTCAAGGTGGAGGCCACCGGATTCAAGTCGTTTGTGAAGACCCGCAACAGGCTGGAAGCTGCCCTTCCCATGCAGGTCAACGCGGACCTGACCGTCGGACAGCTCTCCGAATCGGTGACCGTGGAAGCGAACGTGGCGCAGCTCAACACCGAGTCCGCCGCCGTCGGCAAGACCGTCGAACAGGCGCAGATCCAAAACCTCGCCCTCAACGGCCGCAACCCGCTCTTCCTCGCCATGCTCAAGCCGGGCGTCCGCCGCGGTTCGGCGATGAACGGTTTCAGCTACGGCCTGGATTCCGGCGGCTTCACCATCAATGGCGGCCGCTCGCAGGACTCGCTCATCACCTTTGACGGCGCCGTGGGCGTGCGCACTCGCGCCAACGGCACCTCCGTCGGCACCGCCGACCTCGATACCGTCCAGGAAGTCCAGGTTCTTACCGCCAACTACTCGGCCGAGTACGGCCGCTCCGGCGGCGGCCAGATCCGCATGGTGACGAAATCCGGCGGCAAGGACTTCCACGGCTCCTTGTACGAATACCTGCGTAACAACGCGCTCGACGCCAATAGCTGGGGCCGCAACCTGAATACCACGACGAACTTCACGGCTCCGCTGAAGTTCAACCAATTCGGCTACGTCATTAGCGGCCCGGTGATGATCCCGAAGGTCTTCAACGAAAACCGCGAGAAGCTGTTCTTCCTCTGGAGCCAGGAGTACGTCCGCCGCCGCTACGAAGCCACCCTGCAGGGCCGCGTTCCGACACTGGCCATGCGCACCGGCGACTTCAGCGAACTGCTGCAGCCCAACATCTACTACAGCGGCTCGCGCGCCATCAACGACCCCGACACCGGGGCGCCCTTCGCCGGCAACGTGATCCCAGCCAGCCGCCTGAGCGCGAACGGCACCGCATTCCTGCGGACCTACTACGCGCCCAATGGCGCCTACGGCGGCAACAACTGGCTGCTGGTCCGTCCCGGCTGGCAGAACCAGCGCAAGGATACGGTCAGCATCGACTACAACCCGACGCAGAACCAGGTCTTCCGCTTCCGCCACGCCAACTATGCGTACACCGCCCTGGATACCAGCCGCGGCTACGCCGACTACGCCATCACCGACTGGTCCCGTCCGAACAAGACCGCCAGTCTCTCCCACACCTGGACCCTCAGCCCGACGATGATCAACGAGTTCCTCGTTTCGGCCTCCGTGGACCGCGTCTACATCGGCGTCGATCGCACCGGCGAGCGCTATCTGCGTTCCCGCCCGGGCATCAACTACCCCTACATCTTCCCCGAGCGCAAGGAGATTTACGACAAGATTCCGACCATCGAGATCCCGAACCTCGGCACCATTGACGGCGGCCCTTACCCGTCTCAGTCCACCGGCCCCATCTACCAGGTCTCCGACAACTTCACCAAGATCTGGAACAATCACACCTTCAAGTTCGGCGGCCTGTGGGAACGCAGCGGACAGAACGACTTCGACCAGATCAACGTCAGCGGGGTGCCTGGCGGCACCAACAACCAGAACGGCCGCTTCATCTTCAATGACGTGCGCCCCGGCGGTGTGGCCGGCACCGGCACCGGCATGGCCAACGCCGCCATGGGCCTGTTCTCGACCTACGCCGAGATCGGCCCCCGCAGCTACACCCCCTACCGCAGCCACATGTTCGAGTTCTTCGGCCAGGACTCCTGGCGCGTCAACGACAAGTTGAAACTCGAACTCGGCTTCCGCGGCACCTGGATGAACGGCTACTACAAGTCCCTGTGGGGCAATATCGCCGTCTTCCGGCCCGACCGCTACGATCCGACCAAGGCAGCCGTCATCGACCGCGCCACCGGCAACGTCCTCGCGGGCGACCGTTTCAACGGCGTGATCATCCCCGGCTCGTCGTTCCCCGATGCCGGCAAGGGCCGCGTCCCGGCTATCGACAGCGGCCAGTACAACCGCCTGCTCTCCGGCGGCAGCCCGTACCCGGCCGACAGCCAGTTCAACGTGATGCCCCGCGTCGGCCTCGCCTATACTCTCACTTCGAAGGACGTCATCCGCGCCGGCTTTGGCGGCTTCATCTCCCGCCCCGGCGTTTACGACAGCGTCTTCCTCGGCGGCAATCCGCCCTGGCAGCCCATGGTCTCGGTCACCAACGGCCTCGCCGACAACCCCGGCGCCGGCCCGCAGACCGCCTTCCCACAGTTCTTCATGACCATCGACCCCAGGTACAAGATCCCGCGCGGTTACAACTGGAACGCCACCTACCAGCGCCAGCTCACCCGCGACACCACGGTCGAGGTCGGCTGGGTCGGCTCGACGGGTAACTACCTGTCGCGAGAACGCGACCTGAACCAGTTGCCCACCGGCACAACGTTCCGGCCTGAGAACGCGGGCGCCAACGTGAACTACCTGCGTCCCTATAAGGGGTATGCCAACATCCCGATGCTCGAGCACTCCGGCCGCAGCGAGTACAACGCCCTGCAGGTCGAAGTGAACCGCCGCTTCGCCAAGGGCCTGAGCTACGGATTCGCCTACACCTATTCCACAACTTACGACAACAACTCCGGCCCGCGCGACGGCTTCATCGACACCTACAACCAGTACCTGAACTGGGGCAAGTCGGGGAACGATTCGCGCCACATCACGGTGTTGAACTATGTCTGGGAACTGCCCTTCTTCAACGGCTCGCAGTCCAGGCTGGTGAAGACCACCATCGGCGGCTGGCAGTTGTCGGGGCTGGTGCAGTTCCAGACCGGCACTCCGATCACCGTCGGCAACGGCGACGACTATCTCGGCATCGGCTCCACCAACGGCAAACCCTGGAACTTGAACGGCGACCCGGACCGCCCGCAACAGTTCGCCAACCGCAACTCGAGCGGCAAATTCACCGGCATTACCGACTTCTGGTTCAACCCGACCAAGGGCGGTTCCGCCTGGGCCACCAAACCGGCCAACGGCACCCTGCCGAACCAGAACCGCAACTCCATCTCGTTCAACAATGTGGGCTTCCAGAACTGGAACATCGCAGCTTTCAAGAGCTTCAGGTTCACCGAAAGCCAGTTCCTGCAGTTCCGCATGGAGGCCTTCAACTTCCCGAACCACCCGAACTGGAACGGCGTCGACGCCAACCCGACGTCGGCCACCTTCGGCATGGTCACCGGCAAGGGCAGCGAGCGCAACGTGACACTGAGCCTGCGCTACACCTTCTAGTTCGCAGACTGGCCAATCTTCAGGGCCGGAGCGTCCCCAGCGGGCCGCTCCGGCCTTTTTACGTTTTGGGAGAATAGCCCACATGAGGCTGCTGCTGGCTTTGCTGATAGGGGCCCCTGTGTGCGCGGGCCCACTGGAAGACTCGCTGATGGAGGCCGACCGGGCCTTCGACCGCGCCACGGCCGCCCGCGGGCTCGAGGGCTGGATGAGCTGCTTCGCCGAGGACGCGCAGGCGAACACACACGGCGGAGTTTTGAAGGGCAAGGCGGCGCTTCGCGAGTACTACTCAGGCATGTTCTCGCGGCGGGATTTTTCCATCCGCTGGAAGCCGCTGTTC
>DAHVTI010000431.1 GCA_027324255.1 Bryobacterales bacterium | reverse complement strand
GGGGGGAACCGTTGTTCATGTCGACGGCGATGAAGGCGCGGCCGCCTGCGGAAAAAGCCGTTGTCCGGAAAAAGCTGGAAAAAGCTTGACGGCAGGTGGAAAGCGGTTTAATGTCGCGGAACGGGCTCTGGTTGGGACGGGGTCGAAGAGGGCTTGAGACGGAGGGTTCGGGGATGCACGAGTACTTTCCGTTGGTCCTGTGCGCAACGCCGCTGGCGGCCACGGCGATGAGCTATGGCCTGCAATGGCTGAGTGTGCGGATTTCCATGAGGCGACGAGTTCAAACATAAGGAGTGAGCGATGCCGAAGTATATGTTCCAGGCCAGCTATACGGCCGAAGGGATGCAGGGATTGAAGAAAGACAAGGGAAGCGGGAGGAAGGCGGCCGTGCAGGCGGCGATCAAGGCGCTGGGCGGCAAACTGGAGGCGTTCTACTTCGCCTTCGAGGCGGACGATGTGGTGCTGATCGCGGAGCTGCCGGGCAACGTGGCGGCGGCGGCGGTGACGACGACGACGATCGCGAGCGGAGCGGTGACGATCCGGACGACGCCGCTGCTGACGGTGGCGGAGATGGACGAAGCGCTGGGGATGGAGGGCAAGTACAGGGCGCCGGGGGCGGAGAAGTAGGGAGGCGCGCAGGGGATGCGGAGCGGCGGCGCCGCTCCGCGTCGAGGGACTGGGTTAGGGCACGGGCATGTGTTGCGCGATGAAGTTGAGGGCGACCTGGGTGTCGACGCGGAACTCGTAGCTGTCGCCGATGCAAGGGGTGATGCCCCAGGAGACAACGGCGACGACGATGTTGGAATTGCCGAAGAAGATGGGGCCGCCGGAATCGCCGTAGCAAGTGCCGCCGCCGAGGCCGGGGTTGGAGGTGAACTTGGCGCTCTGCCCGGCGTTCAGGTTGCTGCTGATTTCAATGAGCCGGACGGTGCCCTGGTAGCGGGCCCAGTTGTCGGAGTAGAAGGGACGGAGGACGCCCTGCATGCCGTAGCCGACGACGGTGAAGCGGTTGTCCTTCTGGTTGCGGCTGGTGGCGATGGTCTTCAGGAAGCCCTCGTTCGGGAGGGCGGCGAACTGGGTGACGGTAGCGTCTTCAAAGAGCTCCACGAGGCCGACGTCATACGTGCGGGGGAACTCGGCGTAATCGTTGTACTGGGGGTGGGGGATGGCCTGGCCTTCGATCCAGCCGTTGCCGGCGACGGGAACGCCGTTGACGACGGGCGGCCATTGGGTGACGGCCGGGGCGAAGGTGACGAAGGTTTTTTCGTTCGGCAGGCCGGCTTCCTCCGTGCAGTGGCCGGCGGTGAGTACGAGCCGCGGGGCGAGGAGGGTGCCGGTGCAGGAGTACCAGCCGCTGGCGGTTTTGAAGAGCAGGGTGCCGACATGGGGGTGGGCATTGTTATCGAGCTGGCCGAAGACGACGGCGTAGGCGGCGCCCGGCAGGATGGAGAGGAACATCAGGGCGAGTAGGAGCTTTCGCATGGAGTCCTCCGGTCAAAGATGCGAGCGCGCCCAGTGTACTACCATTCCGGGAGAAGGGACAGGCTGGCGAACAGAAGCTGGGGGCGAGGCGCTATTGGCGGACGAATTCGACGCGGCGGTTGCGGGCGCGGCCCTGGGGTGTTTCGTTGGGCTCGATGGGCTTGGAGGCGCCGAGGCCGGCGGTGGCCATGCGGGCGGCGTCGATCTGGAATTGGGAAGCGAGGACGGACTTGACGGCTTCGGCGCGGCGCTTGGAGAGGTCCATGTTGGCCGCGGGGTTGCCGGTGGAGTCGGTGTGGCCCTCGATGCGGACCTTGAGGGCGGCGTTGGCGGCGAGGCCGCGGGCGATGGCCTGGATGACGGGGGCGGATTCGGGCTTGAGGCGGTCGCTGTTGGTGTCGAACAGAATGCCGTTGGTGACGTAGCGGCCGGAGGAGGAGATGACCTGGGAGAAGTCGGGGGTGGACTCGGCGAAGCGGACGGAGCGCAAAGCATAGGACTGGTTGACGCCGAACAACTCGGTGGCGAATTCGACGGTGGTGAGGGGCGGCATCTCCACCTGGTTGAAGTCGAGCTGCTTTTCGCCGTTGAAGAAGGTACGGAGACGGCCGTCCTGGACCCAGAGGGCGATTTTGACGGGCTGGCCCCAACTGGCGGGGAAGCGCTTGCGGCCGAGTTCCTGGTAGGGAGCGCGGAGGGAGACGATCTGATCGGCAGCGTCCTTCAGGAAGGAGTTGTTGAAGTGGAGGATCTGTTTGGCGCCGGCGGAGAAGAGGACGTTCAGGAGGCAGCGGTTGGTGCTGTTCACCTGGAGTTCGATTTCGAGGGTGAAGTTCTTGGGCAGGGCGGTGAGATTGGGGAAGAGGGAGCCGCGGGCGGTGATGGTGAGCTGGCGGAGGTCGCCTGCGGCTTGCAGGGTGGGGCTGGCGCCGCGGACCTTGAAGTGGGGCGGGGGGCTGTCGGGCGCCATGTCGGTGAAGTCGTCGTAGAAGATGGTCTTGTCGCCGGGAACGAAGGCGGACTTGAGAGTGGTCATCTCGGGCTGAGCGGCGGGTTGGGCCGCGGCGGTGAAGGCAGAGATGAAGCAGAGCGCGGCAGAGAAAGCGGCCAGGCGGGGGACAGACACGATAAGACTCCTCCTTATGCGGCTGCGCGAGAGGGCGAGCCGGCTATAGAGGTATCACAATAGCAGGGAATCAGGCAAGAATATCTGCGTTAAGCCCGGGGCCAGGGGAGAGCCGCGGCCGGGGAAAGCGGGCGCGGCTACCTGGCCCCGGATCGGAAGCAGCGGCGCAGGAAGCGGGCGACGGCGGCGCGGTAGAGGCGCAGCGCGGCGGCGGCGGAGACGATGCCGCCGATGGCCATCTGGAAGGCGAGGCTGCCGGAGGTGGGGTCGAGGTAGGCGAGGAAGGGAAGTTGGAAGAGATTCATCGGAAATTCACCTGGATTTGGGATTGGTCCTGCCGGAAGAGGATGACGGGGTCGGAGTCAGGGGCCGGGGGCTGGGAGAATACCTCGGCGGAGAGCAATTGAAGAATGCCGCGTTTACCGGGCACGAGGGCGCCGGCTCGGGAGCCGGGCGGCTTGACGGCAAAGAGGATGGAGAAGCGGTCGAGGAGGTCGCGTTCGGTGGGCCGGGCGATGTAGTCGAATTGATCCGGGGGGCGATTGACTGGGGCTTCGGGGCGCAGGCAGCGGTTGCGGCCGGCGTGGTCGGAGTGGACGACGACGGTGAGGGGATCGAGCAGCGAGGCGGCGGCGAGCCGATCGAGCAGCCACCGGACCTGACCGGCGGTGAAGCGGACCTGGGCGGCGTAGCGGACATAGCGGGCGCGGTATTCGGGCGCGGGGACGCGGTCGTAGGCCTGGTCGCGCGACCATTCGGGCAGCGGACGCTGGGAGCCGTCCTCCCGGTAGAGGTAGGGTCCGTGAGGCAGGGGGATGTGGGCAAAGAAGAGGGTAGGACGGGTGGCGGACCGGATGGCAGCGAGGAGGTGGCCGGGCCACCAGCCGGCGGCGGCGATGGGGAGGACGAACTGATCCTTGAGGCGGAAGGGCAGGAGTCCCTTGAAGGACTTCAGGACTTCGCCGGAGGACTGGTAGCGGCCGAGGAGGAGGGTGAGTTTCTGGGGCCAGGGGAGGCTGAGCGGGGCGAGGGAATCGCTGTACTCGCTGACCTGGGCGGGGCCGTTGTCCTCATAGCGGATGCCGTGGAACTGGGTGACGTTTATGTCGTAGCCCTGGCGGCGGAAGGCCTGGAAGAAGGCGGAGGCGTCGATGTGGTAGACGCCGTAGGGGTCGGCCTGGCCGTTGTGAATGAACTCGTAGCGGCGGTGGGAGAGGCGTCCGTTGAGGATGCTGGGGATGGAGTCGAGGGTGGCGGGGTAGTTGCTGTAGGCGCCGGGGAAGAGGCGGAAGCCGCGGCGGAGGTAGAGGTCCTGCACTTCGTCGCGGGCGAGGCGGCATTCGGGGATGTCATCGGGGAAGCCGGCTATGCCGTTGTGCTCGTCGAGGATGAGGTAGAGGACGTGGTGGTGGCCCGCGGTGGGGGGAGCGGGGGACGCGAGGGCGGAGGAAGGAGCGGGCCAGTGTACGCCGAGGTGGGCGAGGAGCATGGAGCAGGCGGCGAGGGAAGCGAGGACGCAGAGGCGTTCCCGGAGGAGGACGGCGAGGAGGCCGAGCAGGGAGAAAGCGAGCCAGAAGACGGCCCAGGGGTGACTGTGCAAACCGAGCGCGCGGGAAAGGGGATCGGCCGAAACGGCGGCGGCGGCGAGGGCGTAGGCCAGGAGGAAGAGGGGGCGGGGGCGGAGGAGGAGGGCGAGAAGCAGGGACCAGCAAAGGAAGAGGGCGAGGGCGGCGGCGGTTTCCGGGCGCAGCAGGGGGTAGCGGCTGGTGATGAGAAAGCCGGCGAAGGGCAGGGTGGTGACGCAGGCGAGGGCGAGAGTGCGGCCGTGCCAGCGGTCGAGTGGGAGCGAGAGGCTCATGCCGGTGTAGCGCGGAAGAGGCAGAGCCAGCGGCGGGTGCCGGGGATGAGGGTGTGGCTCTGGAGTTCGAAGCAGCGGCTAAAGGCGTGGAGGAACGCCTGGAGGGAGTAATCGTCGGGGAGGGGCCGGGAGCGGGCGAGGAGGATCTGCTGGGCCAAGGGATCCTCGGCCTCGACGAATTCGACGAGCAGGGCGCTGCCCAACTGGCGGAAGAACTGCGCCATGCGATGGAAAGGCACGTTGGCGGCGAGGCGGAGGTGATGGGTGACGGCGAGGGCGAGGACCAGTTCGGCGGCGGGGCGTTCGAGCAGGCTGAGGCGCTCGTTCAGGCCAAAGCCGAGCGGGCCGCTGGGATTGCAGATATCCATGACGAGGGGCAGCAGGTTGTTGCTGCCGGCGCGGCGCTCCTGGAGGTAGCACTCATCGACGCAGAAGGGATCGGCTTCGAAAGCGATGGAGCGGGCGCCGGCGAGGGCGGAGATGCGGGAGAAGTGGCCGGTGTTGGCGCCGAGGTCGTAGACGAGGGCGGGCCGGAGGGATTCGGTGGCGGCTTGAACGGCGAGTTCCTTGGCTTGCAGGGCGTCAGCCGGATAGTGGGCGGCCTGCTGCCGGTATTGGAGCCACTGCGACCATTCGCGGCGCGGGCGGAGTGCGGCGATGGCGCGGCGGAGAGATTGGAGGAGGGGGAGGGTGGCGGCGGCGGGCCGCGCAGGGCGCGGAACCGGGCGGGATGAGGAGCGGGAGACGGCGCGGGCGTGCGCGTGGAGGTGGAGGAAGGAGCCGGGCTGGAGCCAGGTGCGCCAGGGCAGGGCGTGGGAGGCGGCGTCGAGAGGAATGCCGTCGAGGTGGATGCGGAGGAGTTGATTGGCGGTGGGGCTGACGTGCGACATCAGAAGGAGCGGTGCGAGGAAGTGGCGGCAGAACTGCTCGTAGGCGACCCAGGGGCCGCCGCGGTCGAGCGTGAAGGAGAGAGTATCGGCGAAGACCGGGCGGGCGCCCTGGAACTGGACGTTGAAGGCGGTGGCGTCCTTGAGGATCATGCCGTGGCGCAGAGAGCATTCGGCCACGCCGAGGGTAAGGAGGGCGGCGTCGCGGAGTTGTTCGAAGCCCCACTCGTAGGGGTAGGAGACAAAGTCGAGCTGTTGGGGGACGAGGATTCTGTGGATTCCGGGAGGCGGCGGCGCAGGCTGCTCGCGATGGTTCAGCAGGAGCCGCTCCCGAACGAGTTCGGAGTAGAGGCCGGACAGCATGAAGTGGTCGTAGTCCTGCTGGCCGGCGGAAGTGACGGCGCGCTGGAAGAGGCCGTCGCGGAAGAAGACGTAACCCGCGGGATCGCGGAAGGAGGACGGCAGGGCGTCTTCCGCGCAGACGGCTGAGGTGGTCCGATGGCTCAAAGTCAGTCTCGCAACACCCCGTTCCGATAATGGTTTAACGCCGGCGCCCGCTCGCAAGTTGCTGGCCGGCCGTCAAGAATCGCAAAAGCGGCCGAAAGAGAGGCGCCGGAGAGAGAAGATAGCCCCGGAGGATGGCGGACCGCGATAGAGCCGTCGCGGATATGCTGTTGGGAGGCGAGTTGAGCCGGGAGGTGAAGCGATGTGGACGCGCGCACTGTGCGGGTTGATTCTGGCGGCGGCCGCCTACGGGCAGGGAGGCGAGATCTACCGCAACCCGGACGCGGGGCTGGAGGCGCGGGTGGCGGACCTGGTGTCGCGGATGACGCTGGAAGAGAAGATCGCGCAGATGTCGAACGGCGCGCCGGCGATTCCGCGGCTGGGGGTGCCCGAGTACAACTGGTGGAACGAGTGCCTGCACGGGGTGGCGCGCGCGGGGCGGGCGACGGTGTTCCCGCAGGCGATCGGGATGGCGGCGACGTGGGATGCGGGGCTGCTGAAGAGGGCGGCGGAGGCGATTTCCGACGAAGCGCGGGCCAAGCACCACGAATTCGTGCGGCGGGGGAAGCGGAACATCTACCAGGGGCTGACGTTCTGGACGCCGAACATCAACCTGTTCCGGGATCCGCGGTGGGGGCGCGGCATGGAGACCTACGGCGAGGATCCGTTGCTGACGGGGAAGATGGCGGCGGCGTTCATCCAGGGCCTGCAGGGAGACGATCCGAAGTACCTGAAGGTGGTGGCGACGGCGAAGCACTATGCGGTGCACAGCGGGCCGGAGAGCGAACGGCACACGTTCGATGCGCGGGTGAGCGAGCGGGACCTGCGGGAGAGCTACCTGCCGCAATTCGAGCGGGCGGTGAAGGAGGGCGGGGCGTGGAGCGTGATGTGCGCCTATAACCGGGTGGACGGGGAGGCGGCGTGCGCGAATCCGCGGCTATTGGAGACGATTTTGCGGAAAGAGTGGGGATTTCCTGGATATGTGGTGAGCGATTGCGGGGCGATTGACGATATTTACAGGCGGCACAAGGTGGCGGCGACGAAGGCCGAGGCCTCGGCGCTGGCGGTGAAGGCGGGGACGGACCTGGACTGCGGGACGGAGTACGCGGGGCTCAACGATGCGGTGCGGCAGGGGCAGATTGCGGAGGCGGAGATCGACCGGGCGGTGAAGCGGCTGTTTGAAGCGCGGTTCCGGCTGGGGATGTTCGATCCGCCGGAGCGGGTGAAGTGGGCGCGGATTCCGCATGCGGAGAACGGCAGCGCGGAGCACGGGGCGCTCGCGCTGGAGATGGCGCGGAAGTCGATGGTGCTGCTGAAGAACGAGAAGGGCCTGCTGCCGCTGAAGAAGAGCTTGAAATCGCTGGCGGTGATCGGGCCGAACGCGAACGATGTGGAAGTGATGCTGGGCAACTACAACGGCGACCCGGCGGCGCCGGTGACGCCGCTGGAGGGCATCCGGCAGAAGCTGGGCGCGGGGACGAAGGTGATTTACGCGCGGGGCAGCGACCTGGCGGCGGGGATGCCTTCGTTCGAGACGGTGCCGGCGGCGGCGCTGTTCCACGACGAGGGCGGGGAGAAGAAGCCGGGGCTGAAGGGCGACTATTACAGCAGCGCGAATTTCACGGGAGTGGAGATGCGGCAGCGGGGGTTCACGTCGCCGGAGGCGAGCGCGGGGCAGGTGCCGGGGAACCCGCGGCCGCTGTTCACGCGCACGGACGCCAAGGTGGATTTCCGCTGGTGGGACGGCGCGCCGGGGGAGGGGATGAACGACGACGATTTCGGAGTGCGCTGGACCGGGTTTCTGGAGGCGCCCGCGGCAGGCGAATACCGATTGGGTGCGATCGGGTTCAACGCCTTCGAACTGTATCTGGACGGGAAGCGGATTGTCCGTTTCAACAATATTCACGAGCGCGGGTACGAGTATTCGACGGTGAAGCTGGAAGCGGGCAGGCGGTACGAGCTGCGGCTGGACTTCCACCACTATGTGAACGACGCCGACATCCGGCTGGTGTGGCAAAAGCCGGGCGAGGATCTGGAAAGCGAGGCGCTGAAGGCGGCGCGCGAGGCGGAGGCGGCGGTCGTGTTCCTGGGGCTGTCGCCGCGGCTGGAGGGCGAGGAGATGAAGGTGCCGGTGGAGGGTTTCGCGGGCGGAGACCGGGTGACGATCGGGCTGCCGAAGGCGCAGGAGGCGCTGCTCGAAAAGGTGCTGGCGGTGGGCAAGCCGTTGGTGGTGGTGCTGATGAACGGCAGCGCGGTGGCGGCGCGGCAGGCCAAGGAGAAGGCGCCGGCGATCGTGGAGGCGTGGTATCCGGGGCAGGCGGGCGGGACGGCGGTCGCCGACGTGCTGTTCGGGGACTACAACCCGGGCGGGCGGCTGCCGGTGACGTTTTACGAATCGCAGCAGCAGTTGCCGGCGTTCAACGACTACGACATGAAGGGGCGGACGTACCGGTATTTCGAGGGCGAGCCGTTGTGGGCGTTCGGCTACGGGTTGAGCTACACGCGGTTCGCCTATTCGAAGCTGGAAGCGGAGCCTGCGTCCGGCGGCGGGCTGAAGGTGTCGGTGGAGGTGCGGAACGCGGGGAAAAGGGCGGGCGAGGAGGTGGTGCAGGTGTATGTGTCCCAGAAAGGAGTGGAAGGCGCGGCGCGGCGCTCGCTGGCGGGGTTCGAGCGAGTGGGGCTGAAGCCGGGGGAGAAGAAGACCGTGAGTTTTGAGATCGAGCCGCGGCAGGTGGGCGGGGCGGCGGAGGTGGAGGTAGCGGCGGGCGGGGGGCAGCCGGGGCAGGTTCCGGGCCGCGTGGTTCGGATGCATCCATAGCTCCGGGAGTGGCGGAGGCGGAGATGTGCTCGAATGGGACGCTGGAGAGCGTAGAGTCAAAACCGGAGGAATCGCGATGAATCGCCGGCTGGCATTGATCCTGATGGGCGTGGTTTGGGCCGCGCCCGCTTTTGGCGCGAAGCAGACGTATGTGCATTCCCGCGTGGGCAGCGCTCTGGACAAGGTGGGAGCGACGACCACGGCGGGCACGGTGCTGATGGGCGGCGGCACGGACGTGGATGCGGCGTTCCAGTGGATGTGCGGGCAGAGCGGCGGCGGGGACTTTCTGGTGCTCCGGGCGACGGGCACCGGCGCCTACAATCCCTACATCCATCAGTTGCGCCCGGGCGCGAATTCGGTGGCGACGTTGATCGTTTCGACACGGGCTGGGGCGAGCGATCCGTTCGTGATGAGCGCGGTGGAGAATGCCGAGGCGGTGTGGATTGCGGGCGGCGACCAGTCGAATTACATCAATGAGTGGAAAGGCACGCCGCTTTCGGCGGCTCTGCAAGCCAAAGTGGGGAAGGCGCCGGTGGGCGGAACGAGCGCGGGGATGAACGTGCTGACACAGTTTGTCTATTCGGGGCTGCTGGGCCAGGGAGTGACGTCGAGCCAGGCGCTGGCGAATCCATATACGAAGTACCTGACGCTGGACCGCGACTTCGTGAGCCTGCCGGAGCTGGCAGGCATGATCGGCGACCCGCATTTCGTGGAGCGGGACCGGATGGGTCGCGACCTGGCGTTCCTGTGCCGGATCTACGACGACGGCTGGCCGGGCCAGCCGCGGGCGGTGGCGGTGGACGCGGCGACGGCGCTGGAGGTGGAGAGCCGCGGCACGGCCACGCTGGTGGGCGCGGGCACTGCGTATTTCCTGCAGGCGCCGGGCGCGCCGCAGGTGTGCCAGGAGAAGCAGCCGCTGACGTACCTGGGCGTGCAGGTGTACCGGATCGGCGGCGGGGGATCGTTCGATCTGACGAGTTGGAGAGGCGCGGGCGGGACGGCGTACGAGGTGTCGGCCGAGAACGGGGTGCTGACGTCGACGCAGGCGGGCGGCGCGATCTACTGAGGAGGCCGGGGCAATGACGCGGGTGGAGTGGGCCAGGATCGCAGAGGAGGACCGGCGGCTGCTGGTGGTGATTGCGAATGCGATGGACGA
>DAHVTI010000429.1 GCA_027324255.1 Bryobacterales bacterium | reverse complement strand
CCAGCTCCGCCTGCCATTCATGCGGGGCCTTGTGCCCAGTCAACGCTTCAAACCACTCGCGCGCCGCCAGTTCTAGTGCCATGCGGTCATTCCTGCTTCCTTCCCAATCTCCCCAGCTTTCCTGCCTGCTTCTCAAATCATCAGGCTTTCTGCCGGAATCCTCTGCCGTTCTCGTCCCCGTATCATATCCAATCTGCCATGCAAGTACCTCTGATACCACCACCGCAGGCTCACCCGCTGAGCCCGGCCGAAAATTCCACCCCTGATTCTCACTGTCCTGGAGGGCAACCAACCGGCTGGTTTTTTGCATGCGTCAGGCTCTCTCCGTCCCTGAGGGTAACCCAGAGGCTTGGCTTGGCCCCTGTAGCCGTCCCCAGTCACTGACGATATTCTTCTCAATGCGCACCTCCTACCTCGTCTGCTACGACATCTCCGACCCCAAGCGTCTCCGCAACGTCTTCAAATTCCTTCGGGACTTCGGAGACCACCTCCAGTTCTCCATCTTTGAATGCCAACTCACCGCCAAGGATCTCGCCGCCTGCCGCGGCGGCCTCTCCCGCATCATCCACCATCTCGAAGACCAGGTCCTCTTCGTCAACCTCGGCCCCGCCGCCGGCCGCGGCGACCGCGTCATCACCGCCCTCGGTAAACCCTATTCCAACGTCGATGCGCCCTGCATCATCGTCTGACTTCCGCATACAAAGGCACTTCAAATGGCATCTCTCCCCTCTCCCCTCCTCCCCAATCGGAATCTCCCCGACTATCTCCCCGCTCGAATGCTCAACGAGTTCGTCTATTGCCCAAGGCTCTTTTATTACGAATGGGTCGAATCCGTCTTCGCCGAAAGCGCCGAGACCGTCGAGGGCAAGTTTCAGCACGCCCGCGTCGACTCCGGCACCGGCGCCCTCCCCAAGCCGGAAGAAACCGCCCCTGACGATGTTCGCCACTCCCGCTCCGTCACTCTCTCCAGCCAGCAGTGGCGCGTCATCGCCAAAATGGACCTCATCGAAATTGCGGGCGGTGTGGTCACTCCCGTCGACTACAAACGCGGCAGCCCTCGCGAATCCCCTTCCGGCTTGGAAGCTTGGCCTGCCGACCTCGCCCAGATCGCCGTCCAGGCCCTCATCCTCCGTGAAAATGGGTACGACTGCCAGGAAGGTGTCATCTGGTACGCCCAGACCAAACAGCGCGTGCGCGTGCCAATCACCGCCCGGCAGCTCGCCGAAACCCAGACCCAGATCTCCTCCGCCTGGGCTGCCGCCCACTCCGCTTCCATTCCTCCTCCTCTGCTCGACTCCCCCAAGTGCCCCGGTTGTTCCCTCGCCGGCATCTGCCTCCCCGATGAAACAGCCCTGCTCCGCTTCAAATCTTCGGCTCCCGGCGCCCAACTCCCCCTCTTCGGCGATGGCGAGCTTCCCCGCAAGCCTCCGGCTCCCGAGTTCGAGGTGCGCCGCATCGTCACTCCTCGTTCAGAACTCAAGCCCCTCTATCTCAACACGCAAGGGCTGCGCGTCGGAAAGAGCGGCGAAGTCCTCCAGGTCAAGGAGAAGGATAGGTTGCTCCAGGAAGTCCGCATCGGCGAAATCTGCCAGGTCAACCTCTTTGGAAACATCCAGCTCACCACGCAGGCCATCCAGACTCTCTGTGAAGCCGGCGTCCCCGTTTGCTACTTTTCGCAGGGCGGTTGGTTCTACGGCATCACCAACGGCCTGAACCAGAAGAACGTCTTCCTCCGCCGCACTCAGTTCGCCATGGCTGAGGAGGAGTGGTTCGCACTCCGCCTCTCGCGCAGGTTGGTCGCCGCCAAGGTCCGCAACCAGCGCACCCTTCTCCTCCGCAACCATCAGGAGCCCCCGCCCTCAACCCTCCGCGACATGAAGTCGATGGTCGAGCGCGCCGAGACCGCGGAGACCATCGAGCAGCTTCTCGGCATCGAGGGCCATGCCGCGCGGCTCTACTTCGCTGAACTCGCCGGCATGATCAAAAAGGAGGCTGAGGACGGCGCCCCGTTCCAGTTCGACTTTGAGGGCCGCAATCGCCGCCCCCCCAGAGACCCCGTCAACGCCCTCCTCTCCCTCGGCTATAGCATCCTCGCCAAGGATCTCACTGTCGCCTGCTATGCCGTCGGCTTCGATCCATACGTCGGCTTCTACCACCAACCCCGGTTCGGCCGCGCCGCCCTGGCGCTCGACCTCATGGAGCCCTTCCGCCCCTTGATCGTCGACTCGGCGGTCATCACCGCCATCAATACCTCCATGATCACACCGAGACACTTCGTCGCCGCCGGCGAATCCGTCGCTCTCACGCCGGAGGGCAGAAAGGCCTTCTATCGCTCCTACGAGGCGCGCATGGATACCCTCATCACTCACCCTCTCTTCGAGTACCGCGTCAGCTATCGCCGCCTTCTGGAAATCCAGGCCCGCCTCCTCGCCCGCGTCCTGGATGGCGAGATTGTGGACTATCCGGCCTTCGTCACCCGCTGACGCGAGCGCCCCGGCTCTTTTCGGACCCCAGTCACCGCTCGCAGGGCTATAACCCCTTGAGAAAACAAGTGCTTTGTGGCACTCTAGAGTCACCAGCTCAACCTCGGCATCTACATCTTGGGGGACCGCTCGCAAAGTCCCGCCTAGTTCGTTGATAATTGAATGGTTGGATGTAGTACTCCTTCCGCGATCAATTGATCGCGGCCCCATTGAAGCGATCTCAAGTTCGCGACGTCGGTGTGGCAGCGCGAGGCCTTCCGCGATCAATTGAT
>DAHVTI010000423.1 GCA_027324255.1 Bryobacterales bacterium | reverse complement strand
CTTTTCGTCACGCTGATCGACTCCGGCGAAGTGGCCGCGCTCGACGCACTGACGCTGCTGGAGGTGAAGCGCGTCCCGGCCGGCGCCCGCGCCGAAGGCATCCTGGCGGACCCGCGCGGCGGCTTCCTCTACGTCTCCGCGCAGGGCGACAACCGGGTTGTCCGCTTCTCCGTGCCCGGTCTCGAACGGGTGCAGATCATCGAAACGCCAGCCAAGCCCGATCCGCTCTTCCTTCTGACGGACGCAAAACCGTAGGGCGCGGCCCCGGGCCGCCCGCCTTACGTCGCATGGCGCCCCATCCAGAATCCCGCGGCAAACGAGATCATTGAGGACGCCACCAGCAGCAGCCAGAACAACTGCAGGAAGCGTTCCGGAATCGCGGCTTCGCCGGATTCGTCATCCTGTCCCGGCTGAGGGAGGAAAGGCTTCTCCGGCAGCGGGGCTGGCGCTGCGGGCAACTGCCCGAGGCGCAGGCGCATCTCTTCGGCGGCACGGTCGAAAGCCTGCTGGGCCAGCGAAAGCCGGCACAGCGCCTCGGCCGTGTCTTCCTCCGCGGCGTGCACCAGGCGGTCCACTTCGGTGGCGAATTTCGCGTGCTTCGGCTCCACGCAGTTACAGTGCGCCGGCGGCTGAGAAGTTCTCACGCCGTCCCGGCGTTGCCTTCTTCCCCGCGTACCCTGCGCGCCACCCGGCCGATGCCCTTCCGCACGACGGCCCAGATTTTCCGGGCCAGCCAGACGAAGACGGCCAGGAAGCCGGCCAGCAGGATGAGGGTGACAATGGGATGCGCCACCGCCATCCATAGCAGGAACGGCACGGCGACATCGCCGGTCAGGCTCAGCGCGATATTCGAGAACGGCTCCGGGCTCTGATTCACCGCCAGCCGCGTGGCGGCCTTGGAGGCGTGCGCCGATAGCGCCACGCCGCCGCAGGCCAGGATCAGCAGCGTCTTCGGCAGCGGATCCATGCCGGCGAAGGCCGTGGCGGCGAGCACCGCCGCGCCCACCGGCCGGATGACGGTGTGCACCGCGTCCCAAATGCTGTCCACCCACGGAATCTTGTCGCTGACGAACTCCACCAGGTAAGCTACGCCGGCTGCGATCAGCACCGCCGGGTGGGCCAGCACCTCGAGTCCTTCCATCCCGGCCGGCAGGCGCAGCCAGTCGAAGCGGATGGCGAGTCCCAGCCCCAGCACCGTGGCATACAGCCGCAGTCCCGCGGCGAATCCCACGCCCAGTACGGCCGCCAGCAGATGTACCGGATCCATGTCCCTCCCCGTCCCGTCAATCGATCATACGCGCATTCCTCCGCCCCGGTTCCCGCATTCGGCTGGAGATCGGCCCCGGCACCGGATTACAGTAAGGAGGGAGTAATCATGATCCAACTCGGCTTCGTCAGCGCCATCCTGGCAGACCAGACCCTCGAAGAGGTTGTGGAGTTCGCTTCCGACAGCGGCTTCGATTGCGTGGAGGTGATGTGCTGGCCCCGCGGCAAGGCGGAGCGCCGCTACGCCGGCGTTACCCACATCGACGTCGCGGATCTCAAGAAAGCCGACGCCCGGCGCATCCAGGAGCTGTTCCGGGAAGCCGGCGTCTCCATCAGCGGCCTGGGCTACTATCCCAACCCGCTGGCCGCCGACGCCGCCGAAGCGCGCGTCTATACCGATCACCTGAAGAAGGTGATCAAGGCCGCCGCGCTGCTGGAGGTGCCCGTCGTGAACACCTTCATCGGGCGCGATCCCGTGAAGAGCGTGGACGAAAACTGGCCGCGCTTCCTCAAAACCTGGAAGCCGCTCATCGCCTACGCCGAGGCCCAGGGCGTGAAGATCGGCATCGAGAACTGCCCCATGTCCTTCAGCCGCGACGAGTGGCCCGGCGGCAAAAACCTCGCCACTTCGCCGGCCATCTGGCGACGCATGTTCGAAGATATCCCCTCGGCCCACTTCGGCCTCAACTTCGACCCCTCCCACTTCGTGTGGCAGGGCATGGACTATGTGAAGGTGCTGCGCGAGTTCAAGGACAAGCTGTTCCACTTCCACGCCAAGGACGCCCGCCTGGACCGCGGCCGCCTCAACGAAGTCGGCCTGCTAGCCTACCCGCTGCAGTACCACACGCCCAAGCTCCCCGGCCTCGGCGACGTGAACTGGAGCGCCCTGTTCTCCACGCTGACCGAAGTTTACGACGGCCCGGTGTGCATCGAAGTGGAAGACCGCGCCTACGAAGGCAGCCTCGAAAACCGCCAGGCCGCGCTGCTGCAGAGCGGCGGCTACCTGTCCCAGTTCCTGCCCTGAATGGGCTCAGCGCGCCTTCTGCGCCTGCTTGGAACGGATCTCGCGCACCGCATAGATCCGCCGCCCCTGACTCTCAAAGTACGTCCGCGTGATCATCTCGCCCAGCAGGCCCGTGGTGAACATCATCAGGCCGATCAGAAGCAGCAGTCCGCCGGTGAACAGCAGCGGGCCGTGGGCCAGGATGATCTCGTGCCCGAACATCTTCTTCACCAGCAGGAAGGCCAGAATCGCCCCGCCGGCGGTGAAGCTCGCCAGCCCGATGCGGCCGAAGAAGTGCATGGGCCGCGTCAGGTACTTCAGCAGGAAGCGGATGGTGATGATGTCGAACATCACGTTGAAGGTCCGCCCGATGCCGTAGTGACTGGCGCCCCCCGTGCGCGGCGGGTTCTGGATGGGCACCTCGGCGATGCGCGCGCCGTAAAAGCTGGCCAGCGCCGGGATGAACCGGTGCAGCTCGCCGTACAGGTTGACGTCCTTGATCACCTCCGCCCGGTAGGCCTTGAACGTCGTGCCGAAGTCGTGCAGGTCAATCCCGCTCACCTTCGACATCAGCCAGTTCGCGATGCGTGACGGGATCTTGCGCAGCACCATGTTGTCGTTGCGCTGCTTGCGCCAGCCGCTGGCGATGTCGTAGCCCTCGTCGATCTTGGCCAGCAGGGCGGGGAGGTCCGACGGGTCGTGCTGCAGGTCGCCGTCCATCGCGACAATCACGTCGCCCTTGGCCTCGTCGAAGCCCGCCGATAGCGCCGCCGTCTGACCGAAGTTGCGCCGCAGCCGCACCACGCGCAGCCGCCCGTCGGTTTCCACCAGGTTCGCCAGCAGGTCGAAGCTCCTGTCGGTGGACGCGTCGTCCACAAAGACGATTTCGTAGGGCCGCCCCACGCCCTCCAACACGGTCGTCAGTCGGTCGTAAAGCCTTAGAATGGCAGGCTCTTCGTTGTGGATGGGGATGACAATGGAAAGCATGAGCCCTCGCCCCATGGTATCATAAGCCCCTTTTTATCAACCATTTTGGTAAACTAATAGTTTATCCATGCCCAACCCGCAAGATCCTGAAAACCAGCAACCGCCCCCCTCGTCAGGCGGCGTCCAGCTGCCCTTGGGAGACCGCAAGAACATCTCGCCGATCAACATCGAAGAGGAGATGCGCCGGTCGTATCTCGACTATTCGATGTCGGTCATCATCGGCCGAGCCCTGCCCGACGTGCGCGACGGCCTGAAGCCCGTGCATCGCCGCATTCTGTTCGGCATGGGCGAGATGGGGCTCACCTACAACCGCCCCACCAAGAAGTGCGCCCGCATCGTCGGCGACGTGCTGGGTAAATTCCACCCGCACGGCGACACCTCGGTCTACGACGCGTTGGTCCGCATGGCCCAGCCCTTCTCCATGCGCTACCCGCTGGTCGACGGCCAGGGCAACTTCGGCTCCATCGACGCCGATCCGCCGGCGGCCATGCGGTACACCGAGGCCCGCCTGTCCAGGATCGCCGCGGTGATCCTCGAGGATCTCGACAGCGAAACCGTCGATTTCCGCCCCAACTACGACGACACGATGACGGAGCCCGAGGTACTCCCCGCCCGCGTGCCCCTGCTGTTGTTGAACGGTAGCGAGGGTATCGCGGTCGGCATGGCCACGCGCATCCCGCCGCACAACCTCACAGAGATCGTCAACGCCACCATCGCCCTCGTCCAGGACCCGCACCTCACCCTCGACAAGGTCATGGGAATGGTGCCCGGCCCCGACTTCCCTACGGGCGGCATCATCCTCGGCCGCCAGGGCATCTACGACTACTTCTCCCGCGGCCGCGGCTCCCTGAAGATCCGCGCCAAGGTGGGCACGGAAAAAATCGGCAAGGACCGCGAAGCCATCATCATCACCGAACTGCCCTACCAGGTTAACAAGTCCCGCCTCGTCGAGCAGATCGCCGCCTTCGTCAACGAAAAGCGCCTGGAGGGCATCTCCGACGTGCGCGACGAGAGCGACCGCGACGGCATGCGCGTCGTCATCGAACTCAAGCGCGGCGAGCAGGCCGACATCGTCCTCAACAACCTGTATAAGCACACGCAGATGCAGGTGAACTTCGGCGTCATCATGCTTTCCATCGTCGGCGGGCAACCGCGCGAAATGGGCATCATCGACTGCATCAAGCGCTTCATCGACCACCGCGTCGAAGTCGTCCGGCGCCGCACCGAGTTCCTCCTCCGCAAAGCCCGCGAGCGCGAGCACATCTTGCTCGGCTTCCAGAAGGCCCTGCAGAACCTCGACGCTCTCATCGAGACCGTTCGCGCCGCCCGCAACCCGCGCGAGGCGCGCGAAGCCCTCACCGGCCAGATGGCGTTCCCCGAAAACCCCCGGCTCGAGCAGGTTCTGGCCAAGTGGTCTCCCACCATCAGCTTCAACGGAGAGGCCATCTCGCGCTTCGACTTCTCCGAGAAGCAGGCCCAGGCCATCATCGAGCTGCAGTTGCAGCGCCTCACCGGCATGGAGCAGCAGAAGATCCTCGACGAACTCGCCGAGATCCAGCGCCTCATCGCCACCTACCTCGAAATCCTCGGCTCCGACAAGGTGCTGCGCGCCGTCATCGTCAAGGAGCTCAAGGAGGTCCAGAAGGACTTCGGCGACGAGCGCCGCACCCAGATCGTCGAGGACGAGGGCGATATCAACATCGAAGACCTCATCAAGGTCGAAGACGTCGTCGTCACCGTCACCCGCGGCGGCTACCTGAAGCGCACCGCGCTCGACACCTACCGCCGCCAGTCCCGCGGCGGCAAGGGCCGCATCGGCATGGCCACGCGCTCTGAAGACGTCGTCGAGCACCTCATGGTGGTCAACACCCACAGCTACCTGCTGATCTTCACCTCCATGGGCCGCGTTTACTGGCTGAAGGTCTACAACATCCCCGACGCCGCCGCCGCCGCCAAGGGCAAGAACATCAACGGCCTCATCAACCTCCAGGAGGACGAGACCGTCCGCGCCTTCCTGGCCGTGAAGGAGTTCACCCCCGACACCTACGTCGTCATGGCCACCCGCCACGGCGTCATCAAGAAGTGCCAGCTCACCGTGTTCGACAACCCCATGGCCCGCGGCATCATCGCCATCGGCCTGCGGGAAGGCGACGAACTCATCGAGGCCATGCTCAGCAACGGCAGCAACCTCATCTTCCTTGGCACCCGCGAAGGCCTCTCCATCAAGTTCAACGAGGGAGACGTCCGGCCCATGGGCCGCCCCGCCGCCGGCGTCACCTCCATGAAGTTCAAGGTCAAGGACGACTACATCGTCGGCATGCAGGTGGTGAACGAGGACGACCACATCCTCTCCGTCGCCGAGCACGGCTTCGGCAAGCGCACCAAGGTAAGCGAGTATCGCCTGCAGTCGCGCGCCGGCTCCGGCGTCATCAACATGAAGGTCACCAACAAGACCGGCAAAGTGCTGGCCGTCCTCGCCGTCTCCGATGACACCGACGTCATCCTCATCACGCGCGACGGCAAAATCCTGCGCACCGACGCCGACAGCATCCGCAAGACCGGCCGCTCCGCTTCCGGCGTGAAGCTGGTCAGCATGGAGGCCGAAGACGCCCTCGCCGCCGCCTGCACCGTCGTCGAGGCGGAGAACGAGGAAGTCGAGAACGGCCAGGGCGACCTGCCGCTCTAAAGCGGCCTCCGGGAGGCCCTGGCCAGGGCCTCCCGGCCTACGCCTTTACCTCCTCCAACTGTCCGCTCGCCACGTTGTAAATGAACCCGTGCAGCTCGATGTTCCGCGGCACCAACGGGTGCGAGCGGATCCGCTCCAGGTCGTTCCGCACGCTCTCCGCCTGGTCCCGCACCGTCAGCCACTCCACGTACTCCCCGGCGTGCGAACCCGGTCCCGCGCCGCGGTTCCGCCACTGGCCGTTCACCAGTTCCGCCGGACCCAGGCTCTCCGACAGCAACGTCCGCATCGTCTCGTTCGTGAACGTCTCCATGCCGCAGTTCGTGTGGTGCACCACGAACCACACGCGCGTCCCCAGCAGCTTCTCCGAAATCACCAGCGACCGGATGGCGTCGTCGCTCGCCCGCCCGCCCGCGTTCCGGATCACGTGCGCGTCCCCTTCCGTCAGCCCCGCGAACTTCGCCGGGTCCAGCCGCGCATCCATGCAGGTCAGAATCGCAAAATGCCGCGCTGGCGGCATCGCCAGGCTCCCCTTGTCGCCAAACGCCGCCGCATACCGGCGGTTGGCCTCCAGAACCTCACCTCTGACGTCCGGCATCTCACCCTCCTTCTACACCCGCACCACCTCTTTCCTCATCGAGTGCAGGATGAAGAGGACTTCCATCTTCTCCTGTTGCCCCACGCCTTGCTTTTCCAGCGCCGCCATCGCATCGTCGAGCACCGCCATGAACTCCTGCTCGCTGATGTTCATCCCATGGTGCGCCTCCAGCATCCCCTTGCCCGAATAGCTCTCGCCACCGCCGCTGCCGGCGCAGAAGAAGAGCGTCGCCGCTTCCTTCAGCCGGTTGGCGTCGGAATTCACAAAGCGTGCACGGATCACCGGATTCTCCAGATGGAGGTCTACCAGGTCGTTCACGATAGCGGCAATCCCACTGCGGCCGCCGAGCCTCTCATAAAGTGTTCTCACCAGATTCGCCACCTCCTTGGCGCAACCGTCCGCCGCTTTCATGCCGGCGGACGTTTCCAGTCTGGATCTATTCTTTACTGGGGCGTGCTGTTTTGCAATCCCCATCGTACTCCTCTTCGCCCTCAACTGTGATAGCCCTGGATGAACCATGCTTGCTCCCCGGCCAGTCCTCCGCCCCGTCTCGCGCCCGGCTGCCGGAGGCCTGGCTGCCTTACTCGCCATCCTGGTGTCTCCCTGCGGCGCGGCGGCGCCACCTCCCGAGCGTTACGACGTCGCCGTCTACTGCGCCACCGCCGGCGGCTCCGTTGCCGCCGTCGCCGCTGCGCGGGAGGGCCGCAAAGTCGTCCTGCTCGAGCCCGGCCGCCACGTGGGCGGCATGGTCTCCGGCGGCCTGGGCCGCACCGACATGGACCGCCAGCAGCGCCTCATCGCGGGCCTCGCCGGCGAGTTCTACGCCCGCGCCGGCAAGCGCTACAACCAGCCCCTGGCGTGGTTCTTCGAGCCCAAGGTGGCCGAGAGCGTCTTCCGCGACTGGCTCTCCGAAGCGGGCGTCGACGTGCGCTTCGACCAGCGCCTGTCGTCGGTGAAGAAGGAAGGCGCCCGCATCGCTTCCTTGCTGACGGACCAGGGCGCCTCCTATGAAGCCGCCGTCTTCATCGACGCCTCTTACGAAGGCGACCTGCTCAAAGCCGCCGGAGTGTCTTACGCAGTCGGCCGCGAGAGCCGGTCCAAGTTCGATGAGAGCCTGGCCGGCCGCCAGGACATCCTCCCCGGCCATCATCAGCTTCGCGTTCCGACGCCAGCGCTCGATGCGGACGGCAACCTCCTCCCCTACCTCGCCGACGAAAGCAAGGTGGTCCCCACCGGCGAGGGCGACGGCCTCATCCAGTCCTGGTGCTTCCGCCTCTGCCTGACGAACAACCCCGCCAACCGCATCGAAATCACGCGCCCCGACAACTACGATCCCCGCCGTTTCGGCCTCGTCCGCAACTACCTGCGCGCCCTCGGCGACGCGGCCCGGGTCAACGACTTCCTCGGCATCTCCCGCCTGCCGAACGGCAAGACCGACGTCAACTCCGGCGGCGCCGTCTCCACCAACCTGCCCGGCGCCGGCCTCGAATACATTGAAGCCTCCCCCGCGCGCCGCCGCGAAATCTGGGAGGAGCACCGCAGTTGGGCCCA
>DAHVTI010000422.1 GCA_027324255.1 Bryobacterales bacterium | reverse complement strand
GTCACCTGCAGCATCATGAAGCCGGATTCGAGGCCGGGGTGCGTGGCGAGGAAGGCGGGCAGGCCTTCGTTGAGCATGGGGTTGACGAGGCGGTCGATGCGGCGCTCGCTGATGCCGGCCAGCGAGACGAGGGCGATGGCGAGGGAATCGAGCGCGAGGGCCAGGTGCTGGCCGTGGAAGTTGCCGCCGGAGAGGATCTCCTCGCCGCAGACGAGGGGGTTGTCGGTGGCGGAGTTGAGCTCGATGGAGAAGATGCGGCGGGCCTCGGCGGCGGCGTCGCGCACGGCGCCGTGCACCTGGGGGGCGCAGCGCAGCGAGTAGGCGTCCTGCACGTGCCGGCAGGTGCGGTGGGACTCGCGGATCTCGCTGCCTTCGAGCAGGCGGCGGAGGAGCCGCGCACTGGCCTGCTGGCCGGGGTGGGGGCGGGCCTCGTGGATACGGGGGTCGAAGGCGCGGGGCGTGCCGCGCTGGGCGTCGACGGAGAGGGCGCAGGCGACGTCGGAGACCTGACAGAGGTCCTCGATGTCGAGCAGCGCGAGGCCGCCGAGGGCGAGCATGGCCTGCGTGCCGTTGACGAGCGAGATGCCCTCCTTGGCATGCAGGCGGACGGGCTCGATGCCGGCTTCGGCCAGCGCGGCGGCGCCGGGCAGGCGGCGGCCCTGGTATTCGGCCTCGCCTTCGCCGACGAGGACGAGGGCCATGTGGGCGAGGGGCGCGAGGTCGCCGCTGGCGCCGACGCTGCCGCGCGAGGGCACGACGGGCGTGACGCCGTGGTTGAGCAGCGCGCAGAGGCGGCGGGCGACGACGGGGCGGATGCCGGAAAGGCCCAGGGCCAGCACGTTGGCGCGGATGAGCAGCATGGCGCGCACGGCTTCGCGCGGCAGCGGCTCGCCCACTCCGCAGGCGTGGGAGCGCACGACGTTGAGCTGGAGCTGTTCCAGGTCTTCGGCCGGGATGCGCTGGTCGGCCAGGTAGCCGACGCCGGTGTTGACGGCGTAGACGGGCTGCTCACCGGCGGCGAGGCGCTCGACGACGTCGCGGGAGGCGCGCATGCGTTTGGAGGCGTGCGGGTCGAGCTCCACCTCTTGGTTGCCGCGGGCCACGGCCGCGACATCCTCCAGGCGCAACGCGGCGCCGTTCAGGGTCACCATGGCTTCAGGCTATCCTAGTCGCTTGACCCCCGAAGCGCGGCTGCCGGCAGTGATCGTCCTGGACAACGTGCGGTCCATGTACAACGTGGGCGCGTTTTTCCGGACGGCGGACGCGGTGCGGCTGGAGCGGCTGGTGCTGTGCGGCATCACGGCGCACCCGCCGCAGGAGGGCATCGCGAAGACGGCACTGGGCGCGCAGGAGTGCGTGCCCTGGGAGTACGAGATGGACACGCTGGTGGCGCTACGGCGCTACGCCGCGCGCGGCTACGAGATCGCCGCCATCGAGACCGGCGAGCCGGCCGACGACCTCTTCGCGTGGCAGCCGAACTGGCCGGTGTGCGTGGTCTTCGGTAACGAGGTGGAAGGGCTGGGCGCGGGCCTGCTGTCGATGTGCGGCCGGCGCGTGCGGCTGCCGATGTTCGGCGCGAAGAACTCGCTGAACGTGGCCACGGCGGGCGGCGTTGTGGCCTACGAGCTGCTGCGCAAGCGGCTCTGCCGCCCGCTCGGGCGGTGAGGATTCGAGCTAAATTCGTGTTAAGGAGATGCGCCGTGTATTCCTTTCTGGCCCTGGCGCTGCTGGCGGCGCCGTCTGAGGTCGAGCCGCTGATCGTAGGGGAGGGGCACGTGCTGGTGTGGCGGACGCATGCGCTGCAGTCGGGCGCGAGCCCGCGTATTGAGCGCGCCTTCATCATGGTCCACGGCACCGACCGCAATGCGGGGGACTATTTCCGCTGGGCGCTGGGCGCGGCGGCGGTGGCCGGACGGCTGGAGACCACGGCCGTGGTGGCGCCGCAGTTCAAGGCCCGCACGGCGGCCGGCCGCGGCGACGACGTGGCGCCCGGCGAGTGGTGCTGGACCAACGGCGCCTGGAAGTCCGGCGACGCGGCGCTGAACGGGAAGGTGTTCTCCTACGACGTGATGGACCGGATTCTGGAGTGCTTCAACGACGCGGCGCGGTTTCCGGACCTGAAGGAAGTGGTGGTGGCTGGGCACTCCGCGGGCGGGCAGTACGTGCAGCGCTACGCGGCCTCCAACGCCGTGGAGCCGAAGATGCGCGTGCCGGTGCGCTACGTGGTGGCGAATCCTTCGAGCTACGTTTATCCGAACGAGCTGCGGCTGCGGCCGGGCGCGACGTGCTCAGAGAAGGGCGGGTGCACGGGCTTGTTCACGAAGTACTGGGACGCGGCGAACTGCACCACCTACAACGACTACCGCTACGGGCTGGAGAAGCCCACCGGCTACATGGCGCGCACGCCGGCCTGGCAGATTCGCGAGCAGTACGCCAGGCGGAAGGTGACTTACCTGGTGGGGGAACTGGACACGCGCACGGACGATCCGAATCTGGACAAGGCGTGTCCGGCGGATGCGCAGGGGTTGAACCGGCGGGAGCGCGGCACCACCTTCTGGAACTACATGAAGAGCCAGTTCGGGGCGACACACGAATTCGGCATCGCGCCGGGGTGCGGGCATTCGGCGGTGTGCGTCTTTGCCGGGCCGGCGGGGGTGCGGGCGGTGTTCGGGGCGCGCTGACTCAGGCGTATTTCCGGCGCCACTGGGCGAGCCGGGCAGCGAGGCCGTCGCGCACGGTGCTGACGCCGGGGTCGTCGATGCGGTTGTTCATCTCGCGCGGGTCGCGGCGGATGTCGTAGAGTTCGTTCTCGCCCTTGCCTTCGTCGCGCAGCACCAGCTTGAAGTAATTGTCGCGGGCCATCTCGGTGTAGCGGAAGTGGCCGAAGACGAGGTCGTGCCAGGGCTGCTTCTTCGGCAGCGGGCGGTTGGTGGCCAGCGGCAGGTAGCTGCGGCCGCAAAGGTTGCGGCCGGCGCGAGGCTTCAGGCCGGTGGCATCGCAGACGGTGGGCAGGAAATCGTAGAAGCTGACGAGCTCGGGGCGGACGGCCTGGACGGGGATGCGGCCGGGCCACGACCAAATCATCGGCACCTGCATCACCTCGTCGTACATGTTGATGGGGTTGGAGGCGTGGCCCTTGCTCCACAGGCCATGGCGGCCGAGCAGGAAGCCGTTGTCGCCGGTGAAGATGAAGAGCGTGTTTTCGAAGAAGCCCTTTTCGAGGAGCTTGCGCTGCAGGGGCGGCAACTGGTCGTCGAGCGCGGTGGTGGAGGCGGCGCAGCGGCGGATGTTGGCCACCGTATCCTTCAGGTATTCTTTTTCGCGCAGGGCGTTGGGGGCGGCGGGCTGGATGCCGAAGGAGGAGAACGCCGCATCCTTGTACATGTCGTAGTACTTCCGCGGGTGGCCTTCGTAGGGCACGTGCGGGTTGAGGTGGCTGACGGTGAGGAAGAAGGGGCGGTCTTTCCGCTGCTGGTCGAGGAAGCTGAGCGAGTGGCGGGTGACGATGTCGGCGAGGTAGCCCTGCTCGTTCACGCTGCTGCCGTTGACGGAGAGGGTGGGGTCGACGTAGGAGCGGGCGCCGATGGTGGCGGTGTAGGAGAAGCCGTGGCCGGGTTTCGCGTCGTTGCCCATGTGCCACTTGCCGACGAAGCCGCACTGGTAGCCGGCTTCGGCGAGCATGTCGGAGAGCATCACCTCATTGGCGAACGAGGCGGGCGGCGCCGCCTGGCCCTGGTCGGGGTTGGTGGCGGGCCTGGCGGTGAGGAAGTCGTGGATGCCGTGCTGGCGGGGGGTGCGGCCGGTGAAGAGGGTGGCGCGGCTGGCGGAGCAGATGGGCGTGCAGGCGAAGGAGTTGGCGAAGCGGGTGCCGGCGGAGGCGAGACGGTCGATGTTGGGAGTGCGGATCTCCTGGTTGCCGTAGCAGCCGACCATCCAGGAGGCGAGGTCGTCGGCGAGGACGAGCACGATGTTGGGCCGGGGCGAGGCGGGTGCGCTCTTCTGGGCCAGCAGGGGCAGGGCGGAGGCGGCGAGGAAGGAACGTCGGGACGAGTTCATGAGGGGAATGACTCCAATCTTTAGGCTACAAGACGTCGGCGAAGCCGCGCTTCAGGTGGCGGAACACCATTCCCCCTGCAATGAACACGGCCGAAGAGATGAGCGCGAGGGTGAGCAGGTCGCCCGGCGCCGGGAGCGAGGCGGTCATGAGGCGCTCGCGGTAGCCGCGGACCACCAGGGCGAGCGGGTTGTACTTGACGAGGAAGCGGGCCTGTTCGGGGAAGCTGTGCTCGTCGATGAAGATGGGGGTGAGCCAGAACCAGCCGGTGAGCAGGACGAGCACCATCTGCGCTGTGTCGCGCAGGAACACCTGCAGGCTGGCGACGATCCAGCCGACGCCGACAGTGAAGAGTCCGAGGAAGAGCGTGTAGACCGGCAGCAGCACGAACAGCACGCTGAACTGGCCGGTGAGGTAGCGCACCATGACGACGGCGATGGTGACGGCGATGGCGTGGCTGGCCAGCGAGGAGAGGAAGAGCGTGACGGGGATGATCTCGGAGGGGAACAGAGTCTTGGTGATGAGGCTGGACTGGTCCAGCAGGCTGTTGGCGGAGCGCTGGACGGTGTCCTGGAAGAGAAGCCAGGGCAGGTAGCCGCAGAAGAGGTAGAGGGTGTAGTTGTCGCCGGCGCCGGGCGGCGGCGGGACCTTCAGGCAGAACTGAAAGACGAAGACCCAACTAAGCAGGAGCACGAGGGGGTGGATGAGGGTCCAGAGGTAGCCGGCGGCGCTGCCGACGAAGCGCTGTTCGAAGTCGCGCCGGACCATCTGGTAGATGAGCGAGCGGCGGTCGGCCAGGACGCGGAGGAACATGGCGCCGGGCAGGCGTAGGGCGGACGCGGGGATGGAAACGGTGGCCAAGAGACGATTTTAGCAGGGCGGCGCAGGCGGAACGCGCGGTCTTGGAGAGTCGCGGCCGCTGGGGCGCTCCCCTGCCAGACTCAGGGGAGCGCCCGGTTTTCGCGCCCGACAGACGCGGGTGGAACCATGGCGGAGACCTGGAGTTGTCAAAGATCAGCGAGGATCCGAGCCGCAATCGCCTGGGGGCGAACGCGGGAGGACTCGGCCCTAGACCTGAGAGGCTCGAAGGAGAATCAGGCGGCGGGTGGATTGGGTTCGTTTCGCGCTCTAGAAGCTGATGGGCGGCTTGGGCAGGTGGTCAGTCGGGTCAAGGCAGGTGACGGAGGCAGCCTGGCGGGCCTGCTGGCGTTTGGCGGGTTCCTGCGGGGCGCTGGCGGCCTGAGCGGCGGCCTCGCGGGTCTTATAGAAGAAGACCTTGCGATAGGGGCTGTTGCGTTCGATGATTGGGTCCGTTTCGCAGGTGAGTTGGGTGAGCTCAGCGAGAGGCGTGGCGGCGTAGATGGCCTGGACGACCTGGTCGGGTTGCTGGAGGAGGACCGCGCGCTGGGTCTGGAGCTTGCGAAGGTCGGCGAGGGTGCGCTGGGAAGAGCGTTCGAGATCGCGGCGGTAGCGGGCGAGGCGGTCAAAGGCGGCGGCTTCGACGGAGGCGCCGGGGGCGAACGGGTTCGTTTCGTCGAGGAGTTCGGTTTCGTATCGGGTGATGCGGCGGAGGTTCCATGAGGCGAGGAGGAGGCGTTCGAAGAGGGACTCCTCGATGGCGCCTTCGGGGCGGACATCCTTGTGTAGGTCCTGCCTGAATTTGTCGAACTCCTGGCGATCGGCGGCGGGGATTTCGAGTTTCATGGAGGTAAAGCCGTGGCGGCGGGCGTTCCGGGAAGCGGCGAGTTTTCCTTCCGGGGTGCAGGGGCCGGCGGAGAGTTGGGCGTTGGCGCGATTGGCCGTGATTTGAGCTACGGATGCCATTGTGGTTTTTCCTTTCCTCAGAAAATGAAAAAGGCCGCGCAAGGCGGCCCGCGAATTGATGATACACGTTGGGTGCAAGGGGGACGGGGGTTGCGAGGGATGCTGGCGATGAAAACAAAGGAGATGCTTCCGCGGCGAGCGTAGTGAATGCCCATGCGTGAGCTTTTGGATCGCACGGAAGCAGGGACGAAAGAGGGCGTGATGCGGGGGGGGGGCCCGTCTGTGGGCGAACTCGCCGGGGGCGGAAGACGCTGATTCGGCTATGGACGAAATGGTTGTTTTTTTGCAGGACCGGGGAGCGAGGAGGGGCCGCGCGGCCGAAGGCCGATGCGGCGCGAGGAAACGTGGGGTGATAAGGAGGGAAAAGAGACACAAAAATCATCTTTACTCCACGCCGAATCTTGTGGTAGTGTCTGACGCATGATGTGTTCCGCCGTGCGTTCCGCCGTAATGGCCAGTCTTATTCTGGCGAGCAGCTCCGGATATTGGGCCAGTTGGGGCCAGGGGAAGACGCATGGGCGAGTGGTGGTTGCGATTGTTCCACTGGTGGGGGCAGGCACGGCTGAGGACCCGCGACGTCCGATGTATGCGCCGAAGCCAAAGGAAATGGGGCGGGAAGGCGCGCTAGATTTCCAGTATGTCCTGAGCGACGACAGGCGCTGGGCAATCGCCGCATTCAGTGCGGGGCGCGTGACGGTCGAGACGATGGAAGCTTTGGACGCGGTGGAAAGATCGAGGGAGCCGGGGGTGAGGGCGTTCAGCCGGGGGAAAGACAAGCGGGAGGACGTTGAGACAGAGGCGAGGAAGCTGAAGAAGGACTTCGACCTGGATGAGCTGCTGGGCTCGGTGGACCAGAAAGGTGGCAAATGATGAGGAGTACATTGTTGGCCATCGTTGCGGCAATGCCCATGTACGGGCAGTATTACTACTCGGAAGTATTCAACCAGGGGACGTACAATTCGGGCGCGTGGCAATTGACGTCCGGGTTGCTGAGGACGACGCCGGGGTACCTGACGGTACAGGTGCCGCAAGGCGGGACGGGATCCGGCACGTTGACCTCCACCGTTTCGGGGTGGACACCGGCGGAGGTGAAGTCGGCACTGCGCATTCAATCAGCCGGCCCTAATGCGCAGTACGGGGTTTACCCGGAACTCCAGCAGCATCTTTGGGTGTCGAATGGCGCATGGGTTCAGCAGCCCGGAGGATCGAGCGAGTACGTGTACGGGACAACTCGGGTGACTTTTTCTCTGAAAGTGGTGTCGGTGTCCGGTGGTAATTGTTCGGCAGTGGTGACGGTAGACCAGTGGGTGGCGGGGACGCGAACTTTGTTGGGCGCGAAGAGCGTGGGATGCCGGGACGGGGCGGAGATGAGGTCAGTTGCCACAAACAACAGGAAGGCGCTGACTTATCTGGATGGGGTATTGGTGCTGGGGCCGTTGACGCTCACGGATACCGGATTCGGCGGCGCGGGCATCGGCTTGGACTGGAGCCCCGCGGACAACGGGATTCCGCGGGTGGACCTAGGCTATGCAGACACGACGGCGCCGAACCGGGTGTCTTCGAGCGGACTGGTGGTGGACGCGCAGCCCACGTCAGTGAGCCTGAGTTGGGCGGGCGCGAGCGACAACACGGGCGGGAGCGGGGTGGCGCGGTATGTCATTCATCGGAATGGGAGTTACCTAGGAGAGGTGAGGACCTCGCCGTTTACGGACACGACGGTGGCGGCCGGGACGTCTTACACCTATTCGATTTACCCGGTGGATTACCACAACAACTGGAACAGCGCGCGGGACGTCAACGTGACGACGCCGCCGGTGACGGTTTCCGAGTTTCAGCGGCGCGGAGTACGGCCGACGGGAAGTTACTGGGGCTCGATGGGGGAGAACATCAATGTGATGTCGGGGAATCTGAATTTCTCGGTGCCGCTGGTGACGGCGGTGGGGCGAGGGGGCTGGAAAGTTCCGCTGGGGCTGAGCTACAACTCGCAGTTCTGGCGGAAGGACAACAATGGGACTTTCCACTTGGGGAAAGACATCGGTTACGGGCACGGCTGGCTCCTGACGCCGGGCAAGATCGTCCCGTACTTCACGAGCGGATTCACGATCCACCACTACACCTACACGGACGCGAGCGGGGCGGAGTATGTGCTGGACGTGAATGAGAGCGGTTTCTGGCGATCGAAGGAAGGAGTTTACATCCGCTTCGAGGCAGCGGCGCAGAAGTTGTGGTTTTCGGATGGGACGTTCTGGCTGTTCTACGGGCTTTCGGGCGGGGCGGAGCCGGATGCGGGCACGATGTACCCGACACACCTTTACGACCGGAACGGGAACGAGACGGGGATTGAGTACATGCAGGGGAACCAGGCGGCGGCGGGGTCTACGAGCGGGAGGATTGCGCGGATTTCCGACGTGCGCGCGACGGCGAACTGGGGAACGGTGTTCCAATTCGAATACACGAGCGAGACGGTTCCGCACCTGATTCGAATCACGAACCTGGTGACACCGGCGGAGAAGTACGAATTCAGCTACAGCGCGGCGGTGAGCCTGACTTCGCCGTTCTCGCCGTACGGGTCCTAC
>DAHVTI010000376.1 GCA_027324255.1 Bryobacterales bacterium | reverse complement strand
CGGGCGGAGCGGGTGAAGGCGCGCGCCGGAGAGGATCCTGCGGCGACTGCTGAGGAGGAGGACCGGATGTGCCCGGCGCTGGACCCAGAGACGGGCGGGTGCGACCTGTACGAGGCGCGGCCGGTGACGTGCAGGACGTTTGGGCCGGCGACGCGAACGGTGGAAGGGGGCGTGGCGGCGTTCGAGCTGTGCTACTCGGGCGAGGAAGACGACGCGGTGGCGGCGTGCGCGGTGGAGGTGGACGGGGAGGGGTTGGAGGCTGCGCTGCTCGAGGAGTTGGAGGGGCTGGGATCGGGCGGGGCGACGACGGTGGGGGAGGCGCTGCGGCAGGCGCCATGAAATCAGCCCGGTGGTTGGACCGGACGCGCGAGAGGCCGCGCTGCGAGGTGAGGGGGCGGGAGTCGCCGCCGACCGGATGGAGGTTCGGGGCGCTGAAGTTGGCGTGGCTGGAAGCCGGGAAAGGGTGACAGCGTCAGGCGCAAGGGTCCGGGAGCCGGTCTTTGGAAAAAGGTGAAATTGCTGACTGTCCCCATTTCCATTCGGAGGGGGGATTGGGCAAGAAAAAAGCGCTGCCGCCCGGCAACAGCCGGGCGGCAGCGCTGCTTCAGACGCTAAAAGTCAACACGGAGGTTGAACTGGATGACGCGGGAGAGGCCGCGCTGAGAGGTGACGCGGCCGAAGTTTCCACTGGTGGGATCCAGGTTCGGGCCGCTGAAGTTGGTGTGGTTGAAGGCGTTCAGCAGGTCCACGGAGAAGCGGGCCTGGAGGCCGCGTTCCGGCAGGATGGGGAACAGGCGCTCGATTTTGAGGTCGAGGTTCTGGATGCCATCGTTGCGCAGGGCGTCGAGGCGGATGGGGAACATCCGGACGTGGTAGGAGCCGGGCTGGGCGGCGGAGCGGCCCTCGAAGCCGACGAAGCTGGAGGGCGGAGCGCCGGTGCCGCGCCAGGCGATGGACGGGTCGAACCACTTCAAGTAGTCGGTGCTGCGCATTTCGTCATGCTTGAACATCGACTCGAGCTGGCTCTGGTCGCCGTAGAAGAAGCGGTTGCCCCAGTCGCCGGTGGCCGGACCGCTCTGGAGCTGGAGGACCCAGCTCAGATTCCAGTTGCCGACGACGTAGGACATCGGACCGTCCTTGACGTAGGTGCGGCCCTTGCCGAACGGAGTTTCATAGACGGCCGTCCAGGCGATGCGGTGCGGCATGACGTTGTTGTTCGGGCGCTCCGTGGGAGCGGGGTCGAACTCGTTGGCCATCCAGTCGGCGACGCGCGAAGCGGCGTAGGTGTACATGAACGAGGTTTGGAAGCCCCTCGTCATGCGGCGCTCCACGAGCAACTCCAGATCCTTGTAAGTCATATAGCCGGTGCGCGAGCCTTCGCCGGGGCGGCCGAATTCGCGGAGATTTCCGTACTGCGGGTATTTCCGCAGCATGGCCTGCCGCGACATGTTGGATCCCGTGAAGAACCCGGTGCCGCTCATGTAGCGGTACAGCGTAGGATCCGACGCCTGCAGGGCGGCGAGATTCTTGATGTTGAACGGATTCGGGAAGTTGGTGTTGAGATAGTTGTCGTTGGCCTGGTTGCGAACCATGCCGGTGGTCCAGTACTGCTGCGGCAGGTAGTTGATGCGCTCCAGCACGGGGATATAGGAATAGGCGCCGTTGTAGGAGACATCCACCATCAGGTTGCGCGCGATCTCGCGCTGCACGCCGATTCTCCAGCGGTGCTGCAGCGCGGGCTGATGGTACCACTGCACGGTGTCGAAGTTGGAGTTGTAGCGCGCCACGCCGTCGAGCGATGTGCGGAAGGGCTCGTCGAAGCGGGTGTTGCCGCTGGCGGGCCGCACGGGGAACGGATCGTTCATGGGAGTTTTGCCCGCGGCGAGTCCGGCCGCGTCGCCAACGCCGCAGCAGAAGGTGAGGCCCGAGTCGTTGGTGATCGGCGTAGCCGTGGCCTGATTGAAGCCGGTGCGGTTCGGCCGGTCATTCGCCGCGTTCAGAGTGTCGGCGTACATGCCCCAGCCGCCGCGGATCACGGTCTTGTCATCGATCAAATAGACCGCGCCGAATTTCGGCAGCCAGTTGTGAACGCCGGCAGAGGCGTTATCGTAGCCGCCGGTACCCAGATACTTCGTGATGCCGTAGGCCTTGAACTGGCTGGCCGGCATTTCGGAGACCGGATTATTGGCGTACGCGGCCTGGACCAT
>DAHVTI010000518.1 GCA_027324255.1 Bryobacterales bacterium | reverse complement strand
TGCGCGATGGGTCCTCGCCTGCGGCGCAGGCTCTGGCCGCGGCAGTCCGCGAGCCGTTCGACAAGGACACCATCTACTTCCGGATGAAGCGGGCCACGGCCGACGAGCAGGGGCGATTCACGATGCGCACCTTGCTGCCCGGCGCGTGGCGCATCGTGGCCGTACCCGCCGCCGCGTCGTGGCAAGCTGCGTGGCAGTTGCTGCTGGCGGGCTCCGGCGAAAAGGTGGATGTGCCCGAGTCGGGCTCTTTCTCGGTTCAACTCGACGCCGGCAAGTGATCGGCTCAGCGCGTGTGCGCCATCACCACCGTGTGCGGCGACATCGGCACCGCGTGCGCCGTCACGCGCGCGTACCCCGCCGCCCGGCACATCTCCGTGTCCTCGCGCAGCGTGTAGGCGTCGCCCGCCGCCGTCGACGCCAGCATGATGATGCTGAACGCCGCTGCCATCGGCGGCGATACGCGGTCCTCGTTCGGCACGAATTCGAGAATCGCCGCGCGCCCGCCCGGCTTCAGCGCCTGCCTCACTTTCACCAGCAGGTCGATGTTCTTCTCCGGGTCGAAGTGGTGCAGGAAGTTCGTCAGCAGGATCTCGTCATACGGCCCGCCGAACTCCACGTCGAAGGCGCTGCCCGGCAGCGTCCGCAGCCGCCCGTCGAGCCCGGCCTTCTTCGCGTTCGCCTTCGCCACTTCGAGCACCGCCGCCCAGTCCAGCGCCGTCACCACGGCGTGCGGGTTCTGCTTCGCGATCTCGATGCCGAACAGGCCGTGGCCGGCGGCGATGTCGAGCACCTCCATCGGCGTCGTCCGCCCCTCCAGCACGATGTTGCCCAGCGGTCCGGCCAGCCCCGCCATCATCGGCGCCATGCTGTGCGCAAACTCCACCCACACCGGGTTCTCCGGCTCCAACGTGCCGTCGCCTTGCATCGTCGTCCGCCCGTTCCGCACCACGTCGGCCAAGTGACGGAACGGCTCCCGCATCTCGGGCAGGCCCAGAAACCGGGCCGTCGACGCCACGCACGCCGGCGACCGCGGATCCAGAAACAGCGCGCTCGTCGTCGAATGGTGGTATTCGCCGTTGATCTTCTCGAGCAGTCCGCAGATGGTCAGAAAATCGCACAGGATCCGGATGCCGCGCTCCGAAGCCGAGCACTTCTCCGCCAGCGCCGCGGCCGTAGCCGCCCCGTTGCCCAGTTCCTTGAAGATGTCCAGTTCGATGGCGGCGCGCAGCGCCTCCGTCTTCTGGTACGAGTTCAGCAGTTCAAAAACAAGCGCCGGCGACGGCGCAGTAGTCGCGTGCATCCCAGGCTGCATAGGCAGGCCTCCTCTGATGCCCACCAGAATACCGCGTCCTCCAGAAGATTGTTGTTACAGAGTGGGGCAGGCGCCCAGGCCCGATGTGGGGCAGGCCTCCAGGCCCATAAGCGCTAACTTAAGGGCTCCGCACCACGACAGGTTGTGGGCGCTCGTGAGCACAGCCACAACCTATAGAACATTTTCGGTCGAAAATGTTCTTAAGTTAGCGCCTATGGGCCTCCAGGCCTGCGGCCGGCCTCCAGGCCGGCCCCGCGGCCGCACTGGACCAAGGGTACAATTCCGGGGACGCAGCCAACCCAGCCCGCACCGGATTCTGCTCAATATAGCGCGTGATCCTCCGGAACTCCTCCGCGTCCCGCACCAGCCGGTCGTAGCTCTCGTCCTGCCAGAACGGCTGACCCGTCCGGCCGAGAATCTCATTGCCTCGCCTGGCCGTGAACCCCTTGAGCGAGCACGTCACCCTGTCCAGCGCGACTTTCGGACTCACCAAGAGGTGCACATGATTCGGCATCACGACAAACGAGTGCAAATGGTAGCACCCGAGTCGCCGTGCCCCGTAGTAGATCGCCTCCGCCACCATCTCCGCCAGAACCGCCTCAGCCAGATACCGCGGCCCGCCCCGCGCGCAATCCAGCAGCCGGTCCATCGCATCGAAGGCGCGCCCGGAGTTCACCCTTTCTGCCGGGAACGGCCGGTGCTCCGGCAGGCTGCCGTGAAGCCGCCAGGTCACGAAGACCGGATGTCCGATCTTGTAGAGATGAGGCAGCCGGCGATGGTAGTAGGGCACGCACAGATAGTGGCTCTTTGGCCTGCAAAGTCTCTTGGGCGCCGGCCTGGGGGCCGGGCACGCCACCGCGCGGCCCGGGGCGCCGGCCGGGGGGCCGGCGCGCAGGCGTGGGCGC
>DAHVTI010000515.1 GCA_027324255.1 Bryobacterales bacterium | reverse complement strand
AGTCCCGTCCGGGTAAGCGCCAGTGCGCCCGGTAGCAGACCCCAGGCAGGGAGAGAAATCGACCTGGCCCGAGCGGGGTGTCAAGAGCCTGTGCAAGCAGGGAGCAAGCCAGCGGGCCGCAACAAAGTGAACGCTTCAGCCTCGTCAGATTATCAGCCGAAAGGTGTTTGGGAGGGCCGAGCCGCTCATGTCACGGCGAAGGCAACAGACAGCAGCCAGGAACTGGAACGGCTGTTGGACCTCTCCGGGGTAGAGGGCGGTGGCACGATGGCACAGAAGGGCGTGGAACAGGAGAGACCCTACCTGGCAGCCAAGTCAGGCAAAGACCGGGCGTATAAGGCCGGACGGCTGAAAGCGCGCGGAGCCAGGAGGGAGTCCGAGGGGTTCGTAGTACCGATGAAGGCGTGCAGCAAAACGCGCTGGAGGGAAGGGGCCCTGCTTTGATCGAGCCGAGGAAGGGGGTAAGTGCGAGGGCATGACGGCAGCGTCCAACAACCCCAAAGAAAAAGCACGACAACTCCAACAGCGGCTAGGAGAGTGCGCCAAGAAGAGTAGGACACGACGGTTCCATGCGCTGTACGACCGGATCTACAGGAGTGACGTTCTGTGGGAAGCATGGAGACGAGTGCGCAGTAATGCAGGAGCGGCGGGCGTGGACGGGGAGACGATCCGAGCCATCGAAGAACGAGGGGTCGAGGAGTTTCTGACGGACGTGCAAGCAGACCTGCGAGCAGGACGATATCAGCCGCAACCGGTAAAGCGGCGATACATACCGAAGGCGGACGGGAAGCAGCGGCCACTGGGAATCCCGACGGTGCGGGATCGAGTGGTGCAAATGGCGGCGAAGTTGGTGATCGAACCGATCTTTGAGGCGGACTTCGAAGACTTCAGTTACGGATTCCGGCCGGGGCGAGGGGCGACACAAGCGTTGGAGGTCATCCGAGAGGCGGGCAACCAAGGCTACAACTTCGTGGTCGACGCCGATATCCGAGGCTACTTCGACAACATCGACCAGGGATGGTTGATGAGGTTGGTTGGAGAGCGGATCTCGGACCGGCGGGTGTTGAAGCTGATCCGGCAATGGTTGCAAGCCGGAGTGATGGAGGACGGGACGGTGAGAGAAACGCTGGCGGGAACCCCGCAGGGCGGAGTGATCTCGCCGTTGCTGGCGAACATCTACCTGAATCGACTGGACCGGATCTGGGCAACACGTTGCTCGGAACTGGGGAAACTGGTGCGATATGCCGACGACTTCGTGGTGATGTGTCAACGCGAGTCGCAGGCCAGGGAAGCGCTTCGACGGATCGATCTGGTGATGAAACAGATGGGTCTGACGCTGCATCCGGACAAGACGCGGATGGTGGACTTGAGGCGCGGCCAGGAGAGCTTTGTGTTTCTGGGATGTACGATTCGAAAGAAGAGGAGCATCCAGCGGAACCCGCGGCGATGGTATATGCAGCGGTGGCCGAGTCCGAAGGCGACGCAGAGACTCCGGGACCGAGTGCGAGAGATGACCACGCCGCGAGCGGCGGGCAAGGATCTCAAGCAGATGATTGAGGACCTGACGCCGATCGTGAGAGGCTGGGGCAACTACTTCCGGACGGGGAATGCCGACCGGGAGTTCAACAGGATGGACAGCTTTGTGTACCTGCGGCTGACACGCTGGTTGTATCGGCGTGGAGGGCAACGGGCGCGGCGCTCGACGGACTGGACCAGCCAAAGCTTTTGGGATATGGGACTGCATAAGCTGCAAGGCACAGTGCGCTACCCATCGCAAGCCACTCCACCGAAGATCATCGTTAAGCCGTATGCGGGAAAACCGCACGTACGGTTTGAAAGGGGGTCTATGGAAACGGGCCAGCAGCAATAGCTGGAACCGCGCCATAATCTACCAATGCGGAGAAGACGGTTTCTGGCCCAGGCGGGAGCGGCGGGCATGGCGTGGGCGGCGCCGGTGGATGTGCGGGGGAACGCCTGGAAGGCGTTGTGGATTTACCCGGCGGGCGCATCGCCGAACGGCTACGGGGTGTATCATTTCCGGCGGACGTTCGAGGTGCAGGCCGTGCCGGAGCGGATGGCGGTGCACGCGAGCGGGGACAGCCGGTACGAGCTGTTCGTGAACGGCGTGCGGGTTTGCAGCGGGCCGGCGCGCGGCGACCTGTTCCACTGGCGCTACGAGACGGTGGACCTGGCGCCGCACGTGAAGGCGGGGAAGAACGTGGTGGCGGCGGTGGTGTGGAACGACGGGCCGCACGCGGCGGTGGCGCAGTGGTCGAACCGCACGGCGTTCCTGCTGCAGTCCAACGATACGGAGCACGAGTTCCTGAACACGGGCCGGGAGTGGAAGTGCGCGCGGAACGCGGCCTACACGGCGGCGCCGGTGGCGACGTATCAGGCGACGGGCTACTACGCCATCGGGCCGATGGAGCGGGTGGACGCGGCGAAGTACCCGTGGAGCTGGCAGGAAGTGGAGTTCGACGATTCGGGCTGGGCGGCGGCGGAGTTGGGGCGGAACGCGTCGCCGCGGGAGCAGCGCGATGCGCCGACGCGCTGGATGCTGGTGCCGCGGCCGATTCCGCTGATGGGGGAGAGGGCGGAGAGGCTGAAAAGCGTCCGGCAGGCGAGCGGGGCGCAGCCGCCGGCGGAGTTTCCCGCGAAGCAGGCGCGGTGGACGGCGCCGGCGCGGACGAAGGCGGCGCTGCTGCTGGACCAGGGGCAGTTGACGTGCGCGTATCCGGAGCTGGAAGTGAGCGGCGGGGCGGGGGCGAAGGTGACGCTGGCCTACACGGAGGCGCTGTTCGCGCAGACGAAGCCACGGCGGATGAAGGGCAACCGCAACGAGGTGGAAGGGAAAGAGTTCACCGGCTATGCGGACACGTTCGTGGCCGATGGGGGGAAACGGACGTGGCGGCCGCTGTTCTGGCGCACGTACCGCTACGTGCGGGTGGAGGTGGAGACGGCGGGCGAGCCGCTGGTGATGGAAGACCTGCGCGGCTGGGCGACGGGTTACCCGTTCGAGCTGAAGGCGCGGTTCGACTCCGGCGTCCCGCTGCACCGCCAGATGCTCGAGACGGGGTGGCGGACGGCGCGGTTGTGCGCGCACGAGACGTACATGGATTGCCCGTACTACGAGCAACTGCAGTATGCGGGGGACACGCGCATCCAGGGTCTGGTGTCGCTGTACATGACGGGCGACGGGCGGCTGCTGCGGAACGCGATTGAGCAACTGGACAGCTCGCGGACGCCGGAGGGGGCGACGTTTTCGCGGGCGCCGAGCGTGCTGCAGCAGTACATTCCGCCGTTCTGTCTGTGGTGGGTGGGGATGGTGCACGATTACTGGCGGTACGTGGACGATGCGGCGTTCGTGCGCGAGATGCTGGGCGGGGTGCGGGCGGTGCTGGGTTTCTACGAGCGGTATCTGAAGGCCGATGGGAGGCTGGGAGCCATGCCGTGGTGGAACTACGTGGACTGGGTGGCGACGTGGCGCAACGGGCGGCCCCCGTCGGAAGAGCACGTGATGCCGGCGTCGATCCACCTGCAGTACGTGCTGGCGCTGCAATCCGCCGCCGAGCTGGAGAATGCCGTGGGGGAGTCCACCTACGGGCAGCGGTGCGCGGCGATGGCGGACCGGCTGACACACAGCGTGCGGCAGAGTTTCTGGAACGCGCAGCGGCAGCTTTACAGCGAGGATCTGGCGCAGACGAAGTACTCACAGCACGCTAACGTGCTGGCGGTGCTGGCGGGAGTGCCCCTGGGAGACGGCGGAGCCAAGGACCTGATGCAGCGGGTGGAGTCGGACCAGACGCTGGCGAAGTGCTCGGTGTACTTCCGCTACTACCTGGACCGGGCGATGGTGAAGGCCGGGCTGGGGGACCGGTACCTGGAACGGCTGGGGACGTGGGAGTTCATGCTGAAAGAAGGGCTGACGAGGTGGGCGGAGCTCGATTCGCCGTACACGCGGTCGGACTGCCATGCGTGGGGGGCGAGCCCGAACGTGGAGTTCCTGCGGACGGTGCTGGGGGTGGATTCGGCGGCGCCGGGGTTCGCGAAGATCACGGTGAAGCCGCACCTGGGGCCGCTCCAAAAAGTAAGCGGGGTGGTGCCGCACCCGAAGGGACTCATTGAAGTCAGAGTGGAGCGGCAGGGGAGGGGCTACAAACTGGAAGTGAAGATGCCGGCGGGGGTGGAGGTGGTGAAGGGGTAGGGGGAAGCGCCGCTGGGCGGCGCGAGCAAAGGGGAAGCGCCGCTGGGCGGCGCGAGCAAAGAGAAAGGGCCGTTCCGGGGAACAGCCCTTGTCTTATCTGGCTTGCGGGAATTTTACAGCAGCCGGAAATTCACTTCGACGTTGGCCATGACGGGGACGGCCTTGCCGTCCTTGTAGCCGGGGCGGAAGCGCCACTTCATGACGGCTTCCATGGCTTTTTCGTCGAGGCCCATGCCGAGGGTGCGGACGACGCGGACATTGGTGGTCTTGCCGGTTTCGTCGACGACGATGGCGAGCAGGACGGTGCCCTGGAACTTGGCCTTGCGGGCCTCTTCGGAGTATTCGGGCTCCACCTTGAAGATGGGGACGGGGGCGCTGACGCCGCCGCCGATGCGGAAAGCGCCGCCGCCGAAGCCGCCGCCGGAGCCGGGGCCGAAGCCGCCGCCGCGGCCGGAGCCGACGCCGCCGCCCGAGCCGGTGCCGATGCCGCCGCCCGAGCCGGGGCCGCTAGAGGGCGGGCCGGCCTTGGCGAAGGGATCGCCGAAGTTGGGCATATTGACGTTGGGAAGTGGCGTGTTGGGATCGGCGATGATGGTGGGCTCCATCACGAGCCGGGGATTGGGATTATGGACCACCGCCATGGGCGGGGTGAACTGCTTGAGGTCGGCGCGGGGGAGCCTGCCCTTGCTGGGAGGCAGGGGGGAGCGGTCGCCGCCGCCGCCGCCGCCGCCCATGGTCTGCTTCTTCACCTGCATCTCAGGCACATAAGGCGTGATGTCGGGAGCGACGAGGGTGACGGTGTTCTTGACGGCGGTCTGAATGGTCTTGTTGGTGCCGATGAGCAGCGCCAGAGCGACGAGGCCGATGTGGATGCCCACCGACATGACCTGGGAGCGGCTCCTGTATTCGTCGCGGCCGAAGATTTCCTTGACCTGGACCGGCTTGGAGGTGACTTCCAGCGGGGGTAACTTGGTGGGGACGAAGACCTCTTTGATGTTCCAGGCCAGGGTGCGGTACCAGGGGATGGCGGACTTGCCGACTTCGCCGAGGGAGGAGCCGCGCAGCTCGTCTTCGGAGAGCGGCCGGGAGGTGACCTGGAGGGGGGGGAGCTCCGGCGGGTGGAACAGGTAGGCGAGGTTTTCGCGGAAGGAGCGGAAGAAGGACTTTTCCTGCTGCAGTTCGGCGAGCTGGCGGAGGGCAGGGTCCGTGCTGTTCAGCAGTTCCTGCTCAGTGAGGGGGCGGAAGGAGACCTGGAGGGGAGGCTGTTTCTTGTAGGCGGAGAGGTCTCTCAGGGTCTCGAAGATGGAGATAAACCAGGGCTTGGGACCTTCCTGGGTTGACAGGATTTTCTCAAACCGGAACTGTTCCTCCGGCGCTTGCCGCCCCGAAGGAACCTCAAAGGGATGCTGTGGATTTTGCGCCGACATACCTCTCGCTCGAACACGGCCGCTGAGGACCGCCCAGAGAACTGGAATTGGCCTCTGCACCTTAGACGCGTCCCATGCCTCAAAGTTGCACGAAACGCAATTGTAGAACCATGACTCCTGTGAAAAATTGTATCACGTTGGAAGCTGGGGAGATAGTCCCTCCGGTTTTCTGTAAGTGACTCAAAATGGGGGTAGTTGGGAAGTTCACCGCATAAGTTCTCATCGGCGGGACGGGGCGAGGGCGTGGGGGGGCGGTCGGAGCTTGGGCCGTCCCGGTGATGAGAACGATCGATGAACTGAACCGCGGGGCTGGAGGATTGGAACTATGGGTTTTGCTCGGGCGGG
>DAHVTI010000500.1 GCA_027324255.1 Bryobacterales bacterium | reverse complement strand
CAGCTACACCATCGCCAAAACGCTCGAACAGGTCTCTGTCCAGAACGCCCAGTTCTTCAACCTCGCCGACGTCGAATCAACCCTGCTCATCAAGCAGCCCGCCGACCAGATCGACATCCCGCAGAAGTTCAACATCACCGCGGTCATCGAACTGCCCTTCGGCCGCGGCCGCCACTTCGCCAGCCAGGTCCCCAAGGCCCTCGACTACATCATCGGGGGCTGGGGCCTCGACATGAACATCACTTACATGAAGGGCTGGGCCATCGCCTATCCCAACGCTGATCAGGTCACCCCGGGCAGCGCCAGGCTCGACAACCCGACCATTGCCAGGTGGTTCAATACCGACCTCTGGAACGACGCCTCCGGCAAGCGCGTCGCCGCCATGGAGCCTTATACCCTTCGCAGGTGCCCCTTGCGCTTCAGCGACGTCCGCCTACCCGGCTATCAGAACTGGGATGCCTCCGTGTCCAAGACCTTCCCCATCTACGAGCGCATGAACCTCCAGTTCAAGTTCGAGGCGGTCAATGCCTTGAACTACCCCTGGTTCACCGGCATCGCCAGCGTCGATGTCACCAACGCCCAGTTCGGCCGCCTCAATCCAGTGCAGAACAACCTCCCGCGCTTCCTCAAGCTCGGCCTCGTCCTGCGCTGGTAGCACCGTCCGCAGGGGCGCCCCCGCTCCCCTCGGGGACGCCCCTGCCGTCCGGCTGCTGCAACCCCTGCGCCGGCCCGGGCGTGCCTGGCCCTCTTGTCATCGTCCCTCCGGCGCCGCCCGATCCCCGCCGTAGCCGCCCGGAATCCGCGACAGGAACCTCCCGCACTGCCCCGGTATCGACACTCCGCCGCAACTGTGCGCCAGCGCCTGCCCGAAATCATCGAATGGCCTCGCTCGTTCGTTACGCCCGCTGCGCCCACGGCCCCGCGCCCGCCGCGGGACCGCCTTGCGTCCCCGCCCGCGCCGCGTCAGGATGGCCGGAACAGCGGCAGCAGGAACTCCTGCCGCCGTGTCAGGCGCATCAACGGAGCGTTCGCGATCACCAGCCCCGGCCCCGGCCTGCCGATCATCGGCCCGGAAGGAATCACCGGCATCGGATATCGCACCGGTTGTGTGCTCAGGATGCTCCAGAACAGCGCCCGCACGAAGGCCAGCCACGCGTTCGGCGCGTCGCGCTTCATCGAGCGCGCTTCCGCCGTCACCGGCGCCTTCAGGTTCTCGCTGATCGAGGGATTCGACAACTCGCTGAACGCCAGCGTCGTCGCCGGATGGGCCACCAGGCTCTGCGCCCGGTGGTGGCCGTTCACGAAGATCTGCGAGTCCCGGTACGCGTTGGGCACACTGCCCCGGTCCGATGTCCGCCCCTGCCCTCCCGCCAGCACCAGCATCATCTGACCGTACAGGTCGCACATCTCCTTCGGCGTCAGTTGCAGCACCGACTTCAGGCCGGTGCCCCGGCTATCCAGAAAGCTCTCCACCAGGCAGCGCGCCATCCGCGCCACCGGCTCGAACGGCTTCTGCACCTCCACCGACGCCGAGTGCGGCCCGGGCATCGGATACGTCCGCCGCCGCTCGTCCTGCGTCCGGAACGGATCGATCAGCGGCGCCATCATCCACCCGCGCGAGTCTCCCTCCTGCAGAATCGCCGAGCAGTGCGTCACCGTCGGCGGGATCCGCGTCGAAAAGCTCGTCCAGTTCCACGCGTTCGCCTCGTGCGGTCCGGGTACGGGGTCGACGAGAAACAAACTCATCGGAATCGCCGGAATGTCGCGCGCCTCGGTGATCGCATTCGCAATCTCGATGCACGTGATCGCCCCCCGGCTCCAGCCTGTCATGTTAATCCGCGCCGGCTTCACCCGGCGCACCACCTCCAGCGTCGCGTCCACGTTGACGTCCCGCCCGCTCCCTGTCGCACCGCCGAACCCTTCCACCACCTGGCGTCCCACCAGCGGGCCTATCAGAAACCCCGCCACCCGCGCCCTCAGGCTCTTGTTGTACAACTCCGTCGAGCCCGGGCCCGGATTGATAATCCAGCTTTCCCCCTCCGCGCCGCTCGTCTTTAGCGCCAGGCTGGCGATGAGTTCCAGTGAATTGGAGCGGTCGTAGTTGGTGCCGCTGTTGTATATCGTGAGAATTCCCGCCATGGCTGCTCCGCTTTCTTTCCGGCCCGGCCGCTCCTCCCGGCCGGCGCGCTCCGCGCCACGGTTGGAAATCCGGCTTCGCCACACTCCTGCCCGCCACGCCGAATCTTCCGGCCGGAAAATCGGAATTCGTCGCCGGTTTCCCGGTTCTCAGTATACCTGTCGAACCCCGGCTCTTTGCTCCCCTTGCTCGCCGCTCCACCCTGCGGCCGGCCGCTTCCTCCGGGTGCGCGACTTGACCGGCCAATCTTTCGTCATTTTTCGGGAGTGACGATGTGATCGAGTTGCAGGGCGATCTCCAGGAGCCGGAGGTCGAGGCGTTGAAGCCGGCGTCGAGTCTTCTCCTCAGGCAGTCCGCGCCGGTACATTTCGAGGAGGTGACGGGTGGCCGCGATCGCCTGGCGAATGCCCGTGGGATCGGCATTGGTGGCGCAGGTGGGGAGGGACAGAACGGGGACCTGGTGCGGTCGAGTCGCGTGCTGGCGAGCGGTGTGGAACTCACGTTGTAAATCCTGCTGGGTGACCTGCACATACCGCAGGGTCATACGGATATCTTTGTGGCCGAGCAACTGCATCAGAGCGGGTAGGCTGACGCCGAGGCGGAGCATCTCTGAGGCGAAGGTGTGCCTGAGCCGGTGGGGTGTCACCGGGCAGGAGCAGCCGGCTCGTTTCGCGGCATCTGCTAGCGCCCACAACAGCGTCTGGTATAAGGCGTAAGGGCCACCGAAACGCGGCAGTAGGAAGCCTTCGGATTTCACTAATCGCGCGGGTGGAGCAACAGCGCGCAGGGCCAGGATACGGTCCACGATGCGCCGCCCCTCTGCATCGACCGGCACCAGACGTTCGGTGTGCAGTTTGCCGAGGGGTACATGGAGCGCCCATTGGTCGGGTCCGACCTGCCGGAGACAGTCCAGCGCGAGATCGATACATTCTCCGATGCGGATCCCGGTGGCGCGAGTAAGCAGGAGCGCGTTGGCAGGCAGATCGTCGGTGCGGCGCAGTTGCTGCTGGAGAAGTTGATCGTCCTGTGGAGGAAGCGGTCTGGGCAGATACTGAGGTCTCGGTGGGAAGTCCTCGCGGCGGATGAGGTCCGGCTGGATGACATGGCCATTGGCGGCCAGATCGTCCAGTAACCGTCGAAGGCCAAGCAGATAGTCTCCACGAGTTTTGTTGCACAACGGCGGATCTTGTTCGCACATCCAGCGGAACCAACCGAGCAGGTGGGGATCGCGGCGAAGCTGAGATAGCCGCCGGAGTCGTGGGAAGGCCGTGTGGAGATAACACAAGAAACGGCGAGCCACACATCGGTAGTTGGTGACGGTGTCGCGCCGCAGAGTCAAGGCGAGCGCTTGGATGTGGGCTTCGAAGAGCTGGTCGAGATCGGAGTGGGGCTGGCTCATGGGATCTGCGAAGTGGATAAACGCGTGCGGTTCCCGACGGCGCGGGCGTATTCGCGCCAGACATCCTGGGGCGCCAGTTGGACGTAGAGCATGGTGGTGTGGATCTGGGAATGACCCATCAGGTGTTGCAGGGCGGGCAAGGAGATTCCGGCGCGCACCATATCGGCGCCAAAGGTGTGGCGGAGGCGATGGGGGTTGGCATAAGGAACCTGGCTGAGCCCGCGATGATGACGGAACAGCGAGCGGAGCCCGGCGGGAGTCATGGCCCGTCCCCGCTGTCGGCCTTTCAGGGAAACGAACAGGGAGGAGGAGTTGGTGAGCGGTCGCTCCAGCCGGAGATACTTTTCAAGCACTTCGATGATTTCTGGAGGCAACGGCAGGACGCGCTTTTTGTTTCCTTTGCCAAGAACCCGCATCTGCGCATCGGCCAGTTGGAGATCCTCCAGTTGAAGAGCCAGAACCTCGCAGGAGCGTAAGCCATCGAGCAACATCAAACCGATCAGGGCAAGATCGCGGAATGTGCGAAAGCTGTGCCAGAACTTGCCGACTTCGTCGGCCGACAGCGGCACAATGACGCGCCGCGGTTGCCGTAAGCGGAGACCCAAGGCCACGGCGCGCCGCGGCCGGCCATAGCCGAGCGGGGACCGTGCGGTATAGGCGCGCTGAAAATGAGACTGGCCGGCGGGAATCTCGCGCCCATAATGAAAGCGATACATGCCGTGCACTACACCCAGGCGATGATTCACGGTTTGGGGCGTGGGCTTCGGTTGCTGATCGAGTTGGTGACGGACGTAGTCGAGCAAAGTGGACTCGGTGATCTCCGACAGGGGCTGTGGCCGCAAATGTTCGCTCCACCAGCGGGCGAAGTGCAGCAGGTCGTAAGCGTAAGCACGCAGGGAGCGCTGGGACAACTGGCGGATGCGCTGAGCATCGAGGAAGGTGTTGGCCCAAGCGATCTCTTGGCCCTGCTCATCGAGCAAGCGATAGGGCGAAGCGCTGGCCAGAACCGTTGGCCGATGGACCAGGAAGAGTTTCATAGTGGGCGCGCCTGTTGGAGACAATGAGTGAAATCGGCAGTGGTGGCGCCGGCGAGGAAATAGCTGTTGGGATCGTGCCCTGCTGGCAACTGGACGATGCGCGCCATGATTTCCGCGCTTTGCAGACGTTGAGCGAGGTGGCGGGCAGCCTGCTGTCCGGCTTGGTTTGCGTCCTGGTCAAAGACGATGTAAATGGAACGGCCTGGCGGATGGGAAAGCTGAGTCCACTGAGATGATGTCAGATGGGTTCCGATGGCGCAGGTGGTATTGCGAAAGCCAGCCTGCCAGAGCACTGCCAGATCGAATAGACCTTCCACCAGAATCACGGTGGCAAACTGGCTCACCAACTCCCAGGCAAACAAGCCGCCTTTGGAGCGGGGCAAAAGCCGGTGGGGAAAAGCAGCGCCGATACTGCGGCCATAGAGATTGACGATCTGGTTCTGGTGACGACAGGGAAAGATCACACGCCGGCAAAAGGCGTCGCGGCCCTGTTGGTTGATCAGACCCATGTCAAGCAGTAGATCGAGGGAATAGCCCCGGGCAGCGAGATGACTTCGCAAGTTTCCGCCGGGAGCATAGCCGATGCCCAGTTCTTCGATAAGGGCCGGATCACACAATCCCCGCTGGGCCAGATACTGTACGGCTTCGGGATGGCGGTGGAGATGGAGCCGGTACAATGCGGCGGTCTGTTCCAGCGCGCAGCTGGTGTCGGGAGGGTCGAGCTGGCGCTGGAGAAAGGTGACACTGTGGCGGAACGAAAGGCGCTCGGTGAGCTCGACGAAACGAATCAGATCGCCGCCCCGGCCACAGCCGTGGCAGTAGAACAGATTCTTGCGGGCATTGACGTAGAAGGACGGATGCGTGTCTTGGTGCAGGGGACAGAGCCCGACGAACTCTTGCTGGCCGGCGGCGGGGCGTGCGGCCCAGTGGCGTTGCCGCAAATAGTCCAGTAACGGAATGCGCTGCTTGAGGCGCTCCACATCCTGCATGTCTGGAGTTTCAAGCCAGAGCCGCCGGCAAACCAGAGAGATGTTGTTTGCAAGACGCCTCCGGGAGGGGAGTTTCCCTCGTTGGAGCTTGCAGGATAAAGACTTGCGCCGAAGCCAAGTTGTTGTTTGCAAGATCTCGGGCGGCCGGTCCGAGGAACCACACGCCTGCCACGGAAGACTTTAGGTCCAGAGCCGAGTTGTTGTTTGCAAGATCGCTCAGGCGCCGCCGCAGGTCCCGCCGCCGCTGTTGGCTTCGGTTCCGCTCGACGGATTCGGGCTTGGCGGCGCGATACCCAGTCCAGTAACCGGGATGGTTGGCGCGCCACTTCCAGGCGCTATCGCGGCAAATCTGACGATACTCCGCATCCAAGGCGAGCTCCCGCTTCCGGTTTTGATCCCGGCGTTGCTGCTGGCACGCTGCGGCCGAACACGCGGTCTGCTCCGGGTGAAAACGCGATGGCGCGAACAGCTGCTGGCAGAAACGGCAACACCGCTGCTCCATCCCTCCAGAGTCGCAGCGTCTACTTCAGCGCAAACTTCAACTGGAAAAAAGAACAGTACTACCTCCGTTGGGTGTGCGATCGCTCGGTTGGCCGGTTAAGCGCGACCTAGAAGTGAAGGGCAGCCGGCCCGGCGCTCCTCCCAATAATCTTCGAACCGGCCGTTTAGGTGAGCAGGCGGCGGCGGGCGCGTTGCTCCAGGACGTGGAAGCGGCGGCAGGCAAGAGCGGGAATGCGGACCTGAGGCGGCTGGCGCTGATGGAGCGGCTGGCGATGGCGCTGAGCGCGGGGCGGGGGCAGGAGGCGAGGCGGCTGGCGGGATCGATCCGCGAGCCCGGCACGCCGCGGGACCGGGTGCAGGCTGCGGTGCGGACGGCGCAGGCGCTGGCCGCGGGCGGGCAGGCCGGCGCGGGCTTGCT
>DAHVTI010000373.1 GCA_027324255.1 Bryobacterales bacterium | reverse complement strand
CCGGCGGCGGAATGGCGGACGCTGGCGATTCCGCTGGCGCTGTTTTGGGCGTTTAGCATTGCGAGCGGGATCAACATCGGGCTGCGGCACCTGCTGCCGGTGTACCCGCTGAGCTACGCGCTGGCGGCCGGGCTGCTGGGGAAGTATGGGCTCGGCGCGCGGCTCGACCAGCGCGGGGCCGGCCTGGAGGCCGGCCGCAGGCCTGGAGGCCTGCCCCACAAGCGCATGATTGTGTTGCTGGCGGTGGCGCTGCTGGCGTACGAATCGGCGCGGGCCGCAGGCCACGACATCGCGTTTTTCAACGCGGCGGCGGGCGGACCGGAGCGGGGCGGGCAGATGCTGGTGGACTCGAACATCGACTGGGGGCAGAGCCTGGGCGAGCTGCGCACGTGGCTCGGGAACCGGAAGCCGGACGACGTGTGCCTGGTGTATTTCGGGACGGCGCCGATCGAGCACTACGGGTTCTCGATCTGCGCGCTGCCGCCGACCGAGGAGATTCGGAAGGGCGTGAAGACGGAGAGGAAGTATGCGGCGATCAGCGTCACACTGCTACAGGGGGTGTATCACAAGCGGGAGTGGTATGGGTGGCTGCGGGAGCGGCGGCCGGTGGCGCGGGTGGGCGAATCGATTTACGTCTACGATGTGAGCGACCTGCTGCGGGAAGACCTGCGCTGAGCGGGTCAGGACTCCGCGGCTTCGACGGAAGTGGCGGGGGCACCGCCGTCGCGCGGGAGGCGGTGCTTCTTCTCGAGATACTCGGAGAGTTTCAGGAGACTGCGGCCGCCGCGGTCGACGTAGCGATTGGCGGCTTTCTGGTAGCGGCGGAGGATTTCGCGGCGGTTGGAGTCGCGAAGAGCGCAGGCTTCGATGTCGAGGAGGATTTCCACCTCCCAGGGCTGGAAGGTGTTGCGCTGGATGCGGCCACGCAGGATCTCCTGCATCAGCCGGTTGAACTGGTGCAGGCGGGCTTCCAGCTCGAAAATATTCTCCTCCATAAAATCCTTGCTACCAATTCTATCTCTAATACGAATGAAACGGAGCAGGGCAAAAACGTTTGAGCGTACCGCGCCGGGGCAAGGAACCGGAGGACGGCCGGGTCAGCGGAAGAAGATGTCCCAGAAGCGGGTATTGCGGCCGGCGGCGTCGACGCAGTAGGAGAAGGGGCTGAAGGAGATCTGGAGGGTGCGGCGGTCGACGTAGAGAAGGACCTCGTCGCCGGGCGCGTACTCGACGATCTGGATGACGCCCTCGCTGCAGGAGCGGGTACGGCGAACGTGGGCGCGGGACTGGTCGGGGTGGGGGCTCTTGGGCCCCCAATCTTCGAGAAATTTCTGGTAATTGTAATCGCGGCAGGGATTGGACGGGTCACAGCCCCAGAGGCGGTAGGCATCCTCGTACTTCTGCTCCTGGAGGAGGTCGAAGAAGCGGGAGACCTGACGTTTCTCGTGGAAGTCGTGCCAGAACCAATAGCCGAAGAGGGCGATGGCGAGGGCGCCGAGGCAGCCGAGGACCCAGAGCTTGACCTTGCGTTCGCGGCGGGCGTCGGAGACGCCGTAGTTGTCGAGAAAGCCGGGCATGGCTCATGCCCTCCCTTCGCTACTTCTTGGCCGGATAGGCGATGTCGTAGGCGGCGGTGACGTCGGCGGAGATATCGAGCGCCGGCTTGGCATAGAGCAGGTTGGCGCCGTCGATGACGACATCGAGGCCCTTGGACTCAGCGACCTTCTTGACGATTTCCTGGAAGCGCTGGCCGACGCGCTGGAGGATATCCTGGCGCTCGCGGTTGACGGCATCCTGGAGGGCTTCGCTGTTGCGCTGGTACTGGCGCTGGCGGAGCTGGAGGCGGCTACTGAGCTCGGCGAGGGCGGCCTCGTTGTACTTCTGCTGATTGGCTTGGGCCTCCTGGTTCAGCTTGGCGATTTCCTTTTCGAGCTGGGCGAGCTCTTCCTGCCGGGGGCCGAAGCGGGCTTTGAGATCGGCTTCCGCCTGCTTGATTTCAGCGGTATCCTGGAGGGCCTTCTGCAGGTTGACGGTGCCGACCTTGACCTGGGCGGAAGCGGCGAAAGTGAAGGCCAGGCTCAGGGCGGCCAGAGCGGCGAGACGGGACCAACGAATGGACATCATGGGATTGATTGAACTCCTTCCAGCCAGAGGCGGCGGCTTCAGCCGATGACCGCCAGAATCTCATCCTCGCGCAGAATCAGGTACTCGACGCCGTCGATTTTGACTTCAGCGCCGGAGTACTTCCCGAAAAGGATGCGATCGCCGGCCTTCACGTCGAGCTCGACGCGCTGGCCGGATTCCAGGAGCTTGCCGTTGCCCGCGGCGACCACTTCACCCTGCTGGGGCTTTTCCTTGGCCGAGTCGGGGATGATGATGCCGCCGACGACGGACTCCCCCTCTTCCAAACGCTTGACGAGCACGCGATCATGCAAGGGGCGCAGTGCCATAGCTCACTCTCCTTCGGTATTAGACGCCAGGAATTCAATTTCGGACGCGGCCGGCTGCGAGGCGCAGCCAAACGGGTCCATGTTGCATTGTAGAATCCCGGAGTGCCTCACCTCAACTGGCCCGCTGGCCGGCGGGCGGCGGGGGGAGGAAGATGGGAGGGCGAGGAGGCGCGATCCGGCCGGAGCAATGGACTCAATTCAGGAGGGCGGCGAAGCGGGAAGCGGGCGCGGAGACGCCACTGGCGCTGATCGTGGACAGCCCGTGGATTCCGGGCTGGGCGGGGATGAGCCACCTGGATTACTTTCTGGATCCGGCGCAGTGGCTGGAAGCCAACCTGCGGGTGATGGGGGAGTTTCCGGACGTCATCTTCTTCCCCGGGTGGTGGGTGGAGTACGGGATGGGGATCGAGCCGTCGGCGCCGGGCAGCCGGCTGCACCTCTGGCCGGACCGGCCTTCGGACCAGACGCCGGCGCTGCAACGGCTGGAGGACGTTGAGAGCTGGCCGGCGTTGAATCCGCAGGCGGACGGGCTGATGCCTTTCGCGCTGCACCGCTACAGGACGTTGAAGCAGCGCATCTTCGACGCGGGCTATACGCTGCCGGCGGTGGCGGCGCGGGATCCGCTGTGCCTGGCGTCGTTCCTGCGGGGCGTGCCGCGATTGATGACGGACCTGGTGGACGCGCCGGAGGCGGCGCACCGGCTGCTGGAGGCGGCGACGCACACGGTGATCGAGTGGCTGAAGGCGGAGGCGATCGGGCCGACGGTGGAGGGCATCCTGGTGCTGGACGACATTGTGGGGTTCCCGTCACCGCGGGCCTACCGGGAGTTCGCACACCCGTACCTGTAGCGGATCTGCGAGGCATTCCCGAAAGAGTGGGTAAAGGTGTACCACAACGACGCGAATGCGCGGCCGTGCCTCCAGGACCTGCCGGAGACGGGGTTCGACGTCCTGAACTGGAACCACAAGATCGGCGTCCGGGAGGCGAGGGAGAAGACGGGCGGGCGGATGACGCTGATGGGGAACGTGGCGCCGCTGGACCCGGGGGTGCGCGGGACACCGGAGGAGGTGCAAGCCGCAGCCGAGGCGGTGCTCCAGGAGAGCGGCGGCGAGGGGCTGATCCTATCGGTGGGCGGAGGGATCAGCATGGGGATGCCGGGGGAGAATATCGTGGCGATGGTGAAGGCGCTGCGAAGATGGCGGGGCGAGGAGTAACCATCGTGGGGCAAAACGGGTCTATACTCGCACCATGAGCAGAAAACTCATCCTCCTCTTGACGATTACCGCTCTGTTTGCGGGGGCCGCGCTGGCGGCCGACGTGACGGGCAAATGGACGGCGCAGGTGCCGGGCCGGAACGGCCAGACGCGCGAAATGACGATCGAGCTGAAGGCCGACGGAGCCGCGCTGACGGGCACGGTGTCGGGCATGCGGGGTCAGGCCAACCCGATTTCCGAAGGCAAGGTGACGGGCGACGAGATCAGCTTCGTGGTTGCGACCGAGCGCAATGGCAACACGATGAAGCAGACCTACACAGGCAAGGTGGCCGGCGACGAGATCAAGATGAAGCGCCAGGGCCAGCGGGGCGAGCCGGTGGAGTTCACGGCCAAGCGGGCCAAGTAGCAGCGAAGGCTTAGATCTTCGAGGGGGGAGTGTGGAAGCCCCCCTTTCCGCGTTACTGGAGGACGATCCTGTTGGCCTCGAGCGTGGAGCCGAGGACGCGTTGGAGCTGTGCGACGGCCTTATTGAGCAGCAGGGTGGCCCCGACGACGCGGCGGCGGGAGTCGATGAGCTCGTTCTGGCGGGTGAGCACGAAGAAGTTGGTGCTTTCGCCCGTCTGAAAGAGGCGGATTTCGCTTTCGAGCTTTTCGCGGGCGGCGCGCTCGCTGGCGCGGGCGGCGGCGATGCGCTGGTGGGCGGTTTCGAGGCCCTGAAGCGAGGTGCGGACCTCGGCGCTGATGCCCTGCTGGATCTGGAGGCGGGCCAGCTTGAGGCGGCGCTCGTTGACAACGGCCTGATCCACCTGGGACTGGGCGGTGCGGTTGCGGGGATTCCATTCGATCTGCAGGCCGCCGGCGAAGGTCTGGAAGTTGCCGCTGAAGAGGTTGGAGAGGGACTGGCCGTAGCCGCCGACGAAGGAAGGGGGGACGGCGCCGCCGGTGGAGAAGCCGGGCAGCGGAGGCAGGCCGGCGAGGGCGGAGAGTTCGTTGGTGCGCTCAAAATAGGGCGCGAGGGCGGAGATGAAGCCGCCGGTGGAGGGGGGCAGGGTACCGGCGAGGCCGGAGTTGGTGTAGTTGGCGGTGAGGTTGACCTGGGGCTTGGTGGAGCTGGCGGCGAGTTGCTTCTGCAGGTCGTTCTGGGCCATGCGGAGGTCGAGGGAGCGGAGCTCGAGACGCTTCTCAAAGGCGGTGGAGATGGCGGGGCCCACCTCGGAGACGGGGGGCTCGACGGTGGCGCGGTCAGTCGGGATGACGCGTTCGCTCCAGAGCGCATCGGCCGGATCGGGTGTGAGGATGGCCTTCAACTGGTTCTCGGCGGCGGAGACGATGCCGATGGCTGTGACGTAGGTATCGATGCGGCGCTGGAGCTCGGCTTCGGAGGCGGCGGACTCGACGGGGGCGAGGGTGCCGGCGGCGATCTGGCGGAGGTTGCGCTCGTGCTGCTCGCGGGCGAGGCGGACGCCGTCCTCGGCGACGACGGCGTCCTCGATAGCGGCGGCGAGGTCCCAATAGGCGGACTGGGTGCGGGCGATGACGTCGATAACCTTGACCTCGAAGTCGGTGCGGGACTGCTCCTGCCGGCGGAGGCGGATTTTGAGCTGGGCGCGGTCGGGGTCGAGGTCGCGGTAGCGCCAGAGGGGCACGGAGAAGCCGGCGGTGATGCGGGAGGTGAAGTTGGGGTTGAGCGAGACGAAGGGGTTGTTGGTGGACTGGCGCTGATTTTCGAAGTCCACGTGGTAGGAGAGGCCGGAGAGGTTGGACTTGCCGCGGACGTAGAAGTTGTTGGTGGTGTAGCGTTCGCTGACCTTGCCGTCGGCGGCGGCCAGCGTACTGGCGGCGGGAATGTTGCGGGACTCGACGGAGGGCTGGTAGAGGAGGGTGGGGTCGAAGACGCCGCGGGCGCCCTTGACGAAGGCGGCGGCGGAATCGAGGCCGGTGCGCTCGACTTCGATTTCCAGGTTGTTGCGCAGGGCGAGCTGGAGAGCGGCGTCTAGAGTGAGGCGGCGCTCGGCGGAGGTGACACCGACCCGTTTGGCGGCGAGGACGGCGGCGCGGGCCTTTTCGAGAGCCTGGTCCCATTCGGCGGCGGGCGGCTGCTGCTGGGCGCGCACGGGCGCGGCGGCGAGCAGGAGGGCGATGAGCAGGAGGGCCGTGATCTGCTCCACAGGCTTGCGGCCGCGGGAGAAGAGGCGTTTCCAGAAGCCGGTATGGGCGAGGTCGTCGAAGAGGGAGTAGGCCACCGGGGTGACGAGCAGAGTGAGCAGGAGGGCGAGGCTCTGGCCGCCGATGACGACGATGGCGACGGTGCGGCGGGTGCCGGCTCCGGCGCCGGTGCCGAAGGCGAGGGGAAGCATGCCGGCCACGAGGGCGGCGGTGGTCATGAGGATGGGGCGGAGCCGGTCCTCGCAGCCCTGGAAGATGGCGTCGAGGCGGGGCATGCCATCGCGGCGCAGGCCCTTGATGTGATCGATCTGAAGAATGGAGTTCTTCTTGACGATGCCGAACAGGACGAGGATGCCGAGGGAGGTGTAGATGACGGAGAAGTTCTCGCGGGCCAGGAAGAGGCTGAGGAGGGCGAAGGGGACGGAGAGGGGGAGGGAGAGGAGGATGGTGACGGGATCGATGAAGCTTTCGTAGTTGGAGGCGAGGATCATGTACATGAAGATCACGGAGAGGAGGAAGGCGATGAGGAAGTTGTTGACGGCGCGGCCAAGCTCGCGGGAGCGGCCGACGGCGTTGTGGCGGTACTCGGGGGGGAGGTTCATGGCGGCCATCTCCTGGTCCACGACCTTGATGAGGTCTCCGAGGGCGAGGCCCTTGGAGAGGTTACCCATGATGAGGACGCGGCGCTGGCGGTTCCAGCGGTCGATGGAGGTGGGGCCGGTGCCCATTTCGAGCGAGGCCACGTTGGAGATGGGAACGTTGCCGAGGGAGGCGGACGGGAGATAGAGGCGGTCGAGGGCGGCGGGGGAGTTGCGGAACTTCTTAGCGACGCGGAGGAGGACGTCGTAGCGGTCGTCGCCTTCCTTGTAGGTGGTGACCTGGTCGTCGCCGCCGACGAGGACGCGCATGGCATTGGCCACCTGGGCGACGTTGACGTTGAGGTCGGCGGCCTTGTCGCGGTTGATGTTGACGCGGACTTCGGGCTTGCCGGACTCGTAGGTGAGTTCGAGGTCGGCGACGCCTTCGATGGGCCGGATGCGATCCATGAGCCGTTTGGCGTAGCCTTCAAGGCGGTTGAGGTCGGGGCCCTGGATGGAGTACATGAGATCGCGGTCGGAGCCGCCGGAAAAGAGCGAAGGGAGCTGGACGCCGATGATGAGGTCCTTGTACTTGGCGAGCATTTCGCGGGTGTGGTCCATGAGCTGGCGCTGGGACTGCTTGCGGTCTTTGACGTCGACGAGCTCGACGATGATGGAGCCGCGGTCGACCTGGCGGCGCTGGTCGGCGCCGATGGTGGTGAAGAGGTCGCGGACGCCGGGCAGCGTGCGCAGGTCTTTCTCGATGAGGGCCATGACCTGGGAGGTGCCTTCGAGCGAGGAGCCGACGGGCATGCGGACGGAGACTTCGAACTCGCTCTGGTCCTCGACGGGCAGGAAGTCCACGCCCATGCTTTTGATCATGGGAACGGTGGAGAGGATGACCAGGAAGGAGATGCCGACGATGGCCCAGCGGTGGCGGAGGGACCAGCCGAGCATGGCGCGGTAAGGAGAAGCGGCGGCCTTTTCGAAGAAGCCGGCTTTGGTGTCGTGGTTGACGTTGCCGAGCTTGAGGAAGCGCGAGCAGAGCATGGGGGTGAGCGTGAAGCTGACCAGCAGGGAGACGCCGATGGCGAAGGCGGCGGTGTAGCCGAAGGAGGACATGAAGCGGCCGACGATGCCGGGCATGACGGCGATGGGGAGGAAGATGATGATGAGCGAAAAGGTGGTGGCCATGACGGCGAGGCCGATTTCCTTGGTGCCCTCGGCGGCGGCCTCCATGGCGGTCATGTTTTTCTCTTCCATGTGGCGGAAGACATTTTCGAGCACGACGATGGCGTCGTCGATGACGATGCCGACGACGAGGGTGAGGGCGAGCATCGTGATCTGGTTGAGGGTGAAGCCCATCCACTGGAGGAGGGAGAAGGTGGAGATGATGGAGGTGGGGATGGCAACGGCGGCGATGAGGGTGGAGCGCCAGTTGCGGATGAAGAACATGACGATGATGGCGGCGAAGACGCCGCCGAGGATGAGGTGTTCCTGAACGGCCTCGAAGGCGGCCTGGATGAAGCCGGACTGATCGCGGGTGTAGGTGATCTGGAAGTCGCGCGGGAGGGAGGAGCGGAGTTCCCCGATGCGGGTCTTGACGGCGGCGATGACATCGAGGGAGTTGGTGCCGGCCTGCTTGCGGACGGCGAGAGCGACGGCCTGAGAGCCGTTGAGGCGGGCGAGGGAGCGCGGCTCTTCGAAGCCGTCGACGACTTCGGCGATATCGGAGACGCGGATGGGTGCGCCGCCGAGATTGCCGACGACGATTCTGGCGAAATCGGCAGGCCGTTCTACGCGGCCGAGGGTGCGGAGGGAGAGCTCGCGGTTGCCTTCATCGATGCGGCCGCCGGGGATCTCGATATTCTGGGCGGCGAGGGCTCCGCGGACCTGCTCGATGTTGATGTTGTAGGCGGCGAGCTGTTCGGGGTTGAGAATAACCTGAATCTGGCGCTTGCGGTCGCCGACGAAGCGGACCTGGCCGACGCCGTTGATGGATTCGATGTTCTTCTTGAGGTTGTCGTCGACGAGCTTGGTGATTTCGCGGAGGTCGCGGTTGGCGGAGACCACCACGTTGAGGACGGGCGCGGCGTCGGTGGCCAGTTTTTCGACGACGGGCGTCTTGGCGTCCTTCGGCAACTGGCCGAGGACGGTGGAGATCTTGTCGCGCACCTCCTGGGCGGCGATGTCGGGATCCTTTTCGAGCACGAACTGGAGGGTGACGAGAGAGAGGCCTTCGGCCGAGGTGGAGTTCAGCTCGTCGATGCCGGAGATGGTATTGACGGCCTCCTCGATGGGCTTGGTGACCTGGGATTCGACCTCTTCGGGGGAGGCGCCGGCGAGGACGGTGGTGATGTTGACGTAGGGGAACTCGATTTTGGGGAAGTAGTCGACGCCGAGCTTGCGGTAGGAGTCGAGTCCGATGACCACCAGCGCGAGGATGAGCATGGTGGCGAAGACGGGGCGCCGGATGCAGATTTGAGCTAGTTTTTGCATGGTGCGGCGCCTCTCCTACTTCACGACCACGGCTGTGCCGGAGCTGAGTTGGGCGATGTTGGAGACGGCCACGACGGTACCGGGCTCCACGGTGCCGGCGGGCATTTCGACGAAGCCGTTGGTGGCGAGGATCTCGGGGATGCGGTGCTCGACGGCCTTGCCGTTTTCGATGGAAAAGAACTTGTTGAGGCCGGCGACGGTGTAGACGGCGGCGCGCGGCACGGCCACGACGGGGGCGGCCTGGTCGGTGATGAGGCGCACCTGGACAAAGGAGCCGGGCTTGAGGCGTTCGTCGTGGCGGACGAGGCGGGCCTCGGCGGTGAGAGTGCGGGAGCGGTTCTCGAGGGAGGGATTCAGCTCGCGGACGACGGCGGTGAACTCGGCGCCGGGGACGGCCTCGGTGGTGAAGGCGAGGGTGGTGCCGGTGCGGACCTGGGCCACGGCGGACTCGGGGATATCCACGCGGAGCCGCAGCGGGGAGGCCTTCACGATGGTGTAGATGGCCACGTTTTCCTTGATGTACTGGCCGGGGGAGACGTGCTTTACCTGCACGATGCCGTCGAAGGGAGCGAGGACGGAGGCGTCCCGGACGCGCTTTTCGGCCAGTTTGAGATCGGCCTGAAGGGAGTGGATGAGGGCCAACTGGGTGCGGAGGTCGTCCTGGGTGGCTTCCCAGGCGGCCTGGCGGGCGCGGTAGGCCTTCTCCAGCTCGTTGAAGCGCTCGGGAGAGATGTCGCCGGTTTTGACGAGCTTGGCGGCGTTGTCGTACTTGGAGCGGGCGTCTTCCATCTGGGCGCGCGCCTGGCGGGAGAGAGGCGTGGAATCCGGCTCCTGCATTGTCTTGGGATCCATGCCGATGCGGGCCAGGGCCTGGGCGAGGGTGGCGCGGGAGCGGTCGAGCTGCAGGCTGAGCTCCTGGGTGTCGATCTGGGCGACGATCTCGCCTTTGCGGACGGGCTGGCCGAAATCGGCCTTCAGGCTGGCGATGCGGCCCGGCACTTCGGAAGAGACGACAGTGGTCTCGTCGGGCTGCAGCGAGCCGGTCACCATGATCGATTTCTCCACGGTGCGCGCTTCAGCCTGAGCGGTTTTCACCGCCACGGGCTGGACGGCCCTCGTGGAATCGGCGGAAGCTTCTCTTTTTCCGCCACAGCCGGCGGCAGCGGCGGCCGCAAGCAGAGAGAGCAACAACAGGGATTTGCGGGACATGAATGGCTCCAGGCATTAGCGGGTACGGACCCCGTCGAGATAAATACCGACCATGCACGAAACGACTTCTTTCGGGGGCATGCCGGTGGCGGTGTAGGGGAAGAGCATGGTGGTTTGTCCGTAGTTGGCCACCATGCCGATGAAGGCGCGGGCTGCCAGCGGGGCATTGGCCGGCACGAAGGCGCCGGCGAGGGTCCGGCGGCGATAATAATCCTCCACCCACAGCAGGAAGCTGGCGATGGCTTTTTCGTGCCAGAGCTGGGCGAGGTTGTGGCCCTCCAAGGCGCTGAAGAGGAGCAGGCGGACCTCCCGCGTGCGGGCCGTATACCACATGACGATCTGCTCGCCGAGCCATTGGAAGAAGGCACGGTCGTCGTAGTCTTCGCCCAGTTCTTCGAGGGACTGGAGAAACGTAGCGGAGGTCTCCGCGATGAGACGGTCCACGATGGCGTCGTAGAGGTCCCGTTTGGTGGCAAAGTGCTGATAGAGAACGGGCTCACTGACGCCGACGGCAGAGGCGAGCTCGCGCGTCGTGGCGCCGCGAAAGCCCTTCTGCGAAAAGAGCTGGATGGCCGCCTGCACGATAGCGGCGCGGCGTTCGGCGCCGGTCATGCGAGCCCGGACGGAGGGCTGCGCCGGTTCAGAATTAGCGTCCGCTAACATAGTACTCACTAATGTAGCAGTTCGAGTTCAGGCGGAGCAAGGGAAGAATGCAGGCGGGGGACGAGGGGGGCGGCCCTGTGGGGAGCAGATGCGCGGCGGCGGTCCGGAGAGTTGAGGAGCGGGGTGAAGCGGGGGACGGGCGTTGGGAGCGAGAAAAAGGAGGCCCCGGTTGGGGGCCTCCTTTCAGACTCTGATCAGCCGAAGCTAGAACGTCAGGTGCAGGCCGAACTTGACGAATCTCGGCAAGTTGCGCTGCGTCGGGTTCAACTGGCCGAAGGCGGCGTTGGTGACGTCGGTGGAAGCCATGTCGGCGAACCAGGGATGGTTCATCAGGTTGACGGCCTCGGCGCGGAACTGGAGCCTGAGCTGTTCCGTGATGGGGAAGATCTTGGACACGGAGGCATCCCAGTTCTTGTAGCCGGGGCGGCGGACATCGCTAAAGAGGTACGGGAAGGCTCTGAGGGTGAAGGCTTCCATGGTGGCGACGGGCGTGCCGGAAGCCGTCTTCCAGAGCGAGGTATTGAACCACTGCTTGTTGGTGGGGCTATCCAGTTTTGCGCTGCCCGCGGCGTTCTGCGGGGCGTTCGGATAGTCGACCACCCAGCCTTTCTGGTAGGTCACGTTGAAGTTGAGCTGCCAGCCGCCGATGAACTGGTTGACGACGCCGTTGACGTCGGCGCCCCAGCGCTGGCCCTTGCCGAACGGCAGTTCGTAGATGCCCGCAATGGCGAACTTCTGCGGGGTGTCGATGTTCTGGTCGGGCTCTTTGACGAGGACGGTGTTATCCCAACTGCCCTGGACAAAGTCCTGGGCGTTCAGAATGCGGGTCTGGCGGAGGTTCTTGCCGACGGTGTAGCTGGACAGGAAGCTCAAGCCTTTGGACATGCGTTTAGTGACCTTGACGCTCATGCCGTGGTACTGGGCGCGTCCGACGGGTACAGTGCTGAGGGTGGGAGCGTTGTACTGGGGGAAGGCCCGCCAGAGGATCTGGCGTTGGATGGTGGCGCCATTGAGAGAGGCGTTGTTGGGGATGAGACCGGCCATCGGGTTCGGCACCTGCGCCTGGTAGTAGGCGGTGTCGATGACGCCGGTCGAAGTGCGGCGGCCGAGTTCGCTGGTCGGGACGTAGTTGAGCTGGAGGTTGTCGACGGGCAGGCGCCTGGCGGTATTGCCGGCGTAGCCGACCTCGAAAAGGAAACCGCCCTTGACTTCGCGCTGGATGTCGAAGGAGTAGGTGTGGATGTGGGGCAGAGCGCGATCGCGCATGTAGGATGGGACGCCTTCGCCGAGGAAGCTGCTGGCGCCGAGGGAGCTGCCGATGGGATCAAGCAGCTTGCCGCCGGGGAGAGCGACGAAAGCGTTGGCGAGCTTCAGGCCGGGATAGGGGGTCAGGCCGTCGCTGGAGACGACGGCGTTGGTCTGGCGGCTGAAGCCGTTGCTGGAGCCGATGGCGTCCTCGCCCATGTAGTAGAGGCCGTAGCCGCCACGGAGCACCCAGGAATCCTTCAGCCTGTAGGCGAGGCCGACGCGCGGCTGCCAGTTCGACTTCGGGGTATCGATGAGCGCCCGCGGCGCCCCATTGGCGCCGGCGAACACGAGGGCGCCCCTTAGGGACAAGCCGGTGACGCTGCTGGCGATGGGACTGGCGGCGTTGAAGTCGAGACCGTTGACCATGCGGTCAAAGCGTTCGACGTTGCCGGACTCGGCATCCCAGCGCAGGCCGATGTTAAGGCTGAGCTTGGGAGTGAGCTTCCAGTCGTCGTGGACGAAACCGGCGTAGTAGTAGTGCCGGTAGTAGGGGTCGATGTTCTTCTGGACGTAGGCCGAGGTCGGGTAGCCCAGCAGGAAGGTGGCGAGGCCATTGCCGGAGACGGCGTCGCCGCGGGCGGCATCCGCCTGGGTCCAGTTCTTGTTGAAGGAGTAGGCACCGGACGGATAACCACCACCGGAGTTGGCGCGGTTGTAGCGCCGGACTTCGGCGCCCAGCTTGACGAAGTGCTTGCCGATAACCCGGTTCAGGTTGGGCTGGAGGCTGTAGGTGTCGCGGATGCCGGGGCTTACCGCATTCGAACCGATGTTCTGATAGCCTTCCATGTCCACTCTGGGGAACTGGTAAGCCTTGAACTGTCCGACCAGCGCAGCATCGAAGCCGAGTTGCTTGGGATCGTAACCGTAGCCGATGGTGCTGCCGCCAGCCTCTTCCCAGCGGTTGAGACCGAAGCGGAAGTCGAAGGTAGTGGTGGGCGTGAGCGTGGAGGTCCAGTTCATCATCACGTTACGGCCGTTGCGGAGCAGCGGCGCGTTGCCGGTGGGCTCGGCCGGGTTGTCGAGGCCGAAGACGACGGCGCGGTACTCGGCGAACGGGTTCTGGTTGTAACGGAAGAACACGTTGTTCTTCGAGTTGACAACCACGTCCGTGCGGCCCACGAACTGGTCGAAATCAGCGATCCACATCGATGGGTAGGGGTAGTTATTGATGCGCGCGAACCCCTCGCCTTGGGCGGAAGGTTGCGGGTAGAAAGACATGAACTTCAGCGCGATCGGGTCGATCCGGTTGGACGGAATGATGTTTCCGGCAAACGGCGTGCGCTTGCCGTCGGCCTTAGTGGTGAGCGGATCGTAGATGAGCACCTGATTGCCGGCGGCGTTGAATAACTGGCTGAAGTTGCCGCCGCGGATTTCAGGAATCGGGAAGGTCTTGACGTCGGGGTCGGCCGAGCGCTGGCGCATGCTCTCCCAGGAGAGCATCCAGAACGCGCGGTTCCTGCCGTTGAACAGCTTCGGAATCCAGATGGGGCCGGAGCCGGTGGCGCCGAACTGGTTGATGTGGTTTGGCGGCTTGCGGCCGTTCGGGAAAAACTGTCCGCCGACGGTGAGCGGCCGGTTCAGCTCGCTCTGGTTGGCGTTCAGCTTGTCGTTCTGGAAGTACTCGAACATGGTGCCGTGGAAGTCGTTGCCGCCGCCCTTGGTCACCATGGTGATGACGCCGCCGGAGGTGCGGCCGTACTGCGCGTCGAAGGTGTTGGCCTGCACCTTGAACTCCTGGATGGACTCGGTGGTGGGGATGCTGATGACGGTCCACTCGGCGCGGACGTTGCTGATGCCGTCGAGCAGAACTTCGTTGCGGCCTTCGCGGCCACCGTTGATGGAGATGCCGGTGGTGCCGCCGATGTCGAAGGACCGGAGATAGCGCCACGAGCCGCTCTTGATGACGCCGGCGGCCGCCCACGCGATCTGAAACGGATTGCGTCCCTGCGTGGGCAGGCTGGCGATGATCTCGCTGGCCACCACCTGCGACCGGCTGGCGGTCTCGGTTTCCAACTGTGTGACCGAGCCGCTGACACTGACGCTCTGCGTCAACTCTCCCAGCGTCAGCTTGACGTCCAGGCGCGCTCTGTCCTGGGCCTGAAGCGTCATGTTGTCGCGCACGTACTTCTGAAAACCCTGCGCTTCCACTTCAACGCGGTAGACGCCGGGCGCCAGGAACGGCGTCACGAACGTGCCCGTGGCATTCGTTTGCACCTCAACCGTCGAATTCCGTTCGAGGTAGGTCACCTTCACTTTCGCACCCGGCACGGCTGCGTCAGACGCGTCGGTGACGGTGCCCAGAATCGTGGCCCGGACTTCTTGCGCTCTCGCGTCCGGCGTCAGCGCCAGCAGAAATCCCATGGCGAGTATCAAAGATGGATGTCGTAGCATTGCAACTCCTCGGAACCCTGTCTGCCAGTCCTCTCCTCAGCGCACAGGCGGTGCGCATATGCGAAGCGAGTATAAGTGATTCCTATGAGCGAGTCAACGCTTTTGAAACCAAGTTCCATCATTTTTACGTGTGGTTCAGAAACCGCAGCAACCGCCCCATTCGCATGGTGCGGTCCTGCGGTTTCCGTCACGGAAGCGACGTTCCACGGAACGGGGGCCGTCGAAAACTGACGGCGGCGACCCGGCGGAGCCGGGGTCGAAGGCGCCGGAAGGGCCAGCGGCCTGGCGAGAGGGCTCACTTCGCGGGCGGATCGAGGACGCGGCGGAGCTGGCCGGCGAGGTGGCGGACATGGGGGTGGCGAAAGATGGCGGCCGCCCTGCCGGGGGTGTGGCGGACCTCGAATTCGCCATGGACGAATTCGCGCCAGGCGAGGAGGGGATTGTCGAGGATTTGGGTGCTATGGGGCTCGTCGGCGGCGAGGAAGCAGGTGACGCGTCCGTGGTGGGGTTGGGGGGTGTAGACGCGGGCGGCCCAGACGTTGGGGTGCTCGGGCTCGAGGGGAAGTTTACCGGAGGACCTGGGGCGAGCCAGCCTGAAGAGCCGCATACCGGCGTCGCGGGCTTTGCGGCGGGCGAGCCCGGACAGGACCCGGACATGGGCGATTGCGTCGCGCGGGCCGATTCTGCGGCGGCCGCGGAGGAGATCCGCGGCGACGCGCCCGTAGCCTTTCCAGGTGCGGAGCAGCTTGGGGTAGCCGGGGGTGGGCACTTCGAAGAGGACGAGCCGGGAGACGATCTCGCCCTGTGCGTGCAGTTGGCGGGCGACCTCGAAGGCGACGATGCCGCCGAAGCAGTGGCCTCCGAGGAGGTAGGGACCGGCGGGCTGGACGGCGCGGATGTAGCCGAGGAAGCGGGCGGCGACCTGTTCAACGGTCTGCCGGCCGCGCAGCTCGAGGGGCTGGGGATCGCGGATGACGTAGAAGGGCTGGTCCTCGCCGAGGCTCTGGGCGAGCTCGCGGAAGTAGTAGGGGTTTTCGTCGGCGCCAGGGATGCAGAAGAACGGCTGGCACGAGCCTTCGCGCTGGAGAACGACGTAAGGGGGGCGCTGGGCGACAGGGCGGCTGCCGGGAAGGGGCGGGGAGCCGCCGAGGAGGCGGGCCAGGGTGGCGATGTCGGGGCTGGCGAAGAACTCGGACTCGTCGAGGCGGGCGGCGGCGTCGCCGAACTCTTCGTGAAGTTCGACCATGAGCAGGGTCATGGCGAAAGAGTCGCCGCCGAGCGCGAAGAAGTCATCGGCGAGGCCCGCGCGGGGGACGTGGAGCAGGCGCTGCCAGATTTGGGCGAGGCGCAGCTCGAGCGGGGTGGTGGGCGGCTGGTGGGGCGGGAGCCGGTGGGCCAACTGCTCGGATAGCGCGGCGCGTTTGGGCTTGCCGGTGGCGCCGACGGGGAGGGCATCGACGAAAAAGATGCGGCGCGGCACTTTGAACGGGGCGAGGTGGGCGGAGGCGAAGCGGCGGAGATCGGATTCGGCGATTTCGGAGCCGGGGCGGAGGACGACGGCGGCGGCGGCGTCCTCGCCGAGAGTGGGATGGGGCAGCGCGAAGGCGGCGGCGCGGGCGACGGCCGGGTGGGCCATCAGGACGTCGTCGATTTCTCCGGGCAGGACTTTTTCACCGCCGCGGTTGATCATCTCCTTGAGGCGGCCGTCGATGAAAAGGTACCCGTCCTCGTCGAGCCAGCCGAGGTCGCCGGTGAGGAACCAGCCGTCGTGGAACGATTGCCGGGTGGCCAGCTCGTTGTCGCGATAGCCGGAGAAGACGGCCGGGCCGCGCACGGCGATCTGCCCCTGGGCGCGAGGGGGGAGGGTCTCGCCGGCGGGGTTCAGGATGGCGAGTTCGGCGCCGCCTACGATACCGGCCGAGCCGGGCTTGCGGACTCCCGGAGGGAGGGGGTTGCTGGTGACGGTGCCGGTTTCAGTGAGGCCGTAGCCTTCGAGGACGGGGGCATTCAGGGCCTGTTCGAGTTCGGTGAGGAGGTGGGGAGAGAGGCGCGCGCCGATGGAGCGGACGAAGCGGAGGGGCGCGACGCGGAGGGCGTCAGGATTGCTCTTGGCCACGGGCAGGATGGCTGCATGGAGCGCGGGGCCGGCGGTGTACCAGGTGGGGCGGAACTCCTCGAGCCAGTACGGGAACCGGCCCGCGTCGAAGCCCGGAGTGCAGACGACGCTGCCGCCGGCGGAGAGCTGCGCCAAGGCGCTGATGAGCCCCTGCAAGTGGAAGAGGGGCATCATGCTGAGGAAGCGGTCGGCGGCGGACAGGCCGAAGGCGTGGAGGGCGTTGGCCGCCATGGCCTGCAGGCGGCGGTGGGAGAGGGGGACAAGTTTCGGGTGGCCAGTGGTGGCGGAGGTATGGAGCAGAAGGGCTTCGGCGTCGAGGTCCGGAGGAGGAGGCTCCGGCGCGGGGGGCAGCTCGGCTTCGGAAAACTGGGCCGTTTCGAAGATCTTCAGGCTGAGGACACGGCCGAGGAGGCCGGCCTGGGAGTCCCTGCCGCGGACGATGATGGCGCTGGCGTGGAGGTCGGGGAGGTGGAACTCGAGTTCGGAGCGGGAGAGGGCGGGATTGATGGGGGCGCAGGCGGCGAAGGAGGTGATGCCGAGGAAGAGCGGCAGCAGTTCGACGGGGTCAGGCTCGACGACGATGACGACGCCGCCGCGGGGCACGCCGGCGTCGAGAAGAATGCGGGCCACGGCCTGGCTGCGGCGCTGCAAGGCGGCGTGGGACAGTGCGGGCCGTCCGGGGCTCAGCAGGGCGGCAGAGCCGGGGGAAGCCTGGGCGCGGACGCGCAACTGGTCAAAGATCCTTTCAGCCACGAAACACCATGAATACCACCAGAATGCCCCGGAGGTGGCAGCGCTGGGTATTAAGAGTAGATACCCGGCGCCTCGTGACCGAGCTTTTCAACGTATTCGACGTAGGAGCCGGGATAGAGCAACGGCTGGCGGGCGGTGCCGCTTTCGCCGCCGAGTTCAAGGACGCGGGAGGCGAGGCCGCGGAGGAACATGCGGTCGTGGGAGACGAAGATCATAGTGCCTTCGAACTGGCTGAGGGCGGCGACGAGCATCTCCTTGGTGGCGAGGTCGAGGTGGTTGGTGGGCTCGTCGAGGACCAGGAAATTGGGCGGGTCGTAGAGCATGCGGGCCATGGCGAGGCGGGAGCGCTCGCCTCCGGAGAGGGCTCTGATCGGCTTTTCAACGTCGTCTCCACAGAACTGGAAAGCGCCGGCGAGGGTGCGGAGAGAGCCGATGCCGTCCTGCGGGAAGTCGCGCTGCAACTGGTCCAGGACCGTGAGGGAGGGATCGAGGACGTCGAGGGACTGCTGGGCGAAGTAGCCCATGCGGAGGCTGGCGCCGAGGCGCACGGTGCCTGAATCGGGCTGCGCGGCGCCGGCGATCATTTTGAGCAGGGTGGTTTTGCCGGCGCCGTTGCGGCCCATGACGGCCCAGCGCTCGCCGCGGCGGACGGTGAAGTCGAAGCCCTGGTAGATGACGCGGGGGCCGTAGCTCTTGTGGAGATCCTCGATGACGACCACCTGGTCACCGGAGCGCGGCGGGACGCGGAAATCAAACTGGACCACCTGGCGGCGCCTGGGCAGTTCGAGCTTCTCGATTTTGTCGAGGGCCTTGATGCGGCTCTGGACCTGGGCGGCCTTGGCGGCGTGGGTACGGAAGCGGTCGATAAAGCGCTGCTCCTTGGCGAGCATGGCCTGCTGGCGGGCGTAGGCGGCCTGCTGGTTGGCTTCGCGGATGGCGCGCTCGCGCTCGTAGAAGTCGAAGTTGCCGGAGTAGACGGTAATTTCTCCGGCATCGATTTCGGCGATTTTAGAGACGACGCGGTTCATGAACTCGCGATCGTGGGAGGTCATGAGGAGAGCGCCGGGGTAGGACTTGAGGAAACGCTCCAGCCAGATGATGGATTCGAGGTCGAGGTGGTTGGTGGGCTCGTCCATCAGCAGGACGTCGGGGCGGCCGAGGAGGACGCGGGCGAGGGCGACGCGCATCTTCCAGCCGCCGGAGAGGGCGCCGACGTCGCCGTCGATCTGGTCGCCGGCGAAGCCGAGGCCGTGGAGGACCTCGCGGGCCTGGGCCTCGAGGGAGTAGCCGCCGAGGTGGTCGTACTCTTCCTGGACTTCGCCGAAGCGGGCGAGGATGCGGTCGAGGCGATCGGCCTGGGCGGGGTCACCCATGGCGTGCTGGAGGCTTTCGAGCTCGTGGTGGAGTTCGCCGACGCGGCCGCTGCCGGCGATGGCCTCGTCGAGCACGGAGCGGCCGGCCATCTCCTCGACGTCCTGGCGGAAGTAGCCGACGGTGAGGCGCTTGGGCAGCGAGACTTCGCCTTCGTCGGGGAACTCCTCGCCAACGGCCATGCGGAAGAGGGTGGTCTTGCCCGCCCCGTTGGGGCCGACAAGGCCGACCTTTTCACCGGGGTTGAGCTGGAAGCCGGCCTCGACGAAGATGAGCTGGCGGCCGTACTGCTTGCTGATGTTGGAAAAAGTGATCATCGGGGGAGCGGCCCCGCGGCGCGCGGGCGCGCGGGGCCGGAGTGGGAGGTCAGGCCTGGGGCGTCCAGCGGACTTTGGGCTTGCGGGCGGCGGCGACTTCATCGACGCGTGAAGTGCGGGTCATGTGGGGCGCCTTTTTGACGGTTTCGGGGTCCGCTTCGATTTCGCGGGCGATGGCGATGAGGGCGTCGCAGAAAGCGTCGAGCTCGGCCTTGGGTTCGGTTTCGGTGGGCTCGATCATGAGCGCGCCGTGGACGATGAGCGGGAAGCTGACGGTGTAGGGATGGAAGCCGTAGTCGATGAGGCGCTTGGCGATGTCGCCGGTGCGCACGCCCTGCTTCTCCTGGCGAACGTCGCTAAAGACGCACTCGTGCATGGAGCGGGCGTTGTAAGCGATCTGGTAATGCTCCTCGAGGCGCGCGCGGATGTAGTTGGCGTTCAGGAGGGCGTCGATGGTGGCGTTGCGGAGGCCCTCGCCGCCGTGGGCGAGGATATAGGCCAGGGCGCGGACGAGGACGCCGAAGTTGCCGTAGAAGGCGCGGACGCGGCCGATGGATTGCGGGCGGTCGTAATCCCAGGCCCAGAGTTCACCATCCCGGCGGAGGCGCGGCGTGGGGAGGAAGGGCTCAAGGTGGGAACGGACGCCGACGGCGCCGGCGCCGGGACCGCCGCCGCCGTGCGGGGTGGAGAAAGTCTTGTGGAGGTTGGAGTGGAGGACGTCGACGCCGAAGTCGCCGGGGCGGGCGATGCCGACGAGGGCGTTCAAGTTGGCGCCGTCCATATAAACCTGGGCGCCCTTCTCGTGCATGATTCCGGCGATTTGCACGATGTTCTCTTCGAACACGCCGACGGTGTTGGGGTTGGTGACCATGAGGGCGGCGACGTCTTCATTCACAGCGGCGGCGAGCACGGCCGGATCGACCATGCCGCTGTCGTTGGACTTGAGGGTTTGGACGTCGTAGCCGGCCATGAAGGCCGTGGCGGGATTGGTGCCGTGGGCGGAGTCCGGCACGAGCACTTTCTTGCGGGGATTGCCCTGGGCTTCGAGATAGGCGCGGACCAGCATGATGCCGGTGTACTCGCCGTGGGCGCCGGCGGCGGGCTGGAGCGTGACGGCGTCCATGCCGAAGATCTCGCCGAGGTATTGCTCGAGGATGGCGACCACTTCCATGGCGCCCTGGCTGAGCGCTTCGGGCTGATAGGGGTGTGCCCAGGCCAGGCCTTCCGTGCGCGCCACGGCCTCATTGATGCGCGGGTTGTACTTCATGGTGCAGGAGCCGAGCGGGAAGAGGCCGAGGTCGATGCCGTAGTTCCAGGTGGAGAGGCGCGTGAAGTGGCGAATGACTTCGACTTCGCTGACTTCGGGGAAGTGCTCGATTGCGGCGCGGACGTTTTCTGAGCCGAGGGCCGAGGCGGGGTCCACTTCAGGGACGTCGAGGGCGGGCAGTTGATAGCCCTTCTTGCCGGGGCTGGAGAGCTCGAAGAGAAGCTGCTCGTCCTGGGTGAGGTGGGGGCGGATTTTGCCGAGGGTCTTAGGCATTAGAGGAGCACCTCCTTGACGGCGTCCATGTCGGCGCGGCGGGACATTTCCGTGGCGCAGAGGAGCAATGAACCGGAGAGTTCGGGGAAGAAGCGGCCGAGCGGGAGGCCGCCGACGATCTGCTTTTCGAGCAGGGCGGCGTTCGCCTCTTCGGGCGTGCGGCCGCGCGGGTTGACGACGAACTCGTTGAAGAACGGCCCGGAGAAGGGGAGGTCGAGGCCAGAGGCGAGGTAGTGGGCCTTGGCGAGGTTCTGCGAGGCCAGCTCGCGCAAGCCCTGCTTGCCGTAGACGCTCATGAAGACGGTGGCCATGAGGGCGATGAGGGCCTGGTTGGTGCAGATGTTGGAGGTGGCCTTTTCGCGGCGGATGTGCTGCTCGCGGGTGGAGAGGGTGAGGCAGAAGGCGCGGTGGCCGTCGGCATCCTTCGTTTCGCCGACAAGGCGGCCGGGGATCTGGCGCATGTATTTTTCGCGCGTGGCGATGATGCCGGCGAAGGGCCCGCCGTAGCTGGGCGAGATAGCGAAGGACTGGAGTTCGCCGACGACAATGTCGGCGTCGCGGGGCGGCTCGAGCAGGCCGAGAGAAACGGCTTCGGTAAAGACGACGACGAGCAGGGCGCCGTGCTTGTGGGCGATTTCGGCGGCGGCTTTCACGTCCTCGATGACGCCGAAGAAGTTGGGCGACTGGACGATGACGCAGGCCACGGAGGAGTCGAGTTTGGCTTCGAGGGCGGCGAGGTCGAAGCGGCCGGACTCAGCGTCGTAGCCGAAGGCGTCCACTTCGAGGCGGGCGTTGCGGGCCGCGGTGTCGAGCACCTCGCGGTATTCGGGGTGGAGGTTGGCGGCGGCGAGGAAGCGGTGGCGGCCGGTGATGCGGGCGGCCATCATGGCGGCTTCGGGGACGGCGGTGGAGCCGTCGTACATGGAGGCGTTGGCCACTTCCATGCCGGTGAGCTGGCAGATCATCGTCTGGAATTCGAAGATCGACGTCAGGGTGCCCTGGGCGAACTCGGCCTGGTAGGGGGTGTAGGAGGTGAGGAACTCTCCACGGCTGACGACAACGTCGCACAACACGGGCCGGTAGTGCGAGTAGACGCCGGCGCCGAGGAAGGAGGCGCAGCCGTTGGCGTTGCGCGCGGCCTGGTCCTTAAACCAGGCGGCGATTTCGTACTCCGACAGGCCGTCCGGAATCGCCAGAGGCCGTTTCAGCAGGACTTCGTCCGGCAGGTGGTTGTAGAGGTCCTCAACGGATTGAAGGCCGCAGGCAGCGAGCATGGCTTGCCTGTCGGCGGTGGAATTTGGAAGGTATCGCAAAGACTTATGACTCCCCGAAGTCACTATTGTAACGTGGGGCCGCGGGGAGCCTGAGGCGAGGATGGCAGAGCCGGGCTATTCGCCGATGTAGGCGGCGTAGTCGGCGGCGGAAAGCAGCGCGCCCACGTCGCCCGGATTGGCGAGGCGAATCTTCACGAGCCAGGCCGCGCCGTGCGGATCTTCGTTGAGCTTCTCGGGGGCTTCGGCCAGCAGGCTGTTGGCTTCCGTGACCTCGCCGGAGACCGGCGAGTAGATGTCGCTGACGGCCTTGACGGATTCGACGGAGCCGAAGGTCTTGCCGACCTCCACCTGGGTGCCGGGCTTGGGCAGGTCAACGTAGACGATGTCGCCGAGCTCCTTCTGGGCGTGGAAAGTGATGCCCACGGTGCCGGTGTCTCCCTCGACGGAGACCCACTCGTGCTCTTTGGTGTAACGGAAGTTTTCGGGGTAGGTCATTTGGCTCGCTTGTAGAAGGGGATGGGGATGGTGACCGCCTCGACCGGCTGGTTCCGGACCACGATCTCGATGGCCAGGCCGGGCTGTGCCTGCGCGGCCGGGAGGTAACACATTCCGATGTTTTTGTTGAGCGTGGGGGAGGGGCCGCCGGAGGTGACCCACCCGGCCGGCTCGCCCGCCACGCGGACTTCATAACCGTCGCGACCGATGCCGCGGCCGCGCATTTCGAATCCGATCAGCTTCCGCTTCAGCCCCTCAGCCTTCTGGCGCTCCAAGGGAGCCTTGCCCAGAAAGTCGCCCTTGTCGAGCTTGACGATCCACTGCAGTCCCGCTTCCAGGGGCGAAATGGACGCATCGATCTCGTGGCCGTAGAGCGCCATGCCCGCCTCCATGCGGAGGGTGTTGCGGGCGCCGAGGCCGGCGGGCTTGAGGCCGGATTCGCGGCCGGCGTCGAGCAGTTCGTTCCAGCGCGCCTCGGCCTGGCCGGGATCGACGTAGATCTCAAAGCCGTCCTCGCCGGTGTAGCCGGTGCGGGCGATGCGGGCCGGAGCGCCGGACACCTCGCCGTCGGCGAACCAGTAATAGTGGATGGCGGAAAGGTCCGTGGCGGTGAGCTTCTGCAGGATCTCGATGGCCCGCGGGCCCTGCACGGCGATCTGCGCGTAACGCTCGCCGTGATTCTCCACGGAGCAGTTCCAGCGATTGTGGGCGGCGATGTGCTCGTAATCCTTGTCCTGGTTGGAGGCGTTCACGCAGAGGAAGTAATGGTCCCCGGCGACCTTGTGGACCAGGATGTCGTCGACGAAGCCGCCGTGCTCGTAGAGCAACCCCGAGTAGTGGACCTGGCCGGCGGCCAGTTTGGCGGCGTTGTTGGTGGTGACGTAGTTGACGAGTTGGAGGGCCTCCGGCCCGCGCACCTCGATTTCGCCCATGTGGCTGACGTCGAACAGTCCGGCGGCGGTGCGAACCGTGTTGTGTTCGTCGAGGATGCCGGAGTATTGAACGGGCATGTCCCAGCCGCCGAAGTCCACCATGCGGGCGCCGAGAGCGCGATGGGCGGCGTTGAGGGGAGTCTGCTTGAGCATGTTCACCTCCATCTAAGATACGCCATCGGAGGCATGCGAGGCGGTGTTTCGGACGTTGTTGTCGCGTTGGCGGCAAGGCTACAATTCGGGTGTCAGAGGAAAGAACGACCGGGAAATAAGGAGCGCAAGCGATGAAGGGTGATGCAAAGGTTCTCGAGTTCCTGCAGGAGACGCTCACGGCTGAACTGACGGCCATCAACCAGTACTTTCTCCACGCGGAGATGATGGAGAACTGGGGCTACGAGAGGCTGGCGAAGATCACGAAGAAAGAGTCGATCGAGGAGATGGTGCACGCGGAGAAGCTGCTGCACAGGCTGCTGTACCTGGACGGCTCGCCGAACATGAGCAAGCTGTTCGAGCTGCGAATCGGGCAAAACGTGAAGGAGCAGTTCGAGAACGACCTGGCGCTGGAGATGGAAGCGGTGCCGCGCCTGAACCGGGCCATCAACGCGGCGGTGGCGGCGGGCGACAACGGCTCGCGCGACCTGTTCGAGTCGATCCTGAAGGACGAGGAGCACCACGTGGATTACCTGGAAGCGCAGTTGTACATGATCCAGGAGATGGGCTACGAGAACTACCTGGCGCAGCAGATCAAGGAAGACAAGTAGTTTTCAGCGGACTGGCAGACACGCGGCGGGCATCCCGGGACGGGGCACCCGCCGCTTTCCGTTTTGAGGCCGGGGCGGCGGACGGCGGTTACAATGATAAGACCTATTCCCGCCATGAAGAACATCGCTCGACGGCTGTGTGCCATCGCGGCGGCGCTGGCCCTGGCCGCTCCGCTTTCCGCTGAATTCCGCCGGCTGGGCGGCGCGCCCGCGCTCTACCAGCGACTGGAACGGCTGCGCGTAGTGGGCAGCGTACTGATGATCGCCGCCCACCCGGACGACGAGAACACGGCGCTGCTGGCATACTGCGCGCAGGGGCGCAAGCTGCGCACGGGCTACCTGTCACTGACGCGCGGCGAGGGCGGGCAGAACCTGATCGGCGACGAGCAGGGCGACCTGCTGGGAGTGATCCGCACGCAGGAACTGCTGGCGGCGCGGCGGATCGACGGCGCGGAGCAGTACTTCACGCGGGCCATCGACTTCGGGTTCTCGAAGACGGCGGACGAGACCCTGGCGAAGTGGGGCCGGCAGGATGTGCTGTCGGACGTGGTGTGGGTGATCCGGCGGTTCCGGCCGGACGTGGTCTTGCTGCGATTCTCCGGCACGACGCGCGACGGGCACGGCCACCACCAGGCGTCTTCGATCCTGGGGCAGGAGGCTTTCAAGCTGGCAGCGGACCCGAAGGCATTTCCCGAACAGTTGAAGTACGCGGAGCCGTGGCAGGCGAAGCGACTGCTGTGGAACGGCTTCAGCTTCACGCGCCAGCAGGAGCGGGAACTCGACAAGACGCCGAACCGGCTGATGGTGGACACGGGCGAATACAGCCCGGTGCTGGGGATGAGCTACGGAGAGCTGGCCGGCCTGAGCCGCAGCCAGCACCGCAGCCAGGGCTTCGGCTCGGCGGAGCGGAAGGGCACACTGCCGAACTACCTGTTCCTCTACGCCGGCGAGCCGGCGAAGCAGGACTTTTTCGACGACGTGGACGTGTCGTGGAAGCGCTTCCCCGGCGGCGAGGCGGTGGACAAAGCGCTGGGAGAGGCGCTGGCGGCCTACCAGATGGAGGCGCCGGAGAAGACTCTGCCGGCCCTGCTGCGGGCGCGGAAGCTGGCCAGGGCGCTGGACCACCCGGATGCGAAGAGGAAGCTGAGCGAGTTCGACGAGGCGATCGCGCTGGCGGCCGGCGTATGGGTGGACGTGAGCGCGGCGCGGGCGCTGGCGACGCCGGGGAGCGAAGTGGGCCTGACGCTGAGCGCGGTGAACCGGGGCAAGGCCAGAGTCCGGCTGGCCGGCGCGGAGCTGAAAGGGATGGCGGGCGCGCCGGGATTCACTGGCTCCGGCCTGGCCGGCAACCTGCCCTACAGCGCAAAGACTACGCTGAAGGTCCCGGAGCATCAGGCGCTCTCGCAGCCGCTGCAACTGCGGGAGCCGCGGAAGGGCAACCTGTATACCATTTCCAACCCGCTGGACATCGGCCCGGCGGAGGCGGCACCGGCGCTGTCGGCGCGCTTCCAACTGGAAGTGGAGGGGGCGCCGATCGAGATCACACGGCCGGTGGAGAACCGGTACGTGGACCGCGTGCGCGGAGAGCTGACGCGGCCGTTCGTGATTGTGCCGGCCGTGTCGTTGAAGCTCTCCGACACCCCGCTGCTCTTCTCCACGGCAGAGCCGCGGCAGGTGCGGGTGGAGGTGAAGGCGAACGCGGGGGCGGCATCGGGCACGGTGAGCGTGCAGGCTCCGGCGGGCTGGCAGGTGTCGCCCGGGTCGGCGCCGTTCACGCTGGCCGAGAGCGGGCAGGTAGCCACGGCGCGGTTCCGCATCACGCCGCCGGCGGCGCAGAGCCGGGGCGAACTGCGGATGACGGCGAAGACGAACGGATTCGAGTGGTCGAACGCGGTGGCGCTGATCGACTACGAGCACATTCCCCCACAGACGGTGCTGCGCGCGGCGGCGACGAAAGCGCTGCGCGAAGACGTGCGGGTGACGGCGAAGCGGGTGGGCTACGTGATGGGCGCCGGGGACCTGGTGCCGGAGGCGCTGAAGGAGATGGGCTGCGAGGTGACGCTGCTGGGCGCCGGGGACCTGGCGCAGGGCGATTTGCGGCGGTTTGACGCGATCGTGACCGGCGTGCGGGCCTGGAACGTTCGGGAAGACCTGCGCGCGGCGCACGCGCGGCTGCGCGAGTACATGGAGCGGGGCGGCACGCTGGTGGTGCAGTACAACACGCTGGACGGCGGGCCGGGCGGCGGAGATCCGGGCGCGCTGAAGAATGTCGGCCCGTACCCGCTGCGGATCGGGCGCGACCGGACCACGGTGGAAGAGGCGCCGGTGGAATTCCTGCTGCCGGACCACCGGCTGCTGCAGTTGCCGAACCACATCACGCAGGCGGATTTCGGCGGCTGGGTGCAGGAGCGGGCGCTGTACTTCCCGGCGGAGTGGGACGCGCGGTATGAGGCGGTGCTCGAGAGCCACGACCCCGGCGAGCCGGCGCGCAAGGGCGGCCTGCTTTATACTCGCGTGGGACAGGGCGCGTATGTCTACACGTCGTACGACTGGTTCCGGGAGCTGCCGGCCGGCGTTCCCGGGGCTTACAAACTGTTCGCCAACATCGTGAGCGCGGGGCAACGATGACGCAGGATGAGCGGCCTCCCTTTCTACGCACGTGGCGGCGGATCTATTCGGCCGTCGTGCTGTACCTGGCGGCGGTGATCGCGCTGTTCAGTTGGTTCACCTGGAGTTGGAACCGGTGAGGCCCGCCGATTGGGTGGTGCTGGTGTTGTCGCTGGCGGGCATCGCCGCCTACGGCATGTGGCGCGGGCGGGGCAGCGACACGACCTCGAAATACCTGCTGGCGGGGAAGAGCATGCCATGGTACGCCATGGCGCTGTCGATCATGGCGACGCAGGCCAGCGCCATCACGTTCATTTCGACCACGGGGCAGAGCTACGCGGACGGGATGCGGTTCGTGCAGATGTACCTGGGCCTGCCGCTGGCGATGATCGCCATCGCGGCCATTGCCGTGCCGCGATTCCACCATAGCGGGGTCTACACGGCGTACGAGTTCCTGGAGAAGCGGTTCGACGCCAAGACGCGGGCGCTGGTGGGCGTGATCTTTCTACTGTCGCGCGGGCTGGCGGTGGGGGTTTCCCTGTCCGCGCCGGCCGTGGTGCTGACGGTGATCCTGGGCTGGCCGAGCCAGTGGACGACGCTGCTGATGGGCATCCTGGTGGTGAGCTACACGGTGAGCGGCGGCATCCAGGCAGTGACGTGGACGGACGTGCTGCAGATGATCATCATGATCGCGGGGCTGATCGCCGCCCTGACGACGGCGGTGCTGCTGCTGCCCGCGGACCTGCCATTCACGCAGGCACTTTCGCTGGCGGGGGCGGCGGGGCGGCTGAACCCGGCCGTCTGGAGCTTCTCGTTCAACGACCAGTACAACGTGTGGAGCGGCGTGATCGGCGGGATGTTCCTGGCGCTGGCTTACTTCGGCTGCGACCAGAGCCAGGTGCAGCGTTACCTGACGGGGCGCGACGTCACGCAGATGCGGCTGAGCCTGCTGTTCAACGCGGTGGCGAAGATCCCGATGCAGTTCTTCATCCTGTTCACGGGCGCCATGGTGTTCGTGTTTTACGTCTACGAGAAGCCGCCGGTGAACTTCAATCCGGAGTTGAACGCGGCGTTTGAGAGGCAGGCCGGTTCCAGCGCCGTGCAGGCGCGCTACAACGCGGCGTTTGAGGCGCGGCGGGCGGCGGCACGAACGTCGGATTGGGAGAAATTCCGCGCGGCGCAGAGAGACCTGGACGCCGCGCGGGCCGGCGCCGCCGAGGCGGCCGGGCGGGCTACCGGGCAGAACGGCGCCAAGGACACGAACTACATTTTCCTGCAGTTCGTGACGCGCTACATGCCGGTGGGCGTGGTGGGCCTGGTGATGGCTGCCATCTTCGCTGCGGCGATGTCGACGGCCTCCGCAGAGGTCAACTCGCTGGCCACGGTGAGCGTCATCGACGTCTACAAGCGCTTCGTGCGCCCGGATGCGGAGGACCGGCACTACCTGGCGGCCTCGCGCTGGCTGACCGGGTTCTGGGGGTTGTATGCGGTGGTGACGGCGTATTACGCGCAGGGCCTGGGATCGCTGGTGGAGGCGGTAAACAAGCTGGGGTCGCTCTTCTACGGCTCCATGCTGGGAGTGTTCGTGCTGGCTTTCTTCTTCCCGAAGGTGAAGGGGACGGCGGCATTTGCGGCGGTGCTGGTGGGCGAGGCGGTGGTGTTCGCGGTGTGGAGCGGGACGGAAGTGGCGTTCCTGTGGCTGAACGTGCTGGGGTGCGCGGTGGTGATGGGAACGGGGTTGGCGCTGGCTGAGTTCAGGACGGCGGAGGAGTAGAGGGCAGGCAGCGTCGCGAATGGACCAACCCGGTGAGACCGGCGCCAACGAAGGTCAGGGACGCAGGCTCTGGAACCGGCTCGGCGAGACGCGGCGGCAGAGGCTGCGGAACTTATGTCATCGTCAGCGATTCAAACGAGCGCCCGTTGGAGCCGGTGTCGTTCTGGTTGCTGCTCTGACTTGCGCCTCAGGTTGAAGAGTTGGTTTCACGCCACTGGATGACCGGAAGTGAATGTAATGCTGTCCGCGCTCTGGGTGCTCTCGGTGATCACCGGTGAGAGGATGAATGTCTACCCGCCCAGAATTACCGCGGTAAACGGGGAGAGATGATCGGGTAGTTCTGCCCGATGGAGTTTTCGCCGCTGGCCAAACCGAGGTTCAGCGTCTGGAAGTCCCCGACGCTGCTGAAACTGAGCGAAGTAGTCGAATCGTTGCCGGGCTTGGAAGCGAGGGCAAAGGTGGAGCCGGAGGCGCCGGCAATAGTTCCGTTCAAAGCTGACCGCACCTGGGCCGAGGCTGAGTGCGCAACGTGCATTCTTCCCGATCCGGGGAAGCAGGCGCAGTCAGGTGGGAGGACGACTGGATCGAGGGCTGAGCCGGAGCTTCAGACTTCGATGGATGAGACCTGGACGCGGGAGCGGCGGCCCTCGACGACGACGATGCCGGACTCGGTGACGTGGTACCTCTGGCGGTCGGCGTCGAGGTCGTAGCCGATCACGGTCTCCTCGGGGAGGGTGACGTTCTTGTCGAGGATGGCGCGGCGGATACGGCATTTGCGGCCGATGTCGCAGTTGTCGAAGACGATGGAGTCTTCGACAACGGCGCCGGAATGGACGCGGACGCCGCGGCCGATGATGGAGTTCTTGACGCTGCCGCCGGAGAGGATGGATCCGGAGGAGACGATGGAATCGATGGCCACGCCGCGGCGGTCCTGATCGTCGAAAGTGAACTTGGGGGGCGGATCGTCGTAGCCGGCGGTGCGGAGGGGCCACTGGCGGTTATAGAGATTGAGGACGGGGGTGACCATGCGCAGGTCCATATTGGCGTCGTAGTAGGCGTCGATGGTGCCGACGTCGCGCCAGTAGACGGGGGCGCCGATGGGGTCGCCGGGGATGCGGTTGGTCTGGAAATCGTAGGCGAAGACGTCGCCGCGGGTGACCCATTGGGGCAGGATGTCGCGGCCGAAGTCGTGGCTGGAGTGTTCGTCGCGGCCATCCTCGTGGAGGAACTTGAGCAGCGGCCCGGTGGAGAAGATGTAGTTGCCCATGGAGGCGAGCACCATGTCCGGGTTGCCTGGCATGGTGGGGGCGTCGGCCTTCTTCTCATGGAAGGCGATGATGCGGCCGTCGGGGGAGATTTCGATGACTCCGAATTCGCTGGCGTACTCCTTGGGGACGGGGATGGCGGCGACGGTGGCCTGGGCGCGTTTCTGTTCGTGGAACTCGATCATCTCGCGAATGTTCATGCGGTAGATGTGATCGGCGCCGAAGACGGAGACGACGTGCGGGTCGGACTGCTCGATGAGGTTGAGGTTCTGGTAGATGGCGTCGGCGGTGCCTCGGTACCAGGTTTCGCCGGCGGAGCGCATCTGGGCGGGGACGGGAATGATGTAGCGGTCCTTGAGGATGCCGGAGAACTCCCAGCCGTCGCGCAGGTGCTGGAGCAGCGACTGGCTCTTGAATTGGATGAGGACGTAGATGGAATGAATGCCGGAATTAACGAGATTGGAGAGGACGAAGTCGATGATGCGATACTGGCCGCCGAAGGGGACGGCCGGCTTGGCGCGCTCCTTGGTGAGCGGGTAGAGCCTGGTGCCTTTGCCGCCGGCGAGCACGAACGACAGCACGCGCAATTGCATACCACGAACCTCCTTGTGCTGGCATGATACCACCAGCCTGTTTCAAATCGCTTGCAGAAAAGAGGCGCTTTATTGGCAGGCGGACAGGAGGGCCTGACGGAGGGATTCGGCAGCTTCCGGGGCGAGTTTTTGGCCGCCGGAGGTGACGTGAAAGACGTCGAGGGCCTTGTGGGCTTCGGTGTCCACCAGCACCACTTCAATGTTGCAGCGGGCGCGGGAGATGGCGGAGGCCAGGTGGTAGAGGAGACCCGGGCGGTCCTGGGCGACCACCTCGAACACGGTGGCGGACGAAGACGACTCGTTGTCGGCGGAGACGGTGGATTCAATGGCGCCGAGGCGGCTGGGCGGGGGCTTGACGGGGCGGTGGCGGAGGAGGTCTTCAACGCGGATCTGCCCGAGGGCGACTTTGCGCAGGATTTCGCGGAGGCGTTCGACCTCGGGGGGATTGAGGTCGAGTGAGCGGTTGGGGTCGTGAAAGACGAAGGAGTCGGCCACGAAGCCGTGGCGGTTGGTGAAGGCCTCGGCCTTGAGGATATTGAGGCCGAAGGAAGAGAGCGCCCCGGCGATGGAAGCGAAGAGGAAGGGGCGGTCGGGGGCGACGAGGGTGGCGCGCCAGGCGCCCTGGCGGCGCTCGACGGAGGCCTCGGCGCCGCGTTCGCGCGCGACCTGGAAGAGGGCGGCCTGGGCATCGGTCTCGGCGGCGGTGTGGGTCCAGTGGTAGCGGCGGGGCAGGCCCTCGAGGAATTCGGAGGTGGCGGGTTTGAGTTCGCCGTAGGTCAGGCGGGGATCGGACTGCGGCTCGGAGCTCAGGTGTCCGGTGAGGTGGCGGTAGACGATGCGGTAGAGGCTCCAGAGCTGCTCCATGCGCCAGTGCGTCATGGCGGTGGGATTGACGGCGCTGATGTCGGCGAAGCAGAGCAGGGCGAGGAGCCGGAGGCGCTCGACGGTCTGGACCTCGTCGGCGAGGGCGGCGGCGGTGGCGGGGTCGGCGATGTCCCGGGACTGGAGGGCGGCGGGCAGCAGGAGATGTTTTTCGATGAGGAAGAGAACCTGGGCGGAGTCGAGCTCGGCGGCGCCGATGCGCTGGAGGAAAGCCCGGGCGAGCCGGACGGCCTCCTCGCTGTGGTCGCGGCCGGAGCCTTTGCCGATGTCGTGGAGCAGCAGGGCGAGGCGCATGAGCCAGCCGTCGTGCGCGCTCTCCTCGAGCAGCTCGGCGAAGGGTTTGGCGGGGGCGTCGCGCGTGCCGGTGAGGCCTTCGAGGATTTCGAGGGTGACGTTGGTGTGCTCGTCGACGGTGTACTGGTGGTAGAAGTCGCGCACGACGAGGTGGTCGATGCGCTCCCATTCGGGCAGGATGACGGAGAGGAACCCGGTGGAGCGCATGGCGCGCAGCGCCTCGGAGGAGTGCGGGAGGCTGAGGAACTCGCGCCAGAAGGAAGCCTGGGGCGGCTGGTCGCGGAAGAGGCGGGACCAGGAGATGACGTGATCGACCAGGCGCTTTTCGGTCTCGCGGGCGAGCGGCACGCCGTGGCGGGCGAGGAAGAGGAAGAGGCGGAGGGGGAGCTGGCGGTCGAGGTCGAGGTCGTGGGGGTTACGCAGGAAGACGAGGTCGCGCGAGACGGTGAATTCGGAGTTGGAGAGGCGGGAGCGCCAGTCGCGGAAGTTGGCGAGGAGGCTGCGGTCCTGGGCCTCGGCGGTCTCGAGGCTGGTGAGCGAGGAGCGGAAGATGTGGGAGGCGTGGCGGTAGTAGGCGCGCATCCAGTGGGCCGGATCGTGCCAGGGGGAAAAGGGCGCGGCGGAGATTTCGTCCTGCGACTCAAAATTGAGCAGGTTGTGGTCGCGTCCGGCGCGGAAGTGGAGGAAGCAGCGGACGGAGGAGATGAACGACGCGTGCCGGGGATCGAAGGCCGATTCGGGTCCGCTCTCGCGCAGCAGGCCGAGCCAGTGGATGGTCTGAAGGTCGCGCATGCCGCCGGGGGCTTCCTTGACGTCGGGCTCGAGCCGGTAGATGGTGTCGTGGAAGCGGCTGTGGCGGGCGCGGGACATGCGGCTGAGGCGGCGCAGCAACTCGCGGCGCTCGGCGGCGAGGAACTTGCGGAAGCGTTCCTGCAGGGCGGCGAAGAGGGAAGAGTCCCCGGACAGGAAGCGCTGATCGAGGAGGGAGACCGTCAGCTCGAAGTTGCCTTCGTGGACGGCGCAACATTCCTCGATGGTGCGGATGGAATGGGAGGCACGGAGGCCGGAATCCCAGACCAGGCGCAGGAACTCGCTGAGGGCGCTCTTGAACGGCGCGTCGGGCGGACGCCGGACGAGCAGGAGGAGGTCGACGTCGGAGAAGGGGAAGAGCTCGCGTCTTCCATAGCCGCCGACGGCGAGGAGAGAGACACCTTCGGCGCAGGAATCGAGGAGCGTGCGGGAGAAGGCCTCCAGCACGATCTCGTCCACGAGCCGGGTCCGATTCTTCAGGATGGGCTCGGGATGCCCATCCTGAAGAAACCGGGATGACCAGGCTTCGAGCTCTTCTTTAGAGCGCTGCTTCGCCGCGGTCGTCATTGCGGATCCGGATGGCTTCCTCCACGGGCAGGACGAAGATCTTGCCGTCGCCGATCTTTCCGCTGCGGGCGGCCTTGCAGATAGTCTGCAGGATCTCTTCGACGCGGGCGGAGTCTACGATGAGCTCGAGCTTGACCTTGGGCAGGAGATCGACCTGGTACTCCTGACCGCGGTAGACCTCCTTGTGTCCTTTCTGGCGGCCGTGGCCGCGGACTTCCGTGATGGTCATGCCGTCGACGCCGATGGCCTTGAGGGCCTCCTTGACATCTTCGAGCTTGAAGGGCTGGATGATCGCTTCGATTTTCTTCATGGTTTACCTCGGTCAGGCCTCCAGGTTATAGCCTTCTTCGCCGTGCATGGAGAGGTCGAGGCCGTCGACTTCATGCTCGGCGCTGGCGCGCAGGCCGCACACCAGGTCGGCGATCTTGAGGCAGACAAAGCTGCCGACCGCTCCCAAGACGATCGCGATTCCGGCGCCGATGGCCTGATTGGCAATCTGCGCGGCGTTGCCGTCAACCAGCCCCAGGGGCAGCGGGTTGCCGGCCGAGTCTTTCAATGCGTTGTTGACGGCGTTGGTGGCGAAGACACCGGTGAGGATGGCTCCGAGGGTACCGCCCGCGCCGTGCACGCCGAAGGCGTCCAGCGAATCGTCGTAGCCCAGCTTCATCTTCACGATGGCCACCATGAAGTAGCAGAAGATGCCGGCGGCGAAACCGATGAGGAGGGCCGGCATGGGCTTGACGAAGCCGGAAGCCGGGGTGATGGCCACCAGTCCGGCCACGCAACCCGAAATGCCGCCCAGCACGGAGGGTTTGCCCGTTCTGAGCCATTCCGCCAGGAGCCAGCCGACGGAGGCCGCGGCGGCGCCGAAGTGGGTGGCGACGAAGGCCGAGGCGGCGAGGCCGCCGGCGCCCAGCGCGGAGCCGGCGTTGAAGCCGAACCAGCCGAACCACAGCAGGCAGGCGCCGATGAAGCTCAGCACCAGCGAGTGGGGCCGCATGGGCTCTTCCTGGTAGCCTTTGCGCGGTTTCAGGTAGAGGGCCGCCACGAGGGCGGAGACGCCGGAAGTGATATGGACCACGGTGCCGCCGGCGAAATCGAAGCAGGGGATCTTGCCGCCCAGGAAGGCGTTCAGCAGTCCGCCCTTGCCCCAAACCATGTGCGCCATGGGGAAGTAGACGATGAACAACCAGAGGGCGGTGTAGACCAGCATGGCGTTGAACTTGATGCGCTCGGCGTAGGCGCCGGAGATCAGCGCGGGGGTGATGATGGCGAACATCATCTGGAAGGCCATGAACGTGAGTTGGGGAATGGTGGCGGCGTAATCGGCGTTGGGCTGCATGCCCACGCCGTTCAGGAACAGGTACTGGAATCCGCCCACGAAGGGATTGCCCTCGCCAAAGGAGAGGCTGTAGCCGACGACCGCCCAGATCACGGTAGCCAGGGCCATGAGGATGAAGCTGTGCATCATGGTGCCCAGCACGTTTTTGCGGCGAACCAGGCCGCCGTAGAACAGCGCCAGGCCGGGTCCGGTCATCAGCAGCACCAGCGCGCAACTGGCCAGCATCCAGGCGTTGTCGCCGGAGGTCTGAGCCGAAGCGACGGCGGATTGCAGGGCCTCCACTTTCTGCTCCAAGGTCGGCGGAGCCTGCGCCAAGGCGACTCCAGCCGGCAAGAGACTCATCCAGAGTAGTAACTTCTTCGACACGATCTTCCTATGCTCCTCTTTAGTTCACCCGGGAGGGTGCGACGTTGCGGGCTGCCTGACGGGGGAAGTTTGCCGAAAATCCAGGGGAAGACCTGGAGGGATCCGGCGGGTGAAACCAGACTGGGGTTTGGAATCTCATCCTACACTGCGGCAGGCGCGGTGGCTAACAGAAAAAACTTCTGGAGGCCAGTAAAAAAGTTGATTGGCCCAAGTGATTGGAATCAGGCGCCTTGGCGCTGTTTGAAGGGACGGCTCCCGGCCCGGACGGGAATGCGGAGGCGCGGCGCCGGCGGGCGAGAGTGCGGCCTGGCGAGGCAGCGGAGTGATTCCCTTCTCTTTCGCGGTACAATCAGCCAGAAACTCTTCGAGGAGGATTCCTATGCCTGACACCATCACCGTGGTTCCCTATTTCTCCGTGGTCACTCCGAACAAAACCGGCGAGGGCGCGAAGCTGCTGGGCGCTCTCAAGGACGCGGGCGTGAGCCTGATCGGCCTGTGGGCCTACCCGATCAAGGGCAAGAAAGCCCAGTTCGACCTGGTTCCGGTAGACCCCAAGGCGTTCACGAAAGCCGCGAAGAAGCTGAAGCTGGAAGTGGGGCCGAAGCAGAGCGCCATCGCCTGGGCGGGCGAAGACCGGCTGGGCGTGGCGGCGGACGCGGCGGCAAAGCTGGCGGCGGCCGGCATCGGCATGCTGGCGTCCCAGGTGATCTGCTCCGGCGAGGGCCGTTTTGGCGGACTCATCCAGGTGGCGGCGGCCGACGTCAAGAAGGCCGCGAAGATTCTCTCCGCCTGAGCCGCGCTAGAAACCGAGCGCGGGCAGGTATTCGGGCGCGTGCGCAAAGGGCGGCACCGCGCCCGAGGCCACCTGGTACATCCGCTCATGGCTGGCGATGGCCGCCAGGCCCATTTCGTCGTAGGCGCGGTGGCAGATGTCCAGGAAGCCGATGTTGAAGTTCTCGCCGTCGAAGCGGCCGAGGGCGCTTTCGTCGTAGAGCGTGAACCAGTGCACGCCCACGCAGTAGGGCCCGGCGGCGGCGTCTTCGAGATAGACGCGATAGGCGCGGCCGCGGTCGGCCTGGTTCTTCACGCGCATCAGGCCGGATGAGGGCAGCCCGGCGTCGAGCGCGCCGAAGTGCCATTCGCCCACCAGCACGGGCATTTTCAGCAGGGAGTGAATCTTGCCGGCCGTGTCGCGCGGCAGCTTCTGCCGGTAGCAGTTCAGGCTGAACACGTCGAAGCTCCGCATGCCGCGCACGGCCCACTCCGGCGGGATGCCGGCCCAACGCATGCCCAGGTTGAGGTGATTCGGATCGGCGGCGCGGCAGGCCTTGGAGAGGGTCTGGAAGTAGCGCTCCGCCATCAGGACGCTGAACTCGCGCAGGTCGGGGACGGCCTCTTTGGGCAGCTCGCCGCGCCAGCGGCCGAGGGCCATGCGCTCGAGCGTCGTTTCTGTATGCCAAGCCTGGGCCAGGGCCGCGTCTCCTTCGTATTTCTGCCGCAGCCAGCGGGCGAGCTCCTGGCGCGTGGCGCACGCCTCGGTGTTGAATAGCATCCCAGCGGCGGGGACCTCGGAACTGAAGGCCCAGGTGGGCTCGTTCATCAGGAAGTAGCCGAGGAAAGCCGGGTCGGAGGCGGTGGTCTTCAGGGGCGCGGCGTAGTCGGCGGCATCGGCCTCGAAGCCGGCGTGGTAGACGTCGGGGAAGTCGCGGTAGATGGTCCCGCAGCGGCGGCCCTGAAAGCTCATGGGGCGCACGTAGGGGAACCGGGCCTTGGCGGCGAACTCGTATTCGCTCCAGTTGCCGACGGTATTGAAGCGCAGGCGCTTGATCTCGGCGAGCGCCACCTGGGCCCACTTGTCGCGCCAACCCTCGCGGCCGAAGACGCGGATCATGTTGGCGGCGAGGTAGTTGCAGAAGCGCGCATTGGACCGCCGCCCCTCGCCGCGGCTGAGGGCGCCGGCGTACTCGGGCAGTTCCGGCAGCCACTTGAGGGCCGATTCGAGCCCGTCGATGCGCGCCTCGCAGTCCACGCGAACACAATCGAGGCCGGTGGACCAGAAGGCGCACCCGTCGGGGTCGGCCAGCCACCAGCGGCCGCCGTCCTGGGCGGTGCGGAAGAAGCCCGTGCCCTCGCCCAGCTTCTTGCCCGCCCAGCCGCCCCAGCGGGAGAAGCCTTCGGGCCAGGCGATCTTTGAAGCGCCGTCGTACTGGCCCTGGATGCGCGCCTTGAGCTCGGCGGCGGAGCGGGTTTTGCCGGTCCACTCGTGCAGGGTGCTCTGCCCGAATTCGTCGAGCAGCGGCCCCTTGGGCAGCACCAGCTCGTCCAGCTTGGGCGGGGCGGAAGGCCGGGCGGCGAGGGGCGTCATGCACCAGCGGACGGGCTGCGGCCCTTTGCGGTGGACGGTGAAAGCCAGGCGGTCCACCTTGGCGAGGTCCACGCGATCTCCGCCGCAGAGCGGCTTGAGGAAGGCGCCTTCGCGGTCGGCCTGCCACAGGCGCTGGTCGGTCAGGCTCAGGTCGAAGCGGACGCGGAAGGAGACCTGGGCGAGGCCGCCGAAGGTGAAGCGGAAGGCGCGGCCGCCTGCCCCCTCGCGCAAAGTGATCTGCCAGGCGCACAGGTCCTTGCCTTCCAGCAGCATGTCGGCGGTGAGAAATTTCGCACGGGCCAGGGTGCCGGCGGGGAAGGCATAAGACATGCCGTCGCCGGTCTTGTCGGCCGAGAACCAGCGGGCGCCGGCGAGAGGCGGCGTGCCGTCCTCTTCCCGCAGGCTGCCAACAGTGGTCCAGACGCCGAGTTTCTGAGCAGGGAGCGGAAGGGCGGCGCCCGCGCCGAGAGCCGTGACGGTAAGGAAGCTTCTGCGTTGCATGCGATGTCCCCCCTCTTGGTAGCAGACCTGTGTCGCCGTTTACAAGCGGGAGCGGCCGCGGCTATGATGAGGCCGCGCGGGTCCCGCGCGGAGATGAAGAGCTTTTACACTCTGCTGGAGCAGGCGCGGGCGATCAGCCCGGCGACGCGGTCGTTCTTCGAGCAGTCGCAATCGCTGGCCGCCGCGCTGCACGGCTGGATCTACGCGCGCTTCACCCAGCCGTACATCAACTTCCTGCTGAAGCCGCGGCGCGGCGGGTCCGGCAAGGCCTCGCGCTGGCTGGCGGACCACTATCACGGCAAGGTGCTGACGCACGAGCAGGCCCGCGCCATCGTGGTGAACGAGCGGGTGATCCGCCGGGACCTGGAGCAGGTGGTGCCGTACCCCACGGCGCGGGAGATCGTGCTGAACGGCCCGCCGGAGATCGCGGCCTACGAATGCGTCTGCCGCCACGCGCGGCCGTCGCCCTGCCAGCCGACGATGGTGTGCATGGTGGTGGGCCAGCCGATGGTGGACCTGATCCTGGAGCACCACCCGGACCAGAGCCGCCGGCTGAGCCAGCAGGAGGCGCTGGAACTGCTGCGGTCGGAGCACGAGCGCGGGCACGTGCACGCCGCCTGGTTCAAGGACGCCGTGCTGGGGCGTTTCTACGCCATCTGCAACTGCTGCAAGTGCTGCTGCGGGGGCATCCGGTGCATGCGGAACAGGGGAGTGCCGTTCCTGGCGGCCTCCGGCTACGCAGCGGAGATCGACCGCGAGAACTGCTCGCTGTGCGGCGCGTGCATCGACATCTGTCCGTTCGACGCCCTGGCGCTGAAAGAAGACTCGGTGGAGCTCGCTTGGGAGAAGTGCCTGGGCTGCGGCGCCTGCGAGGCGATGTGCCCGTCCGGCGCGGCGCGCCTGGTGCGCGACGAGCGGAAGGGCATTCCGCTGGACGTGCGGGCGCTGTAGGGACGGGCTGAGCGACGCCGCACGGCCGCGTCATGCTAAAAAAGTATCGAGACCCTGAAATCCAACGAAGAGGTTTGCGCATGTCTGACCTGTTTGACCTGAGCGGCAAAGTGGCGGCGGTGATTGGCGGGGGCGGAGTCCTGGCCGGAGAGATGGCGCTGGGACTGGCGCGGGCGGGCGCCGACATCGCGGTGCTGGACTTCAACCCGGAAGCCGCCAAGGCGCGGGCCGAGGAGGTGAAGGCGCTGGGCCGGCGGGCGGCGGGCATCCAGGTGGACGCCACCAGCAAGAGCGGCCTGCAGGCGGCGCTGGAGCAGATTGTGGCGGAACTGGGAGGGTGCCACATCCTCATCAATGCCGCCGGCATCAACAGCGGGACGCCGTTCCTCGAGATCTCGGAAGACGAGTGGCAGCGCATCATCGACGTGGACCTGAAGAGCGTCTTCCTGGCCTGCCAGGTGTTCGGCGCCCACATGACGCAGCCGGGCAACGGCGGCTCGATCATCAACATCTCGTCTGCGTCGTCGGGCCCGCCGCTGTCGAAGGTGTTCACCTATTCGGTGGCGAAGGGCGGGGTCAACCAGATCACGCAGTTCCTGGCGCGCGAGTGGGCGACGCAAGGCGTGCGCGTGAACGCCATCCTGCCGTGCTTTTTCCCGGCCGAGCAGAACCGCAAGCTGCTGACGGACGAGCGCGTGTCCTCGATCATGAAGCACACGCCGATGGGCCGTTTCGGCGAGGCCAGCGAACTGGTGGGCGCCACCGTGTTTCTGGCCGCCGACAAGGCCTCGAGTTTCGTCACGGGGACCATCCTGCGGGTGGACGGCGGCTATCTGGCCATGACCATTTAGCGGGCGTGCATTTTTTGCATAGCGCGAAGTTTCGCACTGGCCCGCGCGGGTGAGCGATTCCACGCAGGAATCGGTGTGCAGAATTTGCACTTTCGCTTCATTTTGGACATTACGGTCTTATTTTCTGATTGGACCCTGAATTGCTGGCGAGGGAGGCGGCGCCTGAAGTGCGCCCACGGAGTCATCCACATGGAAACTTACGGCTGGCTATTGGACGCGAAGAGATGCATTGAGTGCAGGGCATGCGAATCCGCTTGCAAACAATGGAACAAGGTAGAGATTGGTGTCGGCGTGCGGCGCCGGCAGGTGCGCATCTACGAGATGGGCACGTTCCCGATGGTGCGGCAGCAGGCCTTGAGCGGAGGCTGCAACCACTGCGAGAACGCCTGGTGCATGAAGGTGTGCCCGGTGAAGGCGATTTCGCGTCGCGAGGACGGCATCATCCTGATCGACCAGGACAAGTGCCTGGGCTGCCAGCAGTGCGCGGCCTTCTGTCCGTACGGAGCGCCGCAGTTCAACCTGCGGACGAAGAAGATGGACAAGTGCACGATGTGCTCGGACCGCGTGGACAGCGGCCTGGAGCCGGCCTGCGTCACGCTGTGCCCGACGGGGGCGCTGCAGTGGGGCAAGTGGAGCGAGATCTCGGCGCAAGGTTCGGAAAGCACGGAGAACTTCGTGAACCCGAAGCAGACGCTGCCGAAGATCCGGTTCATCAACGACGCATATCCGGTGGGCAAGTAGGAGGCGACCATGGCACTGACGAGAAGGAACCTGCTGAAGTACTCCGGCGCCGCGGGCGCGGGACTGTTGACGGCGCCGGCCGCCCTGGCCGGCTTTGACGAACATTTCAAGGCCGCTTCGGGAGCCGCGGCGGACGCCACCAAGGTCGTCACGGGCTGCGGCATCTGCTCGCCGGCCTGCGGGCTCCAGGCCACGGTGAAGGATGGCGTGGTCCAGTTCATCGAAGGGCTCCCGGGCGACATTCACGGCGAGGGACATCTGTGCGGCAAGGGCACCGCGGGCGCGGGCCTGCTGTATGACCCGGACCGCCTGAAGTACCCGATGAAACGCACGAACCCGAGCAAGGGCTTCGACGAGGATCCGGGCTGGGTGCGCATCTCCTGGGAGGAGGCGCTGGACACCATCGCCCTGCAGATGAAGAACACGATCGACCAGAGCGGGGCGGAATCGCTGCTGTTCGTCACGCTGCCCGGGCCCGACCTGTTCGTGCGGCTGATGAACGCGCTGGGTGTAGTGAACCGCGTGGACCACATCGACGTCTGCTTCCAGACGGACCGGATCATCCAGAAGTACACCACGGGCGGCAAGACCTGGTGCAACGACTTCGAGAATTCGAACTACATTCTGCTGTTCGGCTGGGACATCGTGGCGAAGGCCAAGCTGGCTTACGCGCACGGCATCGTCAAGGCACGGTCGAACGGCGCGAAGGTGGTGCACTTCTCGCCCAACTACACGGCCACGTCGCGGATGTCCAACGAGTGGATCAACATCAAGCCGGGCACGGACCTGGCCGTGGCGCTGGCCATGATCAACGTGATCGTCTCGGAGGGCATCTACAACAAGGAGTTCGTCGCCAACTACACGAACTACTCGAAGTATGAGACCGAGATCCTCGCCCACTTCAAGGAGTACACGCCGGAGTGGGCCGAGCAGGAGAGCGGCGTGGCGGCGAACGACATCCGCCGGATCGCCCGCGAATTCGCCGCCTCCGGCGCGGGCATCGCCCCGGCTCACAAGAAGACGCTCTGCGCCAACTACATGAACGGCACGCAGCTCGTCCATGCCATCTCCATCCTGAACATCCTGGCCGGCACCATCGACCGGCCCGGCGGCCGTTACTTTGCGCGCACCGACAGCGTTCCGGGCGTGGACGGCGTCTATCCGCCGCCTGCCTACCCGGCCAAGAAGGGCCGCCGCGTGGACGGCCGCGACAAGCTGCCGCTGGTGCAGGAGACCGACTCGGGCATGTTCTCCACGCTGGCCGACGGCCTGCTGAACAAGTTCCCCGGCCTGATCAAGTTCGCCTTCTGGAACTCCTATACGATCCTGGGGTTCCCGAACCCGAAAACGATGGAAGAGGCGATGAAGAAGGTCGACTTCATGGTCGTCATGGACTTCATCCCGACCGACACGGTCTCGATGGCGGACATCGTCCTGCCTTCCGCGATGTATCTGGAGCTGAGCGACATCCTGACGCGCGACTACATTGCGAAGTATCCGCAATCGCTGGCCCGCGTGGCGGTCTCCTCTCCGATTTTCGAGACCAAGAGCATCGGGTGGGTTGCCATCGAGCTGGGCAAGCGCCTGTGCCCGGACTACTTCAAGACCCCCGATGGCTCGTGGATCAATCCCGCCACGCTGCTGGACCTGAAGACGCAGAAGGCGGGTCTGGGCGCCAACTTCGCCGAGTTCAAGGCGAAGGGCATCGTTTCCAAGCCGGCGGACTTCGTGCCCCGCACCAAGTTCGCCACGCCGGCGGACGCCGAGGGCAAGTGCCAGATCTATGTGCCGCAGTTCGTCGCCAGGGGCGCTGAGCCGCTGCCGAAGTGGCACCCGAAGCGCGACCTTCCGACTGCCGACTATCCCTACTACTACCTGACCTTCATCCCGGCCGTGCACCGCCGCAACACGACGGAAAACAACGCCATTCTGAACGAGATCATGCCCACCAACGCAGCCATCATGAATCCGGAGCTGGCGTCGATGCTGGGGATCAAGCAAGGGCAGACGGTGCTGCTGCGGTCGCGCGTCGGCCAGATGGAACTGCCGGCTCACGTGAGCCAGGTGATCCGTCCGGACGCGGTGATGGTGGCGCACGGCTTCGGACACACCTCGCGCTACCTCAGCAAGGCCGGCGGCAAGGGCGCGCGCGACGGCGACATGGTGCCCAACGCCTCCATCGATGATTTCATCGCCGCGGGCAACTACGGCGGCGCATCGTGCATCATGGATGCCGTTTGCAGCGTCGAACCCTTATGATCGAAGACCCGCAAAACCTGGCCCAGCTCTACGCGGAGCTGGGCCAGGCTCTCCTCAAGACACCGGCAGATGACCCGGAAGCGGAACTGGAGTACACGCGGCTGTTCCTGAACCCGCAGGGCGCGCCCTGTCCGCCGTGGCAGTCCGTCTACATGGCGGAGGAGGGCGAGAAGCCGCGGCTGCTGGGCCGTTCCCACCATTCCGCGCTCGAATGGTA
>DAHVTI010000476.1 GCA_027324255.1 Bryobacterales bacterium | reverse complement strand
CGGCCGCTGGGCGTGACGCACTACACGCATCCGAAGACGGCCGCCGTGATGGCGCACCTGATGGGACGGGCCGGGGCGCGGCGCATCCGCTTTGTGGAGAGCTGCTGGGGCACGGCCGGGCCGCTGGAAGAGTACATGCTGGAATCCGGCTGGAACGTGCGCAGCTTACGGGCCGCCGCCCCGCAGGTGAACTTCGAGAACACGAACGCGCGCGGCTCGTTCAAAGACTATGCGCGCTTCCGCGTGCCGGGCGGCGGGCTGATTTTTCCGGCCTACGACCTGAACCGCGCTTACGCGGAGACGGACGTCGTGGTCTCGATGGCCAAGCTGAAGAACCACGAGACATGCGGCATCACGCTGGCCATGAAGAACATGTTCGGCATCACGCCGGCGTCGATCTACGGCGACGACGCGGGGCGCGGCGAGCCGAACGAGAGCCCGGCGAAGGGGCGCGTGACGGTGTGCCACGAAGGGAAGCGCGGGCCGGCAACGAGCGCGCCGCAGGAAATCGACGCGCGGTCGAGCCGGCAGGCGAGCCACCGCATGCCGCGCATCGTGGCGGAGCTGAACGCGGCGCGGCCGGTGGACATCGCCTTCATCGACGGCATCGAGACGGTGGCCGGGGGCGAGGGGCCGTGGATCCGCGGCCTGAAAGTGGTGAAGCCGGGTCTGTTGATTCTGGGGACCAACGCGGTTTCGACCGATGCCGTGGGGGCGGCGCTGATGGGCTACGACCCGCGCGCGGCGCACGGCACGGGCGTCTTCAAGAACTGCGACAACACGCTGCTGCTGGCCGAGCAACTGGGCGTGGGCAGCGCGGACTTGGGCCGCATTGAAGTGCGGGGCGGAAAGACCGGCGAGCTGGCCTACCGCTTCGGCTGAGCCGGGGCCTCTTCGAGCAGCACGAGGGCGGCGTCTTCGACCTTGTCGATATCCACGCCCGAGCCTTCCTCGGCCTGGTAGACTTCGAGCGGCTGCGAGCCGCGCGGGGTGACGAGGCGGGCGGAGCGGAGCGTGGTGGTGAAGTGCAGGGTGATGTTTTCGACGGCGTAGTCGGTGTAGTTCACGAGGAAGAGCACGGCCTGTTTGCCGCCGGGCCGGGCCTTGAGATCGGAGAGCATGCCGGGCGCGCCGAAGACGCGGACGGCGAAATTGCGGCGGCCGATGAGGGAGTTGATTTCGCGCCAGATTTCGTCGAGCTGCTTCACCTGCTGATCGGTGAAGGTGATGCGGCCGGGCGGGGGCAGCTCCATCTTCCAGCCGGGCGGGCCGTTGACGATGGTGGCGCCGCGGCGGGCGACGTTGCGGGCGGCTTCGCGCTGGGCATCGGTGAGCGAAGCGGGGTCGATGGTGAGCAGCATCTTCACGCCGGCAGGAGTGGTGGGCGTGAGGGAGGAGGGCAGCGTGATGGCGAGGGGGACGTGCTTGGAAGCGATCATGTCGGCGATGCCGCCGGAGACGAGCGCGCCGGTGGCGGCGTCCTGAACGAGGGCGAGGCCGCTCATGTCGGGGAGGCGGCAGAGGGCGCGCTGCTCCTCGTAGAAGCGGAGCGTGGAGTGGATGCGGGACCAGGCGTCGAGGGCCTTGGGATCGCGCTGGGCGAGGGCCTGCCAGAAGAGCGGATGGAGGTCGAGGACCCAGCGGGCGCCGGCCATGGCGGCGTCGGCGATGGCCTGGCGGTAGCGCGGGGCGGGAGGCGGATCGGCCGGCGCACGGTTGGCGATCCAGACGGAGGAGGCGGGCGCGGCGACGCGCAGGAAGCGCAGGAAGCCGGAGTTGGTTTCGATCCACGGGCCGCTGGTGGGGCGGGCCTGGACGTGGCCTTCCTTTTCGACGCGGATGCCGGGCCAGAGTCCTTCAGAGGTGGCGAGGACGGCGGGGGGATGGTCGAGCGGGAGGCTGGCGCGGGGGAGGATCTCGACGAAGGGCTTGCCGGACTGGCGGGCCCAGTCGCGCAGGGCCTGCGAGGGCGGCCCTTCGGCGGCGATGCCGTCGAGGCCGGCGGCCACGGCTGTGGCGGCTGTTTCCGCGCGGCCGTCGCGCACGACGCCGAGCAGCAGCAGGCCGCGGGCGCGCGCGGCTTCGGCGAAGGCGCTGGTCCACGACGCTTCTTCGACGAGCAGGCAGTTGACCGGCGAGCCGGAGAGCAGTTCGAGGGAAGCGGGCGCGGCGGGCTGCCAGCGCATGGGAACGCACTCCGGGAGCGTGGCGGCAAGCATCAGGGCGCCGGCGGCGAGGATCATCACAACCACCATGATAAGGGGTCGGGCAGGCTCGACTGGAATATCAGGTGACCTATACTTGAGGAAGAATGAGTCTCTACTTCGCCGCCGGATCCGAAACCACCGAGATCAACTCGGCAGAACTGAAGAAGCATATCTTCCAGACGCTGGACGCGCTGGGGGAACGGAAAAAAGTGCTGGTGCTGCCGCCGGACATCACGCGTTTCCATTCGCGGGCCGGCGAGATTACGCGCATCATCCACGAGTACTACGGCGGCCGGCTGAAGGCCGTGCTGCCGGCCATCGGCACGCACGTGCCGATGACGGGGGAAGAGATCCGGCACATGTTCGGGGACATGCCGCAGGGGCTGTTCCACGTGCACGACTGGCGCCACGGCATCACGACGCTGGGCGAGGTGCCGGCCGAGTTCGTGAAGGAGCAATCCGGCGGGATGGTGGACTTCCCGTGGCCGGCGCAGGTGGACAAGCTGCTGGTGGAGGGCGGGTTCGACCTGATCCTCAGCGTGGGGCAGGTGGTGCCGCACGAAGTGATCGGGATGGCGAACTACAACAAGAACGTGTTCGTGGGCACCGGCGGGCGGGAGGGGATCAACAAGAGCCACTACCTGGGCGCGGTGTACGGCATGGAGCGGATGATGGGCCGCGCCGACACGCCCGTGCGGCGCGTGCTGAACTACGCGTCGGAGCATTTCGCGAAGCACCTGCCGATCGTCTACATCCACACGGTGGTGAGCAAGAACGCCAAGGGTGAGCTGGCGACGCGCGGGCTGTACGCGGGCGACGACGCGGAGTGCTTCACGAAGGCCTGCGACCTGAGTTTGAAGGTGAACTTCGTGATGATGGACCGCGAGATCAAAAAGGCGGTGGTGTTCCTGGACCCGAGCGAGTTCCGCAGCACGTGGCTGGGCAACAAGGCGGTGTACCGGACGCGCATGGCGCTGGCCGACGACGCGGAGCTGATTGTGCTGGCGCCGGGCGTGAAGGAGTTCGGCGAGGATCCGGGGATCGACCAACTGATCCGCAAGTACGGCTACGTGGGCACGCCGCGCGTGCTGGAGGCGGTGAAGAAGAACGCCGATCTGGGCAACAACCTGAGCGCGGCGGCGCACCTGATCCACGGCTCGTCGGAGGGGCGGTTCACCATCACCTACTGCCCGGGCCACCTGACGCGGGAAGAGGTGGACTGCGTCAACTTCCGCTACGCGGACCTGGCGCAGATGATGAAGAAGTACGATCCGGCGAAGCTGAAGGACGGCTTCAACACGGTGGACGGGGAGGAAGTGTTCTACATCTCGAACCCGGCGCTGGGGCTGTGGGCCTACCGCGGGCGGTTCGAGTAGAGCGGGTCAGGCCTGCGAGGCGCGGTACCAGGCGAGCGTGCGGCGCAGGCCCTCCTCAAAGCTGAAGCGGGGGGCGTGGCCGAGGTCGCGAACGGCGGCGGTGATGTCGGCCTGCGAGTGGCGGACGTCGCCGGCGCGCTCTGGGCCGTATTCGGGCTGGATGTCGACGCCCTCGATGCGGCAGAGGGTCTGCCAGGTTTCATTAAGGGTGAAGCGGCCGCCGTTGCCGGCGTTGTAGACCTTACCGGAGACGAGGGCGGCGGGGGCGTGGGCGGCCTTGATGCACAACTCGGCCACGTCTTCGACGTAGGTGAAGTCGCGGGACTGCCCGCCGTCCCCGAAGATGACGGGGGCGCGGCGCTCCAGCAGGCGGGTCATGAAAATGCTGAGGACGCCGGAGTAAGGGCTGGAGGGATCCTGGCGCGGCCCGTAGACGTTGAAGAATCGCAGGGAGACGGTCTCGAGGCCAAAGCAGGAGGCAAAGACGGAGCCGTAATACTCGCCCACGAGCTTCTGGAGGGCGTAGGGCGACTTCGGGTTGGGAGCCATGGACTCGATCTTCGGCAGCACCTCGGTGTCGCCGTAGGCGGAAGAGGACGCCGCGTAGACGACGCGGCCGGCGCCGCCTTCGGCCGCGGCACGGAAGACGTTGAAGGTGCCGTCGATGTTGGATTCGTGCGAGGGCACGGGCTCCGTGATGGAACGCGGCACGGATGGGATGGCGGCGAGGTGGAAGACGAGCGGAGCGCCCTGGAGCAGCGGGGCGATGGCGGCGTAGTCGCGGATGTCGGCGCGGTGGACGTCCACGCGGGAGCGGACTTCGGCGAGGTTCTCTTCCCTGCCGGACTGGAAATTATCGATGACGGCCACGCGCTCCGCGCCGCCGGCGAGCAGGGAACGGACGAGGGCGGAGCCGATGAAGCCAGCGCCGCCGGTGACGATGGGGCAGGTCATAGCTTTTCGATGATGGAGTTCAGGTAGCGCAGGCTTTCGGTGGCGATGCGTTCGGCGCCGGGCGCGAAATCGAAGGCTTCGAGCGAGATCCAGCCCTGGTAGTTCAGGCGCTTCAGCGTGGCGAGGACGGGCGCGAAGTCGTAGTCGCCGGTGCCGCAGTGGCCGCCGTCGGTTTCGTTGACGTGGACGTGTCGGATGATGTCGAAGTGGCGCTCGACGAGAACGCTGTGGGGCTCGGTCTCATCCACGGCGTTGTGCGTGTCGAACATGGTGAGGATGGCGGGGCTGGCGACCTGAGCGACGATCCGCGCGGCTTCGTCGAGCGAGCCGACGACGTCGGTCTGGTTAGCGGGCAGGGCCTCGACGAGGATTCTGACGCCGCGCTGCTCGGCGTGCGGGGCGACGCTGGCGAGGCCGTCGACGAAGCGTTTGGTGGCCTCCTCGCGGGTGGAGCCGCCGGTGGTGCAGCGCTGCAGGGGCGAGCCGAAGATCATGACGCCGTTGGGGCCGAGGCCGGCGCAGAGATCGACGAGGCCGCGGATGTGGGCCCAACTGCGGGCGCGCAGGTCATCGTCCGGAGTGGTGACGTGGAGCCCTTTGGGGGCGACCATGAGCCAGTGCAACCCGACAAAAGCGAGGCCCTCGCCATTGATGACGGAGGCGTAGTTGCGGCGGTCGGCGGGGGAGATGTTGCAGGGGTCTTCAGAAAGGGTGAAGGGTGCGATTTCGATGCCCTGGTAGCCGGTTTCCTTGACGTGCCGGCAGACATCGGCGAAGTCCCAACCCTGGTAGACCTCGTTGCAGATGGAGTGGCGGAAGCTTGAGCCCATAGTTGGAGTTGCCTTTCAGTGTACTTGAATCAGGCCGGTTCGATCGGGTGCACGATTTTTGGGACCGCGGCGGCGGAGGCGAACGATTCGCGCCAGGCGGCCTGAGGGCGGCGCTCGATCATCGAGTCGAGCCAGTGCCTGGGGATGCGGGCGAGGGTCGAGAAAGCGGCGTCGAAGTGGGAGCGGGCGGCGTTGACGATGCCGGTGACGGTGAGATTATCGACCACCATGCGGATGCCGGGCACGGCGAGGCCGGGGTTGGGGGCGCCGATGAGGACGAGCACGCCGCAGGGCGCGAGGCAATCGAGGGCGGCGTGGGCGGCGTCGCGGGAGCCGGAGGCTTCCAGCACGAGGTCGAAGCGGCCGGTGGGAGCGGTGCGGGTGTAAGGCACGCCGGCGCGGCGCAGCAGTTGGACGCGCGAGTGATCGTCGGGCTCGAGCGAGACGGTCTGCACCTGGAAGCCGCGCGTGAGCAAGGAGAAGGCGGCGAGCAGGCCAACGGGCCCGGCGCCCACGACGCAGGCGGAGCGCGGCTCCAGCGGATGGGCGCGCAGGCCGGTGTCGATGGCTTTCTCGACGACGCTGAGAGGCTCGGCCAGGACGGCGACGTTGACGAGTTGAGGGGGCACGGGGATGAGCGCGTGAACCGGGTCAACCGCCTGGCGGGTGAAGTAGCCGTGGGCGCGGGTGATGCCGCGCTCGAGGTAGCCGTCTGTCCGGCACAGGTCGTAGCGGCCCTGGGCGCAGGACGGGCAGGGTCCGGGGCAGGCGCGGCGGATCATGGGGACCACCCAACTGCCGGGCCGGAGAGTTTCGACGCCCGGGCCGCAGGCGGCCACCTGGGCGAGGGCTTCATGGCCGAGCGCGAGCAGGGATTCGCCGGGCGGCGGCTGGCCAAAGCGGAAGCGGGTCAACTCGCGGTCAGTGGCGCAGACGCCCACTTCGCGGATGTGGAGCAGCGCTTCGCCGGGTCCGGGCGGAGGGGGGTCGGGGATGACGGCCTCGGCCACGGTGCGCCGTTCGAAATCGAGGCAAAGGGCGCGCATGGGGGGGCTTAGGGTTCCTTGCGGGCGACGACGACCATGGAGAGTCCCGGCCACGGCAGGACATGGTCGAGCAGGCGCCAGAGCCAGAGCGTCTTGTCGAAGATCTTCAAGGGCAGCTTGGAGAGGTAGCGGCGGCGCAGAAGTTTGCCACCCAGCCACCAGCCGAGCGCGCCGGTTTTATTGATGGTGCGCAGCTCGACGACGGTGAAGCCGGCGCCGCGCAGCAGGGCTTCCATGGTGCGGCGGTCGAAGCGGCGGAGCTGGCCCATAGCCTGGTCGATGGTGCCGTAGAGGCCGGGCCCCTGCGGGGCGAGCAGCAGGGCCAGGCCGCCGGGCTTGAGCACGCGGTAGAGGCCGGCCAGGGCGTTTTCGGGCGCCTGGAGGCCTTCGAGGACGTTGATGGCGAGGGCCGTGTCGAACTCGGCGTCCCAGCGGCTGTAGCCGGCGGTTTCGCCGGGGCGAACCTCGGTGACCTCGACGCTGGGGGTGCGCAGGAAGCGGTTGCGCAGGGCGTGGAGGTTGAGAGCATCGCCGTCGGTGGAGACGTAGCGCTGCCGGCGGCCCATGAGCCGGGCGGAGAAGGTGCCGAAGCCGGCGCCGATCTCGAAGACCGTGTCGCCGAGGTGCGGCCGCAGCAGCGAGCAGACCCAGTTGATGTAGCCGGGGGTGCGGGTCTGGTTGATGAGCGCGCCGCGGCCCCTGGACTCGGCGTAGAGGTCGTCGATGAGCCAGAACTTGAGGATGACGCCGAGCGCCTGGAGCCCGTCCTTCCAGCCGATTTTCTTGCCTTCCTCGTAAGTCCGGCCGTGATAGCTGATGGGCACCTCGTAGATGCGCAGCTTGCGCTTGGCGCATTTCATGGTGATTTCGGGTTCGAAGCCGAAGCGGTTGGAGCGGATGGGGATGGATTTCAGCAGGTCGGTGCGGAAGACCTTGTAGCAGGTCTCCATGTCGGTGACGTGGATATTGGAGAAGACGTTGGAGGCGAGCGTGAGGGTCTGGTTGATGACGGTGTGCCAGAAGGGCAGCACGCGGCGCGACTCTCCGGCCATGTAGCGGGAGCCGAAGACGGCGTCGGCATGGCCGTCGAGCAGGGGTTTCAGGAGCAGGGGATACTCGCGGGGGTCGTACTCGAGGTCGGCGTCCTGGATGAGGCAGAAGTCGCCTTCGGCCTGGGAGATGGCGGTGCGGACGGCGGCGCCCTTGCCCTGGTTTTTGTCGTGGCGGAAGAGGCGGATGGAGGGGTGGCCGGCGGCGAGGCGGGTGAGGATGTCGAAGGTGCCGTCCGTGGAGCGGTCGTCGACGATGACGAGCTCGCGCTCCAAGCCCTCGGGCAGCGGGGCGGCGAGGACCTGGCGCAGGCTGGCCTCGACCACGGTGCGCTCGTTGTAGACGGGGATCAGGATGCTGACTTTCAGGGCCAAGTAGCCAGTATAGACGATGGGCAAGAGAGTCCTTTGCGGCGAGCGGAAGGAGGGGCGATGGACGATTCCGATTGGCGCAGCAGGGGAGAATTCCCCAGGTTGGGAGTAAGCAATCTGCAGAGTCCTAAGGGACTTTGGAGGTAGTTCTACGGAATTCGTTGGGTTGTTCCGGCGAGCCTCCTCCAGCACGATGGAACTAGTACGAAAGACATGGGAGGGCTACCATGCGCCACGAAGCACGGGGCTATTTCGAAGTAGTCAGGCAACAACTGCGGGAGTTGTTCACCCCTGGCTCGGCCCAAAACAGGAGAGGCCAGGAACTGGTGGAGTACGCCCTGCTGTTGGGGTTCGTGGCAGTGGCGATAGCAGCCACGGTTCCCTACCAGGTGACGGCGCCGCTATCGGCGATTTTCAGCAAGATCCAGGTGCATCTGAACACGCACGGCGGGTAAGGGGAGCGGCTAGCCCTTCATTTTGGCAGCCAGGCCGAGGATCAGGCAGAAGAGATTCCAGGCGACGACGCACGAGAAGAACAGATTCGCCTTGCGCAGCAGGGCAATCCTGCCGCGCCACCAGCAGAACAGACCGATGAGCAGGGCGATGGATTTGATGGCCACCAGGCCGGCCAGGGGCGTGCCTGTCATCAGCATCAGCCAGCGGGCGAGCGGATTGGCCTCCTGCACCCCGGCGAGGAGAAAGGCGAGGGTGGTCAGGATATCCAGTAGCTGGAGGTAGCTGTACTGGAAGAAGAGGCCGGCTGCGGGAGCGGCGGAGATACGCTGGGAAGTTCCGGCGGTGGCAGTGACGTTCATCTCGTCTTCCATTCAATGCCGGAAGGGCATTGCAAGGGAAGGTCTAAGAGTCCCAATTTGTACAGCTTGAGAGTCCTGGTACTCTCACGCGCCGGCGGCGGGGAAATCCGGCTCAATCGAGCACGAAAGAGTCGCCGCGGGCCGGGATGGTCACGGGCAAACCATAGGTGGTTTCGATGGCCTTGGCTAGCGCGGCGGACTGCGAGGGTTCGCCGTGGACCAGGAAGACGCGCTTGAGGGTCTGCGTCATGGGCTTGAGCCAGGCGAGCAATTCGTGCTGGTCGGCGTGGCCGGAGAGTTCGTTGAGCTTCACGACTTCGGCCCGCAGCCGGACGGGCTCGCCGAAGATGGGCACCTCGGGCCATTTCTCGACGATTTTGCGCCCTAGGGTGTGTTCGGCCTGGAAGCCGGTGATCAGCACCATGTTCCTGGGGTTTTCAATCGAATTGCGCAGGTGGTGGAGGATGCGGCCGGCTTCACACATGCCGGAGGCGGAGAGCACCAGGAAGGGTCCGCGCAAATCGTTCAGGGCCTTGGATTCGGAGACTTCGCGCACGTAGCGCAGCAACTTGAAGCCGAAGGGGTCGTCGCCGTTTTCGAGGAAGTGCCGCGTCTCCTCGTCGAACAGGTAGGTATGGCGGCGGAAGACGTCGGTGACGTTGATGGCCAGGGGACTGTCGACGAACATCGGGATGCCGGGGATGCGCTGTTCCTCGATCAGTTCGTGGAGCAGCAGGACGAGTTGCTGGGTGCGGCCGACGGCGAAGGCGGGAGCGACGATGCGGCCGCCGCGTTCGCAGGTGCGGTTGATGGCATCGGCGAGTTTATCCTTGACGGCGCCGATGTTCTTGTGGAGGCGGTCGCCGTAGGTGGACTCCATGATGAGGTAGTCGACGGGCGGCAGCGGCTCGGGATCGCGGATGATGGGCAGGTTGGGGCGGCCGACGTCGCCGGAATAGGCGAGGCGCCGGCGGAGTCCGTCCTGCTCGATGTCGAAGACGAGCGAGGTGGAACCGAGCATGTGGCCGGCGTCGAGCGCGCGGTAGCGGAGCCCCGGGCCGATCTCCCTGCCGGTGTCCTGAAGGACGGGCTGAAACATACCCAGCGCCTTTTCGGCGTCGGCGATGGAGTAGAGCGGCTCGACGGGCTCGAGTTCGTCTTCCTGGCCGAGCTTGCGGCGGCGGCCCTTGCGCTTGGCGATGAAGAGCGCGTCCTTTTCCTGCAGGTAGGCCGAGTCGGGCAGCATCGAGTGGCAGAGGTCGACGGTGGCGGGGGTGGCGTAGATGGGCCCGGAGAAGCCGTTTTTCACCAGCGTGGGCAGGTTGCCGGTGTGGTCGATGTGGGCGTGGGAGACGACGACGCCATCCACTTGGGAAGCGGGGAAGGGGAAGTTGGCGTTGCGGTCGCGCGCCTCTTTCCGCCGGCCCTGATAGAGGCCGCAATCGAGCAGATATCTGTGCCCGTTCACCTGCAGCTCGTGCATGGAGCCGGTGACGGTCTGCGCGGCCCCGTGGAAGGTCAATTTCATGCTGCTAGCATCTCACAGGCCGCCCCAGGCCGCTTTTGCGATGAGGAACCCGTAGACGGCCAGGAATCCGTAGAGCGCTTTCTGCTCCTTGTTGCGCAGGTAGACCTGCCAGGAGAACTGCCGCGGAGGGAACCGCGGAGGCAGCGTGGGGAACAACTGGTGGACGCGGGCGGCGTAAGCGGCGAAGTCGGGAAAGAGCTTGGCGAGGTGCTGCTCCTCCTGCTCCATGACCGGCAGGTAGACGAAGAGGAAGACGGCGCCGGCCAGGAAGGCGAGCTCCGCCCGGGCGG